>CALCRE010000047.1 GCA_937894465.1 uncultured Clostridia bacterium
TTCAAACTGGTGTTCCCCGCGTATGCGGGGGTGATCCTTATTGCCGGAATCGTACTGTAAACTTATAGAAGTGTTCCCCGCGTATGCGGGGGTGATCCTCTCAAAAAGCCCATCGTTTTTCTCCGCATAAGGTGTTCCCCGCGTATGCGGGGGTGATCCATCCGCATAAAAAGGGATGAATTGGAGGAAATTGTGTTCCCCGCGTATGCGGGGGTGATCCTTTAAGCAAGAATGGCCGAAAGGATTGAAGACAGTGTTCCCCGCGTATGCGGGGGTGATCCTATGAGAAAAGCACCTCGACGATCCGATCTGCAGTGTTCCCCGCGTATGCGGGGGTGATCCTTCTGCTTTGATGATTTTAAATTATAAAGTAAAGTGTTCCCCGCGTATGCGGGGGTGATCCGGTTTCCATCCATATTACCTCTTTCAAATTTCCGTGTTCCCCGCGTATGCGGGGGTGATCCTGAAGACCGAAGAAGATCGGCTTGCTAACAGAAGTGTTCCCCGCGTATGCGGGGGTGATCCTCCGCCGGAGGAAATAAATAAAAAAGGAAGGTAGTGTTCCCCGCGTATGCGGGGGTGATCCTCGTACCAAGACCTGGGTTGGCTTTCTTCCACAGTGTTCCCCGCGTATGCGGGGGTGATCCTGCGGGTGGAGTTGTAGAGTATGACGGAAAGATGTGTTCCCCGCGTATGCGGGGGCAATCCTCATTCGCAACGACCTTTGCAGTCGGTACCATCGTGTTCCCCGCGTATGCGGGGGTGATCCCTAGTTGTTGTCGACATTAACCCCACATCAAGCGTGTTCCCCGCGTATGCGGGGGTGATCCTAACGGATATCTCATATCTCGTAAAGGCACCGAGTGTTCCCCGCGTATGCGGGGGTGATCCTAAAAGCTATATAAAAGTTTTAAAAGATAAAATGTGTTCCCCGCGTATGCGGGGGTGATCCTTTTAATAAAGATCATAAAAAATTAGCAATTACGTGTTCCCCGCGTATGCGGGGGTGATCCTTACGAAGATTAACCCGGAGGATCGCAATGTTTGTGTTCCCCGCGTATGCGGGGGTGATCCCGGGAAGGTCGTTGTCGTACTTGTGGTCTTTGTGTGTTCCCCGCGCATGCGGGGGTGATCCTGATATCCTCAATCATCTCTTGTGGTATCTTCCGTGTTCCCCGCGCATGCGGGGGTGATCCCTTATTTGTGTCAGTGATCCTGTGCCAGTTGCCGTGTTCCCCGCGTGTGCGGGGTTTTCCATCTAAATCATTAAAAAGAGAATCATTTTGTTGATTGATTATAGCGAGTGGTATTTGTCTTTTTTTATCTAATTATGTTGGTTATAGATAGCAAAATAACTAAAAGATACATGTAGAAAGAAATATTGCTTGATTTGTTTAGTTCATTTGTTTACAATATAAGTGATAGAAAAATTATATAAGGGGTGGGGATTTTGAGATGCTAAGTTGGCGTACGAGAGCTTTATGGGCAAAAAAATCTATCGAGAGCCAAAATGGACAGTGGCTTCCACTTTATGTTCATATGTCTGATGCTGCTGAAGTAGCTAAATTGCTATGGCACCACTGGGTTCCTTCTTGTACTAAACGAAAGATATGTCAAGGAATTTTTAAATCGAGAATAGACTCCTTTAATTTTGAGGATTCGGCAATACCATGTTTTACGTTTTTAGCAGCAGGACATGATTTAGGCAAGGCTACTCCTGTTTTTCAAGGAAGATTGCACCATTCAGAATTTGATGACTCACTATATAATCAAATAATTGAAGTTGGTCTGTCGCTTGAGAATAATACACATCCGCATGAAGCAAGACATCATTGGTCATCACAACTCATTTTAGAAAAGTATGGATTTTCTCGAAAATTAGCTGTTATTCTAGGTGGTCATCACGGACAACCTCCAAGCTATAAACAGTTGAATGATCTTCGTATGGCTTACAAGAAGGACCTAGGTTGGGGGAAGGGGCAAGAAACATGGAATGATGTTCAAGAGACTCTATTGGAGTATGCGCTTGCGCTGGCAGATGTTACGAAACAAGAAGCACAATCTTGGCAACCGGATATAACTGCACAAGTACTACTAAACGGATTAGTCATTATGGTGGATTGGATTGTAAGTAATGAGTTAGACTTTCCGTATGTAGACTTAAGCGAGAGAGCTAAGCCGTCCATAGAGAGGGCTTATGAGTCTTGGGACATGCTCAACCTACCTGATTGTTGGTGCCCGAGTAATGATTGGATGAATACAGATTATTATTTGAAACATTTTTCCTATCAGCCCCGACCAGTACAAACCGCAATGTTGAATATACTTAAAAAAACGAACAATCCCGGTATAGTTATTCTTGAAGCTCCTATGGGTGAAGGAAAAACAGAAGCAGCGCTTGCTGCTGCAGAATCAATGGCCTACACAACAAAGCGTAGTGGTATATTTTTTGCATTGCCGACTCAAGCCAGTGCTAACGGTCTGTTTTTACGAATTTGCCGTTGGATTGAAAAGTTAGGTGATGGTGTCGACCATTCGGTACAACTAGCACATGGTAAGGCGAACCTCAACGAGCTGTATAATTCTATAATTAAATCGACAAAAGAACAAGGTGCTTTTTGGGTAGGAGGCGAGGAAAGTGAAGGTACCGGAGATGATGCTATTATAGTTCATGATTGGTTTACCGGACGGAAAAAGGGTATCTTAGCGGATTTTGTGATAGGCACTATCGATCAAGTCCTAATGGGTAGTCTTAAACAAAAGCATCTGGCACTACGTCATCTGGGACTTGCTAACAAAGTAGTGATTCTTGATGAATGCCACGCTTATGATGCTTATATGAGTCAATACCTGTATAAGGTTTTAAATTGGTTAGGAGCGTACAATGTTCCTGTGATTGTTCTTTCCGCAACATTACCCGGTGACAAACGTAAGCAACTGATAGAATCCTACTTGAATCAAGACCCTTTAGTCGAACAAGAGTATGATCCGTTGTTTGATAATAATATTCATCAAGCCAAGTCGTTGCCTTCATGGGTTACCACTCTTGATTATCCGATCATTACATTGACGGATGGTTATAAAATTCTTCAAGAAAAGGTTCATGGAAAACGACGTTCTATTAGTGTAGCGATAGATGTTTTATCGTCTGATGAGCAAATATTGACGATAATAGAAGATCTTCTATCTGATGGTGGATGTGCGGGGATAATTGTAAATACCGTAAAAAAGGCGCAACAAATTGCGTGTTGCTTAAGAGAGCATTTTAATGAGGATTGCGTTTATCTGCTCCATTCTCGATTCATTGCTGCAGAACGTGCACAAAAAGAAAAAGTGTTGTTTGAAAAACTTGGTGCTGAGGGCAAACGCCCATATCGTTGCATAGTTGTCGGTACACAAATATTTGAACAAAGTTGTGACTTGGATTTTGATGTGCTAATTTCTGATATTTGCCCTATGGAATTACTGATTCAACGCATTGGAAGATTACATAGACATAATCGGAACAGACCGGACAAGCTACAAAACCCTGCTTGCTATATTTTGGGAATGAGTGAATCCGGATTTGATCGTGGTACTGAGTTAATCTATGGAAAATATCTGTTGATGAATACACGAGCGTTGTTACCTTCTCAAATAAACTTACCAGATGATATTCCATTGCTTGTTCAAGAGACGTACCGTCCAGATGGACTAGCGATGCCACAGGCGTTATGTGATGAATATGAAGAAGCAAAAAGTTTACATGAAAGTCATATAGCTAAAAAACAAACAAAAGCAATGAATTTTCAAATTTCGGATCCATACAAAGGTTTAGGTGATTTGGTAGGATGGTTGGATTCTAGTATAACTGAAGATCCATCTGGAAAGAGAGGTGAAGCAACTGTACGAGACACATATGATTCTATCGAAGTTCTGGTTATACAACGCTGTAGTATGGGGTTCTATAAGATACCTTGGGGTACCAAATTTAGGAATGTTAAAATTCCTTATGATGTACCACCGGAACCGGGGCTTGCAAAAGCAATAGCAGAATGTAGCATACAACTTCCTCACGAATTGTGTTGGGATATGGATAAGACAATCAAAGAACTTGAAAAAATTTCACTACATGAATTACGAGCTTGGCAACAATCCAGTTGGCTCAAAGGTGAGTTGTTCTTGGTGCTCGATGATAAAAACAGTGCAGACCTTTGTGGATATTGCTTGCAATATGATGAGCTTTATGGATTATTATCAAATAAAATTGAAGAAGGGGATTTGAATGCAGGAAAAAGAATTTAATTTATTATATGAACCATGGATTTTGGTGTTAACTCAAGAAGGTGAAACAAAGGAAGAATCCCTACTATCAGTACTAGAACATGCGCATGAGCTTCGCTGTATTTCCGGAGAGTTACCTACTCAGGACGTTGCTGTTTTGAGACTACTATTAGCCGTCTTACATGCGACTTTCACAAGAGTTGATGTGAAAGGAAATCAAGGGGGTATTAGTAATGCTATACAAGCATTAGAACGATGGGAAAATTTGTGGGAACTAAAGTGTTTTCCGGTAGAACCAATCAAAAAGCGTTTAATCTTCTATGAGGAACGTTTTTACCTTTTCCATCCGGAGAGGCCCTTTTATCAGATCAGTGGCCTTAATTACGGGACAAGCTATACTGCAACGAAGCTATTGGGGAACCTATCCGAAAGTGGTAATAAAGTTAGGTTGTTTCCAGTTAGAACAGGGGATTCAAAACGTACAGTGTCATATGCCGAGGCAGCTAGATGGTTATTATATGTTAATGCTTTTGACGATACATCCGGTAAACCATCAAAACGAGGACAGAAAATGCCATCTCCCGGAGTGGGCTGGCTTGGTAAACTCGGATTGATTTATGCAGAAGGTTCAAGTCTTTTTGAAACACTTATGTTGAACCTTGTGTTTTTAAATGATAAGAACGAGCCGTGGAGCAGTGGCAAAGCTACATGGGAAATTGATAAATCAAGAACAACGGAGCGGGTAGAAATTCCCTTACCCCAAGATCAAATTACATTACTTACATTACAATCACGCCGTTTACTCCTGCATCGAGAAGAGGGTAGCGTCAGTGGTTATTTGCTACTAGGAGGTGACTTTTTTCCTAAAGAGAATTCGTTTACTGAACAAATGACACTCTGGAGAAAAGATCAAAAAAATGACATATATCATCCAAAACGTCACAATCCGTCCAAACAATTATGGAGAGATTTCTCCTCACTTCTCGCAAGTAATAATGGCGCCAGAAAACCAGGTGTAGTTCATTGGTTATCATTATTGAAAGATCATGATCTTATACGTAATAAGGTTATAATTAGTCTCCGTACTGCAAGTGTTAATTATGGAGATAAAGATTTCTTTGTAACTGATGTTTTTGAAGATTCTGTTTCAATCAATTCAAATATTCTGTCTCATCTTGGTGAGGAGTGGGTTATACGAATTATCAAGTTACTATCTGTCACTGAGGATTGTATAAGGTATATTGGTTATCTTGCCTCTGATTTGGCGATGGCTTGCGGTGACAGTGATAGCCAACATCATAAAGCCGGGGAAGGAAGCGGTAATGCTGCGAAGGCTGAAGCATATTATCAAATGGACTTACCATTTCGAAAATGGCTTGCTGATATAAATCCGTCACAAACAGATCCGGATGAGGTAGAGCATGCTTGGAAGGAGACCGTAAGTCAGATACTCTTGAAACTCGGTGAAGAGATGGTGTATCGGACGGGAGAAAAAGGTATCACCGGTCGTTATGTCAATAATAGATACTATACTGCACCAAGTGCTTTGTTGAAGTTTCGTTCCAATGTAATACAAACATTAGAGAAAGGAGGTTAACATGGAGGAAAGTAGGAATTTATCATACCTTATAAGGAAATTAACCGAGGAGAAGATCGAACGATTATTAATGGAAGATCCGTGGAGCCGTGCTATGCTAGCAAAATTGCGAAGAGGAATAGGGAAGCAACCGGGAGAACAACCGGAACTATTTGAAATATTGCTTAATAATGTTCCGGAAGATCTATATGGGAAGGGTGACGAGGTCAGTAAACCCGTTTGGGCAATTTATACTGCATTGACATTGTTTGCACTACACCAGCAGGGTAACGAACAACCAATGAGTAATAGCGGTAATGCGGAGGGTAAAAAGCAGGGCAATTCTTTAGGTACTGCTGTCGGATACTTGGTAAAGAAAAATGATGAAGATCGAAAGAGTGCTGTAAAGCGCCGTTTTGATGCAGTGATAACCGCGAACGAATTTACTGAGTTTGCGTACCATGCGCGAAGTTTAATTCAATTGCTCAAAGCGGAGAAAATTACTTTAGATTATCCGCATTTGGCTGAGGACTTTTATTGGTACCAATTTGATGAAGTGAGAAATCGAATTCGAATGCGCTGGGGCGAGGACTTTTATCGTATAGCGCAAAGGAATGATCATAAAGAAAACGGAGGAGTATGTAATGAGTAAAATTAATAATCGGGTCTTTGTTGATATTCATGTTATCCAATCTCTGCCACCTAGTTGTGTCAACCGGGATGATACCGGTAGCCCGAAAACAGCAGTATATGGCGGTGTTCGCCGTGCAAGGATTTCGTCTCAATCTTGGAAACACGCTATGAGACAAATGTTTCGGGATTATTTTGATGAAATTGATCTGGGTGAAAGAACCAAAAAGATTGTTGAGAAAGTCGCAGAACAGATCCGTCTTTTATGTGAAATTGATTTGGAAGAAGCTATGACATTAGCTGAAAAAATCATTAACCAAACCGGGGTCGACACTAAAGACAAAGAGGCAAAAGCTCTCTTTTTTATGAGTAACAAACAAGCAGAGGCATTAGCACATATGGCTATTGTGGATCCTATTCCAAGTAAAAAAGAAGTACAAGAAGCTTTAAATAAGGGTACAGGTGTAGATATAGCATTATTTGGACGTATGGTAGCTAATGATCCTGCTTTGAATGCAGATGCATCTGCGCAGGTAGCTCATGCGATTTCAACACACAAGGTAGAAAATGAATACGACTATTTTACTGCCATGGATGATCGTTCAGCAGAAGATCAGGCAGGTGCCGGTATGATCGGTACAGTCGAATTTAATTCGTCTACTCTTTATCGTTATGCGACTGTTGCAGCTCATGATTTAAAAAAGAACCTTGGAGATGTAGCGATTTCCTCAAAAGCAATCAAGGAATTTTTGCGAGCTTTTATATGTTCTATGCCCACCGGTAAGCAGAATACCTTTGCTAATAACACTCCGCCCTATGCAGTAATGGTGGCTATTCGCCAAGATCAGCCCATAAATTTTGTATGTGCTTTTGAGACACCGGTCAAGGCTAAAGAAGGTGGTTACCAGAGTAAGTCTGCAGTAGCATTAGCAAAGTATGCGCAATTTGTTTATGATCGGTACTTTGCTGCACCAAAATATTCTTTTGTAATATCTATGGACAAGGAATTTGAAGGATTAGGTGATGCGGTCGAACTTCCCGATCTTTTAATTAAGGCAGAACAAATAGTGTACAAGCTCTTGCAAGAAAACGGGGTTTAAGCATGAGTACATTATTACTACGATTAGCAGCACCTCTGCAATCTTGGGGCGTAGCAAGCAAATTTGACACTCGTGATACTGCAAGAGAACCGACCAAAAGTGGTGTGATTGGCTTGATTGCTGCAGCACTCGGTTGTAGTCGAACAGACAGTGGCGATGCCGCCAAGTGGCTTGAAAAGTTGAAAGATCTGAATTTTGCAGTACGAGTTGATCAAACCGGAGTGTTGTTGCGAGACTATCATACAGCTAAGAAACTTAAGGACCAGACCTCCTTTGTCACCGTACGTTATTACTTAGCTGATGCGATTTTTCTAGTTGGCTTGGAGGGAGAAAAAAGTTTTTTGATGAAGCTTATGGAAGCATTACAAAATCCTGTTTTTCCTTTGTATCTTGGAAGGCGTTCTTGCCCTCCCACGGGCCGGATGGTTTTAGGAATACGAGAACGGACACTTCAGCAAGCACTTGAGGAAGAATCTTGGCAAGCAAGTGAATGGTATCAAAAGAGAAAGTCATATCAAGCTAAGTTGACGATTGTTCGTGATGCAAAATCAAGTGAACAAGATGTCTTTTTAAGGAGAGATTTACCAATTTCTTTTGATCAAAGAAATCGCCGATATGGTTTTCGTTACGTGTCGGACATAGCTGAAGCGTTGTATGTATCGATACCTGAACGTGTTGCAGAGGAACCAACAGAGTGCGATGCAATGGAAGAATTGGAGGATTGATTATATGTATTTGTCTAGAATTGCGTTAAACACAAATAGAAAAGATACCATGACCGCTTTGGCTTCACCTCAGAAACTGCATGCAGCGGTGGAAAGCAGCTTTCCTCCAAGTGATGAAAAAGCAAACCGAAATATTTGGCGCATTGATCGGTTAAACAATAATTTATATTTGCTTGTTCTCAGTGATAAGAAACCTGATTTTTTACATATAGTAGAGCAGTTTGGCTGGCCTGGCGCTGAGCAAAAGTGGGAAACCAAAGATTATACTATTTTGCTGGAGCGCATAAAAGAAGGTCAAACATGGCAGTTTCGGCTGAGAGCAAATCCGATACATCATGTAATAGCAAATGGTGAAACACAGACACAAGAAAAAAAGCAAAGAGGTAAGATTTATGCTCATGTCACAGAGGATCAGCAAAGCAAGTGGTTGCTAGATCGTGGAGAAAGATATGGATTTATGCTAAATGTTGACTCGTTTCGTGTTGTGCAACGAGACATAAAGAGATTTAAACACCGTAATGGTTTTATAACATTGGGTATAGCTACGTATGAAGGGGTCTTGGAGGTTACGGATGTAACTTTGTTTCGAAATGCATTAATTAATGGTATAGGTCGAGCAAAAGCTTACGGGTGCGGTTTGATGACAATAGGTAAGGTGTCGACATGAGCGGTAATAGCGGAAAAATAAAGCCGAATCTTCAAGCTTTACCTGTTATTAAAGAACGAATCTCCTTCTTGTATTTAGAACGGTGTTTGGTTAATCGTCATGATAATGCTATTACAATAACAGATATCCGTGGTACAGTGTATGTCCCCGCCGCTGTTCTTTGTGTCATCATGCTAGGACCAGGCACAAATATCACACATCGCGCTATGGAACTCATTGGTGATACAGGAACTAGCGTTTTATGGATCGGTGAACACGGAGTGCGCTATTATGCTCATGGGCGGCCATTGACGCACTCTGCTCGTTTACTGATACAACAGGCAGAACTGGTATCCAATACACGTAGCCGTTTAGCTGTTGCTCGCCGTATGTATTCTATGCGTTTTGAAGGTGAAGATGTCTCTAAGATGAGTATGCAACAATTACGAGGAAGAGAAGGTTCAAGGATTCGCGCTGTTTACCGTGAGGCGTCTGATAAAACGGGAGTTCCTTGGAACAAACGAGAGTACGACCCTAATAATTTTACAGCAAGTGATCCTGTAAACATGGCGCTATCCTCCGCACATGCATGCCTATACGGTGTGGCACATAGTGTTATCGTGGCATTGGGGTGCTCCCCGGGTCTTGGTTTTGTACATACAGGACACGAGAGATCATTTGTTTATGATATCGCTGATCTCTATAAAGCAGAAATAACAATACCGATTGCATTTAAGGTTGCAGCACAACAACCGGAGGATATTGGCTCAGTGACCAGACGTGCTGTTCGTGATGCTATATCTGATGGTATGATTTTAGAACGCATGGTAAAAGATATTCGTGAGCTGATTTTAGGTTTTTCAGAAGATGGTTCATCATTAGATGTTCCGGAAATTGAAACTAATATTATAAAACTATGGGACGAAAAGAATGGTTTTGTGAAAAATGCAGTTTCTTATGGAAAAGAATTGGATGATATGGAATCCGAGATGATAGATTTTATTGAAGGTTACGGCACGTTTGTGGAGGAAGAGACATGATAGTCATATCTTTAGCGGATTGTCCTGTCAGTTTGCGTGGTGATCTTACAAAATGGTTGATGGAAATAAGCGCAGGAGTATTTGTCGGACAAGTCAGTGCACGAGTTCGAGATCATCTATGGGAACTTATTAAGAAAACGGCCAAGAATGGTAAAGCGATAATGGTATTCAATACTAATAACGAGCAACGATTGGATTTCCGTGTTTATAATAATACGTGGGAGCCTATTGATTTTGATGGTATAAAGTTGATGCTTCGACCTAGCCCTTCTCGGATTAAGCATTTAAGTGAACTCCGTTTAGGTTATAGTAAAGCAAGTAAAAGACAGATAGCGAAGCAAGCTGCCAATAAACAAAGTTCCAATTTACCTGGTTCATATGTTGTAGTAGATGTTGAAACAAGTGGACTTAATCTAGAAGAACATAAAATAATTGAGATCGGAGCAATTCGTGTAGAAGATCATTGTATAGCAGAACGATTTTCTTTACTAGTGCGACTAGAAGAAGCTATTCCAACACAAATAGAAGAGCTAACAGGCATTACGAACGATTTATTACAAAAAGAAGGTATTGACATAGAAATTGCCTTAAAACAATTCATCTCCTTTGTACGTGATTTACCCATGGTATCCCATAATGCGGATTTCGACTATAGATTCCTACGCAAAGCATGCGACGATTGCAATATTTCATATATCGGCAATAGGTGCTTCGATACACTAACACTTGCCCGAAGGAAAATTAGGCAGATTGACAATTTCAAGTTGAGTACGCTAGCAAATTATTTTGGAATTGTAATTGCGAAACAACATCGAAGCATTGATGACTGTGAAATAACCTATCAAATCTATGAGAAACTCATTAATTTAGACAAATTTTAAAACTGAAACTGGCTTCACAGGCCAGTTTTCTTAGTGTGTTCCCCGCGCATGCGGGGGTGATCCTTGCTTTTCCTCCGAAAACCAGGATCCATTAGTGTGTTCCCCGCGCATGCGGGGGTGATCCTATCATAAGTTACGTACTTTTGCAAGCATGTTTGTGTTCCCCGCGCATGCGGGGGTGATCCTATTGTGATCCCGAATGGCAAGCTGATGCTTTAGTGTTCCCCGCGCATGCGGGGGTGATCCTAAAAGGTGACCTACTTCATGGGCAATCGTAAAGTGTTCCCCGCGCATGCGGGGGTGATCCTAGCCGATTGAAATTACATTACGGCATTATCAAGTGTTCCCCGCGCATGCGGGGGTGATCCTGTGTCGGTGTTCGGTGTCTTGGATCTTGACCAGTGTTCCCCGCGCATGCGGGGGTGATCCTAAAGCATCCAAAGCTTCCGGCAAAGCATCTACGTGTTCCCCGCGCATGCGGGGGTGATCCTTTCTGACCGACAATTGGAAACTATTAGAAGCAGTGTTCCCCGCGCATGCGGGGGTGATCCTTACTGAAGAAATAATATTACATTTGTGTTACAGTGTTCCCCGCGCATGCGGGGGTGATCCTGCAGACATTGATTGATCGGCATGGAGGTAACTGTGTTCCCCGCGCATGCGGGGGTGATCCCTTTTTCTTTAGCCCAAAGTTTCACAACATCTTGTGTTCCCCGCGCATGCGGGGGTGATCCTTATCTTCGGGTTCCCCGTATGAATCTCTGCCGGTGTTCCCCGCGCATGCGGGGGTGATCCTGAATGACGTTTTTCAGAAGAAGAACAACGAGGGTGTTCCCCGCGCATGCGGGGGTGATCCTGAATGACGTTTTTCAGAAGAAGAACAACGAGGGTGTTCCCCGCGCATGCGGGGGTGATCCTTGGTCGTACTGGATCTGGTAAAACATACGGAGGTGTTCCCCGCGCATGCGGGGGTGATCCTTAATGACAACGGATGGAAAGTTTTAAAACTTGTTGTTCCCCGCGCATGCGGGGGTGATCCGTATCCGGATATGCCGTTTGTTACGGCAATAATGTGTTCCCCGCGCATGCGGGGGTGATCCTTTGGATTAGACTATGAAAAAAGTGTCATAGAGGTGTTCCCCGCGCATGCGGGGGTGATCCTGATGGAAAAGGATAAAAACACGTTAGACGAAAGTGTTCCCCGCGCATGCGGGGGTGATCCTGTTGGCATTCTGTGCAATCAAATGGTGATCTGGTGTTCCCCGCGCATGCGGGGGTGATCCTACTACGACACAGATCACTTAGAAAAGGTTAAAGTGTTCCCCGCGCATGCGGGGGTGATCCTCGTCCCGGATCAGTTTGTAAGCCCCTAAATACGTGTTCCCCGCGCATGCGGGGGTGATCCTACTTTACAGTGAAATTTGCTGTTATAACGATAGTGTTCCCCGCGCATGCGGGGGTGATCCCAAATAAGTTGGTTTTTTTGTATCTCGTCCACAAGTGTTCCCCGCGCATGCGGGGGTGATCCTAACCCGAATATCAACTGAAACCAAGAAATACCGTGTTCCCCGCGCATGCGGGGGTGATCCTAAATCTTAACGGAGGTAATTTAACATGACGTAGTGTTCCCCGCGCATGCGGGGGTGATCCCCATGCTCTGTTTTGGTAGTTTTCGCATGTTTCGTGTTCCCCGCGCATGCGGGGGTGATCCTGGTACCGATCATCATAACAGAAAAACAAAGACGTGTTCCCCGCGCATGCGGGGGTGATCCTTGAAATAGATTCTTTCCTTTTTTTTCTTCAAGTGTTCCCCGCGCATGCGGGGGTGATCCCAAAACATACAGAGGTATTATACAGATTTTGATGTGTTCCCCGCGCATGCGGGGGTGATCCTAGTTGCCTAACGTGATCTCATTCCTCGGTATAGTGTTCCCCGCGCATGCGGGGGTGATCCTATATCTTCATCAAGTGCGTTTGCATCACCTGTGTGTTCCCCGCGCATGCGGGGGTGATCCGTACAGCCCAAGAGAAATCGGATCCGAAAAGGCGTGTTCCCCGCGCATGCGGGGGTGATCCTAATGGGTATTTATAAAGGTAATGTAAGATTAAGTGTTCCCCGCGCATGCGGGGGTGATCCTACGGTTAGCCGGTCCGATAAAACCGGCGTTAGGTGTTCCCCGCGCATGCGGGGGTGATCCTAAACCCCTACTAACGGTTTAGCAATGCGTTATGTGTTCCCCGCGCATGCGGGGGTGATCCTTAACCGGTTGCAAGGGCAGTTGGTTAGTGCATGTGTTCCCCGCGCATGCGGGGGTGATCCCTCGGGAGCATACAATCTTATATTTTCCAGAAGGGTGTTCCCCACTCATGCGGGGGTGATCCTGTCTGTATTATGTAGTGAGTAGGCATCCCCGTGTGTTCCCCGCGCATGCGGGGGTGATCCCTCCTGCAGCTCCAACCGTAAAGTAAAGAGTAAGCTTGCAAAACGAGGACTTCCAACGGAGGTTTTAAAAGTTATGCCTGAAAGAAGGTATCAGGTGACATCGTTATATGCTAAGTATCTTACCTGCGAAAGATGAAAAGAAAATTCGATAAATTCTGCATTTTTTCAGATACAATTGTTAATATATCACATACAAACAGAAATAGTATCGAAATAATAAATTAGACTATTCAAGCAGATTGAAGCTGATAATTATTGACTTATGTTTTAACCTAATAGTATGATATGGATAGATATTTTATGGTCAAAAAAATTGTATACATAAAAAGTGAAGGCCAAAAGGACTAAAAGGATAATTATCTATATAGATAAATAAAAAAATAAAAATGGGGGGTACATATTGTGAAGATGTTAAAGAAAATCACAAGTATCATTCTAGCCTCTGTTATGTGTTTCACAAGTATGTCTGATCAACTGTTGGGTTTTACTGTAACTTCAACTGTATATGCAGAAGGAAGTTCGGCAACGGTTAATATCTGTTACGACAACTTCGCCGATACAACGAATTTACAAGTAAACGGCGATATGATTGAAAATAATATCTTACGCTTTGTAAATGAAGGAGTCCCTGAAAGTATATTTACAAAAGATGCGATTGTTTTAGGTGAGAACCTTTCTTTTAGTACGGCTTTTTCTTTCAAAAACCTCTCGCCTTCAGAACCCGCTCCGCAAACAAAGGGCGGTTTTATCTTCACACTGCAACCGATTGGAAACTTCGTTACGACGGATGATTTTCAACATAATAATATTTCACCTGCAATTAGTATAGCTTTCGAATTTGAATATATTGATGCTTTTATACCTACAGCATTTAGTCCGTCAGTAAAATTAGAGAGCTCTTCTAGCACTGACTTTTTGATAGCCCAAGAAGCCCCCCCGAAACTTTGCAGTATCAATATGGTTACATATATCAACGGTGACTATGCTAACCCTATATCCCGGCACCCTTTGACGACATATTATGTAACCGCTGAGATTGCTGAATATGATCATGTATGGATCGGATATGACGGTGTCAATAAGGAGCTTGAGATTTTGTATGTTGACCCTTCCGGTAAATATACACATATTACGGAACCGTTGGATCTTGTTTTACCAAATGAAGTGTATGCAGGTTTTATGGGTTCTTTCGGAAATGCCGGAAACACAAATACGATCAACAGCTGGTATTTTAAAGATGACTTGTCCATTATGGATCAAGGTATAGTGGATGCCGACATGGCTTTTCTAAATCTTGAGATGGAACAACTTGAAGTTGATTCTATTGATAATTATACATTTCCTCTTTGCGGGCATTTCGGGAGCACCATCAGTTGGACATCAAGCAATATGGGTGTGGTGGCAACAGACGGGACTGTAAATCCTCCCTCAATTGGGGAAGGGAATAAAACAGTGATACTAACTGCGGCATTATCGAAGGGGTTACAGGTACGGACGACAAGACCGTTTATGATAACAGTCAGAGTACCGGATGTTGTAATTGTCAATGCAGATTTTGAATGGTTAACCGATTTCATTATAAAGAAGAATAACGACGATTTAAATCATGTTGTTTCAAACTTGAACCTTCCTACCTTAGGTAATTTCGGAAGCGTGATCAGTTGGGAGTCTAATGATACGGTCATATTAAATTGGGATGGAACGGTAAATAGACCTGCTTATAACGAAGTTGATAAGACGGTTACCCTTACTGCTCATATAACAATGAATTATTATACATTAGATAAGACATTCACTGTTACGGTAAAAGCTATAGAACCAACTGATGAAGAAAAATTGAATGCTGATGCTTCCTGGTTGAATTTATATATGTTGAATGAGGATTTAAGTGATGTAACTTCAGATTTAACTCTTCCGGATACAGGTCCTTCCGGAAGTACCATCAGCTGGGCATCTAATAATACGACAGTCTTGAATGCTGACGGGACTGTAGCAAGACCTGCATACACAGCAGGGAATGTTGTGGTTACACTGACAGCAACAATCAGCAAGGGTGTAGAAACTACTGATCTCGTATTTACTGTAACAGTCATAAAGCAAGCTCAAACTGATGTAGAAGCAGTATCTGCTGATGCCGCATTACTAACAGATGCTGTGATCTTAAATGGAAATAGCGCACTGAACAATGTTATGGGTCATTTAACTTTACCTACTCTTGGTGCAAACGGGAGTACCATCAGCTGGACCTCCAATAATACAACAGTTTTGAATACAGACGGGACTGTGACAAGACCTGCATACACAGCAGGGAATGTTGTGGTTACACTGACAGCAACAATCAGCAAGGGTGTAGAAACTACTGATCTCGTATTTACTGTAACAGTCATAAAGCAAGCTCAAACTGATGTAGAAGCAGTATCTGCTGATGCCGCATTACTAACAGATGCTGTGATCTTAAATGGAAATAGCGCACTGAACAATGTTATGGGTCATTTAACTTTACCTACTCTTGGTGCAAACGGGAGTACCATCAGCTGGACCTCCAATAATACAACAGTTTTGAATACAGACGGGACTGTAGCAAGACCTGCATACGCGGCAGGGAATGATGTGGTTTCACTGACAGCAACAATCAGCAAGGGTGTAGAAACTACTGATATCGTATTTACTGTAACAGTCATAAAGCAAGCTCAAACAGATGCCGAAGCGGTATCTGCTGATGCGACATTGTTAACAGATAATGTGATCTTAAATGGAAATAGCGCACTGAACAATGTTACAGGTAATTTAAGCTTACCTACTCTTGGTGCAAACGGAAGTACGATCAGTTGGGCATCGAATAATACGACAGTTTTAAATGCTGACGGGACTGTAACAAGACCTACATACACAGCAGGAAATATTGTTGTTACACTGACAGCAACCGTCAGCAAGGGTACAGAAACTACTGATGTTGTGTTTACTGTAACAGTCATAAAGCAAACACAAACCGATGCAGAAGCAGTATCTGCCGATGCGACATTGCTGACAGATGACGTAATCTTAAATGGAAATAGCGCACTGAACAATGTTGTGAATAATTTAAGCTTACCTACTCTTGGTGCAAACGGAAGCACCATCAGCTGGGCATCTGACAATACGACAGTCTTGAATGCTGGCGGGATTGTAACCAGGCCTGCATACACAGCAGGGAATGTTGTTGTTACGCTGACAGCAACGGTTAGCAAGGGAGTAGAAACTACTGATGTTGTGTTTACTGTAACGGTTATAAAACATGAACAAACAGATGCAGAAGCGGTATCTGCTGATGCCGCATTGCTA
Organism: uncultured Clostridia bacterium; assembly: GCA_937894465.1. Lineage (GTDB taxonomy): Bacteria > Bacillota > Clostridia > JAAYHZ01 > JAAYHZ01 > JAAYHZ01. Next base: position 16,626 of record CALCRE010000047.1, read on the forward strand.
ACAGATGATGTGATTTTAAATGAAAATAGCGCACTGGATAATGTTACGGGAAATTTAATCCTCCCTGTTCTTGGTGCAAACGGGAGCACCATCAGTTGGGAATCCAATAATACGACATTCTTGAGTAATGACGGGACTGTGATTAGACCTTCCTATACTGCAGGTAGCAAGACCGTTGTTATTACCGCTACCATTAAAAAGGGAGTTGTTACTCAAACAAAATCTTTTGGATTGACGATAAAAGCTTCGGATATTACCGATGAAGAACGTGTATCATTAGATTATGCATGGTTAACCAAATACAATGTATTAGAGCTCAATCCTTCGATAAATTCTGTAGAGTGGAATCTTTCATTCCCTGTAGCCGGTCCGAACAATTCTGTTATTACTTGGGAGTCAGATATGCTTTCGGTTATTACTAATGACGGTACCGTCATTCGACCGGAATATGGGCAGGGGCATAAATCGGTCAATGTCACAGCAACTGTAACAAAAGGGATTTTTCAACGAAAAGCACACTACATCTATGTGGTTTTACAAAAACCTGATCTGGAAGCTCCTATGGTGGTAAGCTCACTACCTTTTAATAACGGAAGAGCACTCTATGATACAAAGGAAATCACATTGGTATTCAATGAAAACATTATTTTAGGGCCTGCTGCTTTGAGTAATCCGAATACATATGGAATAAAGCTTCAAGGAACCGATACTGTTTTGTTCCGTGCAGCTATAGAGAATGAAAACAAGCTTATTGTATCAACAACTTCCGGTTTAAGTGCAGGGGAATACAAGCTAATCATTCCGGCGGGTACTTTTGTTGACAAAGCCGGTAATCAGACAAAAGCTTATGAATTAATCTTTATGGTTTCCCCGAAACCGGGAAAATTAACGGTTGTCTCCTCAACACCGAAAGACCTTGAAGTGGATGTAGATGTGAATATAAGAGAAATCCTCATTCAATTTGATTCCACTAATCTTGTACGAAATACTAGCTCCATTCCAATATTTTTAAGGGAGAAAACAACTAAGATTAGTCGCTCAAGCTCTTTTTCAGTCACAGGGGATACGGTCACTTTGAGGATACCGGCACCTCTTTCTTCAGGATTGGTATATGAAATAGTCATACCCGGGGGGATTGTCAAAGATTCGAATAACAACATCAATGAAGAAAAAATCATTCAGTTTAGGACGAAGTATTCCGGAGCAAAGCCGGTGCTTGTGAAAACCAAACCTGTGAACGGGCAAATGAATGTTAGTTTAAATGATGTTAGTATTGAATTAGAGTTCTCGCAGAATATTGATTTTTTGACTCTGACGAATTATATAACTTACCTTGTGGATGACCAAGGAAATAAGTACAATTTTATGCCGTATAAAATTGGAGGAAGCTCAAAAAGGTGGAAGCTAACAACTCCCCACTTAAGTCATTATAAACAGGGTACAACATACACTTTAGTGGGTCCTTACGGTACTTTGGAAAACCCGGATTTATTGGAATTCAATGTTCAATTTACAACAGCTTCAAATCGAATGCAGGTAGTTAACAAGTCTCCGAAGTCTTGGTTAGGAAATCCTTTGGATCAAAAAGTAGAAATTGAATATAACTATCCTGTGGAAATCGGTCCGACCTATTGGGACGTCACTTTCAAGGATTCAAAAGGAAATCCCGTTGACTTTATTAGGGAAGAGATCGGGAAAAAGGTAACTTTCACACCCATCTCATTACTATCACCGTCTGAAACCTATACGGTAACCATTCCTGAAGGCGCATATAAAGGAGAAAGTGGATATATAAACGACGGGATTCAGTTTGATTTCCGAACCGTCCAAAAGTTTGATATTAGTATCAATAACCTGATCATTCCGGATCAGGGGTTTGTTGATAAGATCCTTTTATTCGATGCAGCTGAAGCTGGAAACATTGCCAGAAGAGCAGGGTCAAATGTCTCATCTTATGAGTGGAACATTGACGGGAAAGTAATCGGAAATCAAAAATATGTGTATTATACATTCATTTCTCCGGGTATTCATAAGCTGACCCTTACCATCATCGATGACAAGAACATTCCTTATGTTTTCGAAAAAGACATCACTGTGAACCACTTGACTGATATAAGGATGACTTTAAAAGACAATGGTTATTCTCCCCGCGGTGTATTTTTAGCGGATCAAAATTCTAAGGGTATTGTATATAAACTTCAATTGACACAAGAAGGCAAAACCGTTTATGGTGAGAAAATTGATGTGGAACTATACTATAAAGGTGTGTTACAGCGACGATACAACAAAATCACATCAAAATTTGGAGATGACACGTATCTATTTGAATTTAAACCGGAATTCGGAGCTTTTGGCAACTATGAGTTGGTGTTTACCTATCAAGGTGTCGGATATAAAGAGGTGATTCGAGAACCTGTGGTTGTTTCATCTTCCCAGGCTACCATGACTCAAGTATTCTCGTTTCGATTGAGAGACATTTTTGCATGGAATAGTCCTGAATATTTTGAGGAAGCTCAAAACCTTCAGGTGATCATCAATGGAGAAAAGATGCTTGCATATAAAAAGTGGGATTCTCAGCGTGGATATTATGTCTATCAAATCAACAAGATGATGTTGGCAAATACCTACTATCAAATGGAAATTCCTTCTTTTAAGATTGATCGTTGGATTAAGTCTATTTATGTCGGAAAAGAAGGATCGGATCCTACCGTTATATCCGGATGGCCTTTAAGACCCGGAGGTATTCAAGAAATCAGTGTTAATTACGATGAAAGCTCTGTGCTTTATCCTTTCACCGAATTCTATTTTGAAGGTGTATCCGCAAAGCTGGTATTTGATGTGGAAGCAGATTGGAAAGAGGCAGAACCCGGATACTATGAAATCAAGTCAATGAATGATCGGTTCAATATAAAAGTTCGCTCTAACGGAAGCGGTGTTCAGAAGATTGTTCTTGATCCGGGATTGGAGTTGAAACCGGGAGAAAATTTGGTCATTCGAATGGTATCCAAGCAAGGTGCGGCATCCGGTTGGATATACTGCCCCTATTTCGTTGTAGTTCCTCAGCCTGAGATTTTAGGGCAAAAGCTGTCCATATCCCTTCAAAGTGGGGAATACGCAGTAAACTGGCCTAACGAGTTTACCGGTGCTTTAGGTAGTAAAATAAGTATGTTTGACGGTGTTCCGGTTTTGGATGGCGGGAACTTCGGCATTGGCGGCGGTATGCCTACATTCGAGGGTGATCTCGAAGGTGATTGGGCGAATCCCGAAATTAACCTTTCTTTTGGGGCTAGCGGAGGATATGGAGAAAAGAGTAAAAAGAAAGCAGATACTAAATACAAAAAGGTGAAGAAAGTCACCACGGTAGGTTATGAATTTAGCATTGAGATTGAAGGTGCATTCACCCTTACATATGATTCACAGAGTAAAGAATGGGATATGTATGGATTCTATATTATGTTGATCGGTGACTTTATCAAAGAGTGGTCCAAAGGATACGACATGATGGGTGTGGGATTCTCCGCAGGAGTTGGTGTCGGAGGTGAAGTCGCCGGAGGATTGAAGGTGGATATGGCAACCGACGACACCCAATACAGCGGATTTATAAGGATCACACCACGTGCTTTTCTCAGGGTATCGGGAGACTTTTTGGTGGCTTCTGTGAATGGGTATTTGAATGGTTGGATTCCGGTTGAAGTACACTTTCCCACCGGATATATCGGTGCAGACATCCAAATCAGTGCTAAAATTCACGCAAAAGCACTATTATGGTCGAAGACAATCTATGAAAAGAATCTGCTATCAGAGCATTGGGATAATGGAAAGCCCCAGGTTGTTATCAAGTCTTTAAAGAACTTTAAAATGTTTGAAGACCCTGATACTTTCCAATTGATGTCTAGGGACTATATCAACAGGCAATCCGTTTGGGCAGCACAGGATAGCGGTTTGGTCAGTGTTATGGCTGTTGGATTTAATGAAAACCCGGATACTGAACTAATGATGGAAAACATGTATCCTGATGCTGAACTTATGATGGTAGAAAACCAAGATGAGTTATGGCTTGTATGGACAGATGACAATGCCGAAAGGGATGATGCAAATCGAACTCAATTACGTTTTGCAGTTCAAAGCAACGGCACATGGAGTAAGCCTGTGTGGATCCACGATGACAAAACAGCTGATTTTGCTCCCGTTGCAGCAAGTACTGGAAACGGTGTGCTCATGGCATGGCAAAACATCGGGAAACACATTACCGAAGAAGATGGCTTATCCGAAATGTTGAAAAACTCCGAAATCAGTGTCACTCAAACCGGTTATACATCCACCGGGGTGGCACCGAATATTATCACACTGACAAGTGATGATGCTGTGGATCACTCTCCCCATATTGCAGCACATGGTGATCAGGCATTGCTGGTTTGGACGAAATCAACCGGATTAACCACCGTATTGAATGCAGGAGAAGACCAGCCCGGAAAAGATGATCATCGTTTATACTATTCTGCTTGGAACAACGGTGTCTGGAGTACCCCGGAAGCCATTTCAAGTGTGTCCGAAACTGTAATGGATGCTCATTTGGTTATGGAAGGGGAAACCGGCTTGCTGCTATATACATTAGATATGGATCAGGATCTGTATACCACAGAAGACAGAGAAGTTTTTGTAAGACTTTATGAGAGAAATGCTTGGAGTGATGCAATTCGGCTCTCAAATAATTCTTATCATGATTGTGCTCCGAAAGCTGTGTTTGTAGAAAGCAATTGGTTCATTACGTGGTTACAAGAAGGAAACATCCTGTACAGATACGGTTTAGACGGAGATATAAAAGATGAAGAACGATTGCAAAATATTCAAGGGGATTATCAAATTGCTGTTGTTCCGGGTGAAAAGCCCCTGGTTTCTTTAGTTCATATCAAGCCCGGTGAGGATATGACAACCGGTGCTCATGCTTTCTTCTATGACTTAACATTAGAACAATGGGGTAATTCCGTTGCATTGTCGGATTTAGAAAACCATGTGAAAGCGATCAGTTTGGTTTCTACCCAAGATGGAAATATAAATGTTGCATATACCCAAGCTGACATCATCACAGAGGCAAATCCTATAGTGATTGAAGGTGTGAAGCAATTTGTGGAAACCCCTGCAATCGGAAATCAGACGGATATGAAGTTGTTGACATATACACCGGTTCATGATGTAGCCCTTTCTAAAGAAGATGGAATATTGCTCTCCACGGAATTCCCGTTGCCTGAAATTTTAACTTCTGTTTATGTAACTGTGCAAAACCAAGGAGATTATGCAGAGTACGTGAAAGTACGAATTTATGACGGGGATCCTAACGAACAAGGAGTACTCATCGGTGAAACTCCCATGCAGTTACTCCCTGCACATACATCGAAAGAGTTGGAGATCCCTTGGCTGGTAGACACCGAAGAAAAAGCCACTTATCACTTGTACGCAACAATAGAGCCTCAATTCGGTGTGCAGGAGATCAATGTTGGGAACAACACCATTGATTTGGCATTTTCTACTGCAGATATTGCAATTACCGATTTGATATATGAAAACATGGTGGCGGATGAATATGTAGTGACAGTTACTGTAACTAATACCGGAGGAAAAACCTTGGATGGTGCAACGGTGAATTTAGAAAGTGATGTTGATGGAACCGTTTTAGAGACTAAATCACTTGGGGTTCTCGCACCCGGACAGCGGACTGTTGTAACTTATATGATTTCATCAGAAGGTTTGCCCCTAGGAACAGATGGAAAAGTCAACCTACTTGTTCGTGTCAACCCATCGGAGGGTATCACAGAGGATTTCACAGAGAACAATATGAGAAGGTTTTCACTGAAACCTACAGCAATTACCGTTACAGGAGTAAGCCCCGGGCCGAAAGACAAAAATGTTGCATTGACAAGTAACATAACACTATCATTTAACATGAATGTTTCCGAAGGCACCGGGTATGACCGCATCCGGTTAATCGATGAAAACTTGAATGTGATCTCTTCCAAAAAGGAACTACAAGGAGCAACATTGATTGTAACACCGGATCAAACTTTAGATTATGATACCGAATACACATTGACCATACCCAAAGAAGGGCTAGGTGATGCATACGGCCATTTAATGGAAGGTGATTATATCGTAAGCTTTACAACCGGTTCGTACTATCCTGAAGTTGTGTTTACTTATCCGGGAGAGGGTATGGAAAATGCAGCAATCGATACTCAAATCCGTTTGAAGTTCAATCAGACCATAAAAGAGGGCTTGCGTTTCTCAGACATTACCGGTCTTCAATCCGATACCGGAACCATTATTATGACTCCTCAGATACAAGGAGAATACTTGGTCTTGAACTATGATGGAAAGCTTCGTGAAAGCACGGACTACACAGTCGTGATTCCGGCCGGTGCGGTGCAAAATGATTATGAATTCGCATTGCAAGAAGATTATGTTCTGGTATTCACCACCGGTGTACTCCTGGATGGAGATGAAGAAGATGCCGATAGCGGAAGTATTGAGTTGAATATCAATCCGAATGAAACCATGGCATGTATGGACATCAACGGTATACAAAGGTTCATACCTATCATCAGAAACGGTAATCGTGGGGTGATAAAGATAGGAGCCATAACGGCTGATCTATTTAAAGATGACCAAAACACAGAGCTGACTGTCCCTGCTTTACCGGGGATGAATGCCTATACAGTTGAAATTCCCGCAGAACATTTAAGACAAGGGGAGTCATCCTTAACGATCCGTACTTCAATTGGCAGTATTGTTATTCCCGCTGATCTTTTGTCCAATCAAGGCGATGTCAATGGAAAAATTGTGACAATCTCCATTACGTCTGTTGACAAATCCACACTACCGGAAGATGTGAGAATAGCTGTTGGAAACAGACCGGTTCTGCAAATTAATGTGGCGATAGACGGAGAAACTATTTCCTGGAACAACCCGAATGCCCCTGTGATGATATCTATTCCGTATGTACCAACACAAGAAGAATTGGGTGACCCGGAAAGCATTGTTGTTTGGTACATTGACTCCAATGATCAGATCATAGTGGTTCCTAACGGAAATTACAATCCTGATGCAAAAGCAGTGACATGTATCACGACTCATTTAAGCATTTTTGCCGTAGCATATGATGATGTAGTGTTTGAAGATGTACCAAAGGATTCATGGTATGAAAAGGCTGTAAAATATATTGCGGCAAGAGGAATCACCAAAGGTACAGGAGAAGGCTTGTTCAGTCCCTTGAGCAAGCTCACCAGAGCACAGTTTATCACCATGATCATGAGAGCCTGTAATATACAACCGGATGCCGATCCGAAAGAAAACTTTAGTGATGCGGGAGATACTTGGTATACAGGGTATCTAGCGGCGGCAAAGCGACTTGGTATATCTCAAGGGGTGGGAAACAACTTGTTTGCTCCGGGAAAAGATATAACCCGTCAAGAGATGTTTACTTTGTTGTATAACACTTTAAAAATTACAAAGCAGTTACCAGAGATCCAAGAAGGAAAACCGATTCGAACGTTGTCCGACTTCACAGATGAAGGACAAATCGATCTTTGGGCAAAGGAAGCCATGACCTTTTTAGTTGAAAGCGGCATCATCAAAGGAAGTGATGGAAAGCTGATACCGAAGGGATCGTCTATAAGAGCGGAAATGGCACAAGTGCTGTATAATTTGTTGGCGAAGTAGTCGGTACAACGAAATATTTACATAATCCTAATAAAACCGCACTTATATATGATACATTTAAAATATGAGTGATTTATAAGGAGTATTTGTGTATGAAACTGACGAAAGAAGAGAAGTCATGGATTTTGTATGATTGCGGTAACTCGGCATATTCCATGGCTGTTACTACTGCGTTGTTTCCGATTGTTTTCGGTATGTTTGAGAATGTTCGAAGCAGTATGGATTTAGGATATTTTAATTCCATCGCAAGCATTCTCATTGCAGTTCTCAGCCCTATACTAGGTGCTATAGCAGATTACAAGGACAAGAAAAAACGATTTTTTATGTTCTTTGCAATCTTAGGAATCCTGTGCACGACATTTCTGGCTGTTGTTCCGCCATCAAGTGGACAGTGGCAGTTGATTATTGTTTTTTATATTTTGTCTGCCATTGGTTTTTCAGGAGCGAATATTTTCTATGACTCCTTTTTGGTGGACATCACCGCGGACGAAAAAATGGATAAGGTTTCTGCAAGCGGCTTCGCATATGGATACATTGCAAGCATCATACCTTTCGGATTGAGCCTTGTGTTAATTTATTTATTAGGTATGGATAAGGCAATCGGCTATCAAATAGGGTTTGTTACCACAGCTTTATGGTGGGGGCTTTTGACCATTCCCATGATTAAGAATGTAAAGCAAAGGCACTATGTTGAACCGGAGCCTAAACCTGTGATCAACAGCTTTAAAAGACTGAAAAACACCTTTGTGAATATCAAGCAATACAAAACTGTATTTGTATTTTTAATTGCATACTTTCTATATATCGACGGTGTGGATACCATTATTAAGATGGTGGTGCCCTATGCAACGGAAGCCTTAGGAGGTACCGCTCTAGACACATTAACATTGCTGGGTATTTTGTTAATTATACAGATCATCGCTTTTCCTTGTGCCCTTCTATACGGAAATTTGGCAAAAAAATATTCTACCCGAACCATGATTATTGTGGGTATTGTTACATACATCATTGCATGTATCGCTGCATATTTCATAACTACTGTTTGGCATATTTTTATATTAGGAGCTATGATCGGTTCAGCTCAAGGAGGAATCCAGGCATTAAGCCGATCCTATTATGCAAAAATCATACCAAAGGAGAACTCCAATGAGTTTTTTGGTTTCTTTAATATCTTTGGAAAATTTGCCGCGATTATCGGACCCGGTGTAATGGCTTTAACTACAACATTGACAGGGAACGCAAAGTATAGTATTTTCTCGATTATACCGTTGTTTGTTTTAGGATTGATTGTATTCCTTGCTTTGCCCAAGGAACAACCTAAAGAGAATTGATTAAGGAGATGTGAAGAGTGAATAAAGAAGACCGGGGAATGGCTAAGCATCTTGTGGTCATTTCATATGACGCTTTTTCAGGGGACAATTGGGAGTTAGCCAAAAGCCTCCCTAACTTATCCCGCTTAATAAAAGAAGGAGCTTATAGCACAAAACTTAAGAGTGTTTATCCTTCATTGACTTATGTGGTGCACTCTACCATGGTGACAGGTGTATGGCCGGATAAGCATGGTGTCACACATAACCATCCCCTCCAACCTTTTGTAGAGAATCGAAATCAAATGTGGTATTGGTTTCGAGATGACTTGAAGGTTCCTACCATTTACGATGCAGTAAAGGAAGCCGGTATGAAAACTGCGGGGATCTTGTGGCCGGTGACGGCCAGATCATCCATCGACTTTAACATGCCTGAAATTGTTGCGATCAATCGAGAGAACCAGGCAATAAAAATATTGAAAAACGGTAGTCCGTTTTTCTGTATCAGAATGCAATTAAAATATGGACATATCAGAAAAGGTATTGCGCAACCTTTTTTGGATGATTTCTCTACGACATGTGCAGTGGATATCATTAAGAGAAAAAAACCCAATCTATTGTTGTTACACCTCATTGATTTGGATGATACAAAGCATCGATACGGAACGAATAGCCCCGAAGTACATGAAACAGTGATGCGTATGGATCAAAGGCTAGGACAAATCGTGAATGCTGTTGAAGAAGCCGGGATAGGGGAGGATACGGTTTTTATCGTCATTGGAGATCATGGACAAATCAATGTCAACTACAGAGTTCATTTGAATAACTTATTGGAAGAACAAAACCTCATCAATGGAAACATGTGGAGGGCATATTTTCAAACCACCGGTGGGGCTGCTTATTTACACATAAAACCGGGGGATCAAGAAGCTGAAAAAACAGCTCTTGCAGTTCTTGAGAAAGCAATCAAAATGGATGAATACGGGATTGAATCCTTCTTCACAAGAAATGAATTAGATGGGTTGCATGTCGATCAATCCGTAAAGTATATGGTAGAAGCAAAAGAAGGATACTGCTTTGTAGACAGCTTGTCCGATCGCATGATCGATGATTTGGGTAAGCTGGGTATTTCATATGCAACCCATGGATTTTCGCCGGATAAGGAGAGCTACAAGTGCAATGTGGTGGTCTCCGGTAAGAAAATCAAGAATGAGTATGAACTAAGCAATATGGAGATGATAGATCTTGCACCTACTATGGCAAAGATATTGGGAATTCATTTTAACTGCGACGGAAAAAGCTTGGATGAAATATTTGATGTATAAGACCGTAGTAAAAAGATGAGATTACAAAAGGAGAAGGTTCATTGTATATAGATACGAAATTAGAAGGTTTTCAGTTGAGATTCGCGAAAGAAAAAGATTGTGCTCTCATTCTGGAGTTTATAAAGGACTTGGCGGAATATGAAAAGATGTCCCATGTGGTTGTTGCCACAGAGGAGGACTTGGCGAAATATTTGTTTGAACAAAAAACAGCTGAGGTGATCATCGGAGAATATAACCGCAAGCCGGTGGCATTTGCGCTATTCTTTCATAATTTTTCTACATTCTTGGGGAAACCGGGGCTTTATCTGGAGGATGTGTATGTAAAGACCGAAATGAGAGGAAGGGGGATTGGTAGTATCATTCTATCGTATCTTGCCAAACTGGCTAAAGAAAGAAATTGCGGACGAATGGAATGGTCTTGCTTGAATTGGAATGAGCCCTCTATTGCTTTTTATAAAAAGCTAGGAGCCGTCCCTTTGGACGAATGGACGGTTTATCGATTACAAGATGAGGCTTTGGATGATATGGCTGAGAATTTTGACCACACTTTGAGTGAGAAATAACTATACCTTTATGTGACAAAACTATTTTAATTAAGTAAAAAAGGTGGAAAGTGTCATGAAAGATGCATTTGGTAAATTGATTTTTATTCGATATGGAAAAATGATGCATGAATGTGCTGCATTCATCGTATATCAACTGCGTTTGGCTGAAGAATCATTAGATCAAATTAAAAAGATACAATATAAAACGCATACGTGGCAAAAGATATGAAGAAACCTAGAAAGATGTTAAGTGACTGGGATGCTCCCTATATTCAATCACTGGTAAAGTTAATTGAAACACAAAGCAAATTAACACTGGCAAATTGGGCAATTGATTATTCTGAACAAGTTATGTTACCCATATGGTATAAACATTACCCGGATGATTTGCGTCCTCGAAATGCAATGGAAGATGCACGTTTGTGGTTAAAAGGCGTCATCAAACTGCCCCAAGCTAAAAAAACTATATTAGAATGCCATGCTGCAGCACGAGAAAGTGAAACGACTCCTGCTGCACAAGCTGCCGCAAGAGCGATCGGTCAATCTGCTTCCACCATACATTCGGCAAGACATTGTATCGGTCTTGCGCTGTACGGAGCGGTGGCAGTAACATACGACATCCTTGGTGTCAATATAAAGAAGGAACAATTTCAATTATATACTGAAGAGGAATGCTCAAGAATGCTGAAAGCTTTGCAATCTGTGGCTGTAGAGAACGAGCCCAATCCTGCAAAAATCGATTGGAAGTGTTAACATAAAAACAAAAGAAAATAAAAGGTATCGCACGATATATTGATTTAATACGTGCGATATGATATGATGATCGTATGATAATAAAACTAATCGTACGGGGTGATGTTATGAATGATCAAAAGAGGAACAAAATCATTACTGCAACGGAATTGAAGCGGAATTTGGGAAAGTACTTGGATTATGTCATTGACAACAATGAGGTAGTGATCTCTAAGAATGGAGAAAAGGCTGTTCGCATGACTCCTTATTTGTCGGACTATTCAAGATATGAGTTGATGCAACTCAAAGAACAAGCATTAGATTATCAGTATGGGGGCAAAACAGTATCCTACGAGGAGTTCATGGAAATCTATGAAAAGAGTGAACTGAGGATGGAGTTTATTGATGGTCAGATCGTCATATTGGATTCCCCTAGTTTTAGGCATCAAGAAATATCCGGTCGTTTATTCATCATTTTCAGCCAGTTTCTAAAAAGCAAGAAATGCAAAGTTATTTTTGCACCCTTTGATGTTCATTTTTATAAGCCGGAAATCAAGGATCCGGATGTTTGTCAGCCGGATTTATTGATTGCTTGTGATACCGATGAAAAAATCAATGAAAAAGGTCGTTATATGGGAACACCTTCGCTAGTGGTAGAAATTCTTTCTCCTAGCACATGTTCAAAAGATATGGTAAAAAAGCTAAACACATATATGCTTTCAGGTGTAAAGGAATACTGGGTAATAGATCCGGAGCAAAAAACAATCATCATTTATGGTTTCAATAATGTGCAAATAGCAGGCTTTTTTATCTACAAAAATGATGAAACGGCAGCATCGAGTGCATTTGAGGGACTTGTAGCACCCTTGTCAGAAATATTTGGTTAAACATATTTCTTTATTTCAATAAATAACAGCTGGTATAGGTAATGGTTTTCGTCCCATAATAGTAGGGTAGATCGGACAACTCACACACTTTGCTGACCCATAAGCCGTATGCTTCCATGGATGAAATGGATTTGTCCGGAAAACGGCAAGGTTGGTTTGGATAAGAGCATTCTTCGCATAGGGTACATGTACCGGCACCCATAGGTAATACGTCGGGAAATTGCTCCTTCAATTGATCTACAAGGGTAGCAAAGTTTTGCTTATGTCGTTCACCGGTTTCAGATATGGTTTCGTAATCAAAATCATCCTCTAAATTTCCGGTTGTTTGAACCAAAATGCCATATGAATACTTGGATGCTTCTTCTGTAGCATCTTCAATGCTTCCACATGCAGGAGGACAACGCCAGTTCTTGTTGTAACTTCGGCAAAGGTTCGCATTGCACATATCTCTTACCTCGGGCATAAAAACCAGAGCTTTCGTGTTAAGCTTGCCGGCATGAGTAAAACCGTAATCTATTGCTTGTTGAATCAATTCTTCCGTATTGTATATCATTTTTTCCTCACCTATATTTTCTTCATTGATTTTACATAGTAAAATATAAGTTTAGCATGGCACCTACTCTCGGTCAATGAAAGAATCCGTCATTCTTTTCATCATCTTGTGTTTTTTTTATGTGTCCTAAGTTTATATAACCCGGCCGGGAGAAGGAAATTATTAAATATGTTAACGGAGGAAAAATAAAGCATAGAAGAAATTTGCTCGTCAACTTGGAAAGCTTTTTACCGTTTTGTTTATTATAAAGTCCAAAATCGGTGGCGTTGTCAGTAGAGGAGAGTGAACAAAAAAGTGTAGACGGTGGACATTCACCATGGAGGTTGGATCCGGTGTATGTTGCTCAAGCGTTTGTCAGCCTAGAAATTTCTCCGGAAGGAACCGAAGGTGATTATCCGGTCAAATATGAGGAATTAAAACTTATCAAAAGTACCGGTACGGATGCCATTGTGGAAGTTACGGCAGAGGTCACACCGGTTAGTAAAGTGTATCTAAAAAGGTTGATCAGGCAAGATAGTACAGGAATATGGACAGTGGTCGGGTATGATCCTGCACGTGAAAATTAAAGTTTTTACAAGCTAAATTTTTTCAGTAAAAGTAACAACGAAGCGTGATTGTAAAAAGATATAAAATTAATGTAAATTATGCTTGGATTGATAAAGGATTTATAAAATTTTTACATTAATATTGTATAATGGAGATGTAAAACAAAATGTTATTATAAACAATTTTTAATTTGAGGAGTTTTTATGAGCAGAATAGCAAAAGTTCTGATTCCCTTAGGAATGGTCGGTGTGGTTTTCTACTTTATACATACTTTTTTGGGAAACATTTTATGGACTGAGTATGACCCTCTAAGGATGGATATAAGCTCTCTTACTGCAGACGGAGCCCCGAATGCGCCTCTTTTAAAAATATTTACCCTCATGTATGGCATATGTATGGTTTTAATGGCAGCAGGCTTGGTTCTTCATGCATTCAATAAGTACAATCGTCTGTTAAAAGTAGGTTTTGTCATTCTATTGATCATGCAACTTACCCCAATTATTGGATATGGATTGTTTCCTTTGACAGGCGATAAGACCGAAATGAACTTCCAAAATATGATGCATTACATGGTGACAGTGATTGTTGTATTCACCACAATTGCTTCTTCTTTTACGATTGCAAGGGGATTATCAAAACAAGAAAGCACCAAAAGAATGGGTAAGATAGCTTTGTTTTTTGCCATCACCATCACTGTTTTTGGCATGCTGAATCCTATTTCCATGGGTTTGGATTTAAACCTGCTAGGTTTGACGGAGCGGTTGGTCATTTATACAATCCAAACCTTTTTGTTTGTACTGTCCTTCTATCATACATTTTATTATGAGAAAGCAGAGGTGGTTTCATAATGTTGATTGAAAAGACGATAGATGATTTTTCAGATGAAATACTTCTTTTTGTGTATGGAACATTGATGAAGAAAACCGACATGGTAGCTCTTATCTTGAAAATGCCGAGTTTTTATGTGAATGCACATTAAAGGATTATGCGTTATATGATATTGGGCCGTATCCTTGGATCATAATAGATGATTGTTCAAAAGTTTTGGGAGAATTATATAAGATCTCAGATGATATGCTCCCTGAAATAGACGGATATGAAGGGGAAGGAACTTTGTACAGTAGGACAAAAGTACAAGTGTATGATCAAAACAATAACCTATATAACCCATTTGTTTATGTGTATAATAAAAGTGTTATGAGTAAGATGAGAATAGACAATTAAGGAGAAGCCGTATCGATTACCCATCCGATCTTATTTGCCAACCACAGTAGCAGATGGGGGCGTAAAGGCGTTGCGTTTCTTGATACCCAAAGAGAAGGAGAAAGTTTCGGGAAGTTGTACTTGATCACCAAAGAACAACTTGAGGAAATACATGTGCAAGAAGGCCCGGGGGATCGTCGGTATAATAAGGTCATACCAATTGGTTCCGAATAAGATATACCAATTGAAACTATCACTCATATGCCCCGGTACTTGCAGTCTTGACGAATCGATGGTAGATGTTTATTTGTTAAGATCTCAATTAGAAAAATGATAACAGGAGGCTATAATGGCAGCATTTGATTATAAAAAAGTATACAAGAATCTGTATGTTCCGAAAACACAAACAAGTCTTGTAGATGTACCTAAAATGCGCTTTGTGATGGTAGATGGAGAAGGGGATCCGAACACTTCAGAATCATATAAAACAGCGGTGGAGGTTTTATATGGTTTGTCTTATACTATTAAAATGAGCAAAAAGGGTACTGATGTGCCTGAAGGCTATTTTGATTATGTGGTACCTCCTTTAGAAGGCTTGTGGCGGTTTCAAGGTGATGCCTATTATGATAAAGCCATTGGTAAGAAGGATCAATTTATTTGGACCATGATGATCCGTCAACCGGAATTTGTCACACAAAATGTCTTTGAGTGGGCAAAAGCCAAACTGTCCGTGAATAAGCCGGAATTAGAACCATCCATTGCTCGGCTGGAGGATTTTACAGAAGGCTTGTGCGCTCAAATTATGCACATCGGCTCTTATGACGATGAGCCGCCTACGATTGCTGCATTAGAGGCATTTATAAAAGAAAAGGGATACCGGACGCAAATGTTAGGATACAGGCAGCATCACGAAATTTACCTGGGCGATCCCCGTAAGACGGCCCCGGAGAAGCTAAAGACCGTAATACGTCACCCTATTGCTCCTGTAATCACTCAATGAAAGGGAAACCATGAAAACAAAAAAGAATCAAACACCACCGAGGTGGAAAAAAGTCGCTCCGATACTCATCTTATTTGTTCTGCTTTTTTTATTAGGCTATCTTTTACCTATGTTAGTGGATCCCATCTTTTCGGTAGGAGAGATGGATCCGGGTGAGTTAGTTTTTATGCTTGCAGGAATATTGATTACAGTGTATGTCGCTACTGTTATACATATCATATTGCATGAAGCCGGTCATTTGATTTTTGGAAGGCTGACCGGATATCAATTTTCATCCTTTCGAATCGGTAGCTTTATGTGGGTAAAACAAGAAGGCAAGATCAAATTTCGGAAGATGTCCATCGCCGGAACAGGTGGACAATGCTTGATGGTGCCACCTCGGATGAAGAAAGGAAAAATACCTTTTGTGCTCTATAATTTAGGAGGCGTCATTGTAAATATGATCGTTGCAGCACTGTTTGTCGCTTTGTTTTTCATTACACGAAGTTTACCGATTCTATCAACTTTCTTTTTTATCATGGCTGGTATGGGTGTTCTGTTAGCTGCCTTCAATGGTATTCCCATGCAATTCAATACCATTACAAATGACGGTCACAATGCGATTTCCCTTGGAAAGGATCCCCAAGCGTTGCGTTCTTTTTGGATTCAAATGAAGATAAACGAACAAGTGGTTAAGGGGAAACGTCTAAAGGAAATGCCGGAGGAATGGTTTGTCATTCCAAATGCTGAAGCAATGAAAAACAGTATGGTAGCGGCTATTGGTGTGTTTGCTTGCAATGGAATGATGGATTTAATGGAAATTGAGAAAGCAGACAAGCAAATGGCGGAGCTTTTGAAAATGGACACCGGTATGGTTGGGGTTCATCGTAAATTACTTATTGCAGATCGGATCTATTGTATTTTGACCATCGAAGGCCACCTGGAGAATATAGATGACTTACTAGATAAGGAACAAAAAAATTTATGAAGTATATGAAAAGCTTTCCATCCATACTGCGCACACAATATGCTATTGCTTTATTGTCTGAAAACGATTCAACCAAAGCGGAAAGCTACAAGGATGAATTTGAAAGGATAGCAAAAACATATCCTCATAAAGGTGATGTGGAAGCTGATCGGGAACTGATGGCCCATGCATTGGAAACATATCATCGTAAGAAAAGTTGAGAACCCGGGTTAGATAACAGTAGAATAAATAATCTTTAAAAATTAATAATAAGGTATTTACAATAGTGTATGACGTACAGTATAATAATCACGAGGTGATGATCATGGATTCGGTTGGAGAAATACTTGGCTCTCTAGCGGTGGAATTGAAAAGAGGTACATTGGTCCTTACAGTTCTAAGCCAGCTCATTACAAAAGAATATGGGTATTCCTTGGTACAAAAATTGGAAGAGAAAAAAGTTCCGATTGAAGCGGGTACACTGTATCCTTTACTACGAAGGTTGGAAAAACAAGGCCTTCTTCAAAGTGAATGGGATACCGGTGAAAGCAGACCGCGTAAATTTTATGTTCTAAGTGAAAAAGGGAAAGACGTATATATACAATTGAAAGATGAATGGAGAACCATATCAAAACAAATGGAAATTTTGTTGAGGGAGGAAGAGAAAAATGAACCTGATTGAACGCTATATCGATACTGTAAAAAAGTATTTGCCGGAAGAGATTCGGGAGGATGTAGGGCTGGAGTTAAATGCCAACATTATGGATATGTTGCCTGAAAATTACACGGAGGATGATGTGTTTCAGGTGTTAACCGAGTTGGGCAGCCCAAAAAATTTAGCGGATGAGTATAATACCAAGAAAAAGTATTTGATCGGTCCCGCGTACTATGATAAATACATTTCGTTGTTAAAAAGTGTTATTGCCATATGTGCAGCAGTGGCTTTAGGGATCACATTGATCGAATGGATACTCAAAGCGCCAGCTGACTGGTATGAAGCAGGAGTAGTTGCTAACCTGATTGCCGAGTTAATTTCATCCGCTTTTGTCGGAGCGATGCAAGGCGCCTTTTGGGTGACTATTGTTTTTATCATACTTGAAAGAACCGGAGTGGAAATAGGATTCACCCCTTTTAAGAATAAAGTCTGGACACCAGATGATCTGCCGGCTATTTCAGATGACAAGAATAAGATTTCTCGTGGAGAGACAATCTTTAGTATGGTGATGACCATTGTTTTTACAGCCTTGCTGTACTTCCGTCCTGAAGTCATTGCAATGTATGTTAAAGGTGATAATGGTATACCCACTGTAACAACGTTGCTTAATATAGAGAGACTTCAAATCTATATTCCTGCCATCATCATTGTTGCACTGATCCAATTAGGGATATTCATATGGAAGTTTATAGCCGAACACCGCAACTTGCTTATGGCAATCACGGAAGCGGCATATAATATAGCGTTTATTGTGCTGATGGTTGTAATGTTGGCAGATCAAGGGCTGATCAACAATGAGTTTATTACAACACTTGCAAGTATAATGAAAACAACTGTCGATACTGCTTCGACGTGGGTTGAAACAGGCAAAAAAGTTTTTGGTGCATTTGTTGTGATCGTATGTGTTTGGGACATTGCTGAAACATTAATACGGACTTTGAAAAGTCCAAAAGGTTCAGGGAATATGAAGTAGCCAATTAGGATTCAATAGACGGACGATTCTATGTGCTATATAATTAAATTAAGCTTTAAGTAAATAATTCTTGGAGGAGGTCTTACCTTATGATTTACATCATCATCAGTTTGTTTTCTGTTTTTATGGGTTTGTCAGTTCATGTGTTTAAGTGGTATTTTCTCATTTCAGGCTATAACACTATGCCAAAGGAGCAAAAGAAAAACGTTGACACAAAGGGCCTCGGACGTCTGATGGGAATCTACGGATATGCCAATGGAGCTGTATTTCTGGTGTTAGGGGTATTGGAACTTTTGGGTAAAAAGCAGCCGATGCTACCTGCGCTTATATTTTTCGCTGTGTCCACAATTTATTTACTGATCAAGGCTCAAAAATATGACGGGAATGTTCATAAAAAAGGAGGAAAAATGTTAAAAAGACAAGGTCAGAACCCCACTGTATCTGTTGTTGTCACCATTGTTACTATCATCTTTGTAGCTGTTCTTATGCTCTTTTCAGCTCAAGCAACCAAGGCGACTTTTTTGGACGAAGGAGTAAAAATACATGGTATGTATGGTGATGTATATACATGGGAATCCATTGACGAAATTGAATTGATCGAGAAGTTGCCGACCATTGAAAGGCGTACCAACGGTTCTGCTGTCGGCTCATTTTTAAAAGGGCATTTTCGAACAACAGAAATGGGTTCGGTAAAACTGTTTGTCGATACAAAAATACCACCTTTTATATTTCTTAAAACACAAGAAGATATCATCATATTTAATATGAGAACCCCTGAAGAAACACAAAATGTGTTTGAAGAGATTTTAAAGAGAAGTAGATAAGGAAGGAGAGATCTGCCATGTCACAAGTAGAAGAAAAACTTGCCAAGTCATTAACGGCAGAATCTGTGGAGCTAATCCCTTTTCTGCCATATTTATTATGTGACTTATGGGAGCTAGGTTCCTCACCAACAGATATCATTTACTTAATAAAAAAACACATCAAGAAGCCGGAGCAAATGAAGGTTCTGGATTTGGCTTGTGGTAAAGGTGCTGTCAGTGTTCAGCTGGCAAAACAAATCGGTTGTCAGGTAAAAGGCATTGATATCACTTTGGAATTTATAGAATTCGCCCGGAAAAAAGCAAAAGAGTTGGGTGTGGAATGTTTGTGTGAATTTCAGGTAGAGGATATCAATGAGTCTGTTAATATTGAAAAGAATTATGACTTGGTGATCCTTGGTTCCGTAGGAGATGTATTAGGAAATCCGGAAGAAACCATTTTAAAGTTAAAGAACATTATAAATCCGGGAGGATGGATTATCATTGACGATGCCTATGGTAAGGATGGTGTTAACATCGATTATTATTCAAAGAATGAGTGGTGTGCTATATTTAATAAAACCAATGTTAAGCTGGTAGAGGAAGTATTTGTGAATGATGATGCATTGATTGACCTGAATCGGGAACAACAAGACTTTATTGTAAAAAGAGCAAAGGAACTAATAGAACAGTATCCGGAAAAAGCAAGTCTGTTTGAAAGCTATATACAAAGCCAGCAGGCTGAATGCGATGAATTGGAAAATCATATGACAGTTGTTACACTATTATTAAAAGCAATTGAAAAGTAATTTTTAATTACTTTATTAAATTTCTTTTATATTAGCCGAATATCTTTATTTATTCTCTGTCTATATAAGTGAAAGTGATCAATCTTAGACGAGGAGGAGATCATGGAGGACCGGGAAATCATCAATCTGTACTGGTCGCGTAATGAAGCGGCGATCGGTCAGACCCATACAAAATATGGACGTTTACTACACAGCATATCCTATAACATACTGTCCAATCACGAAGACTCTCAAGAGTGTGTCAATGACACATACCAAAAAGCTTGGAATGCAATGCCACCCCAAAGGCCTGATTCCTTAACGGCTTTTTTAGGACGTATCGTGAGAAACCTGTCAATCAATTGTTGGCATAAAGCTCGAGCACAAAAACGTTCTAATGGAGCCAAAGAGTTGCTTTTGGAATTAGCCGAATGTGTTCCTGATAAAAATAATGTGGAAAAGGTAATTGAAGCAAGGGAATTATCGGAATTTATCAGTGATTGGCTGTGCACTCTGTCACAGGAAAACCGTGTGTTGTTTCTACGTCGTTATTGGTATGGGGTTCCGCTGAAACGTCTGGCTCATGAATATGGAACGACTCCTAGTAAATTAGGGTCAAGGATGTACCGCTTAAGGCAGGATCTAAAAGCCACATTGGAAAAGGAAGGTGTGTCGATATGAAAGAAAAAAAGATATTTGATGCTGTCACGGATGTTCGTGACGAATTAATTGAAGAAGCAAAGATCACCATGTATAAGAAGAAAAAACCCATGTGGGTTATATGGGTGGCGATTGCGGCTTGTGCTGCAATAGTAATGGGTATAGGCTTGCTGATTCCGGGGACTGGAAACAATAATCCTAATTCGGGAATGCTCCTGGAGGTAATGTATCCGAAGGCATATGCCTTTGAAGATTCTGACACAAAGAGAGCTATCAGGGAGCAAAACCCCGTTGATGAAAACTTCATCAACTCCATCAAGGAATTTTCTTATAAGACAGGTTCCGCTATTTTATCCGACAATGGAAAAAACAAAAATTACTCACCTTTATCACTTTTTTATGCATTAGGGCTTGCAACCTCCGGTGCAAAAGGCGATACACAAGCTGAGCTATTGGATTTTCTGGGGGTACCGGATATAGAAACTTTAACCCTGCAAAGTAGAAATTTGTATCGGACTCTTTACCGAGATAATGAAATCGGAAAGCTGAAAATTGCTAACTCCATTTGGATGGAAAATGAGCTAAACGGTAAACCCATTGTGTTTAAAGAGGATTTTGTAAAGCAAGCAGTGGAGAACTTCTATGCCAGCTCCCATAGTGTGGATTTTGCCAAGGAAGAAACGGGAAAAGCCATGGCCAAATGGATTCAAAATCAAACAAACGGTACATTGTCACCCACAATTGAGGTAGACCCGGAGCAAATACTGACCATAATCAATACAGTATACTTTTATGATCAATGGGTTGATCGGTTTGACAAACAAAAAACCGCCCAAAGCATATTTTACTTGGCAAACGGTGACAAAGAAAAAGCTGATTTTATGAACCAAACGTTTTCGTCGGCAGGCTTTTCAAGAGGAGAAGGTTTTACACGTGCCGGTTTACAACTTAAAAATGCAAGCCAAATGATATTTATTCTTCCGGATGCAGGAGTTTCACCTTATGATCTACTCTCGTCTTCCGAACAGATGAAGGAGATCTTTGAAGGAGGAGAAAGATTGAACGGTGAGGTGGTATGGAAAATACCCAAGTTCAACTTTGGTTCCGAGTTTTCTCTGAAGGATACGCTAGGAAGTTTGGGTATTGTGTCGGCTTTTCGACCGGACGCAGACTTTACCGGCATTACGGACCACACGGCATTCATTTCGAATGTCCGTCAAGAAACCCACATCGCCATTGATGAAATCGGTGTGGAAGCTTCTGCTTTTACCCGTATAGAGTACGCAGGAGCTGCACTTCCTAACGGCAGAGCTGATATGATTCTCAATAGCCCCTTTATATATGGTATAACGGCGCAAAATGGCACCTTGTTATTTGTGGGTGTATGTGAAAATCCGGCGGAAAACTAAAAGTTATGAAAGATGAGGTAGGAAACAAATGACGAACCTTTTCACATTTGAATTAAACGGCTGGAATTCCTGGAGCAAGGTGTTTCAATCAATCAAGGATTTCCAATCATTGATCAAGTATATATATGAAAGCAATTTCCTACCTCTTTCTCAAATTGAACAATGCACACCGGGTACCAATGCGGTTTTCAAGGTTGGTTCCACTGTTATAAAGATATTTGCACCTAAAGAGTCCGGGTTTGATTCTGATTCGGATTATGTGACTGAACTTTTCGGCATGGAAAGGGCAAACAAGTTGGGAATATCAACACCAAAATTGTTGGCAAAGGGAATTGTAGAGGATCAATATGTTTTCCCTTATCTCATCATGGAATATATTCCGGGTGGCTCTTTCGGAATGCTTGAAAGTCAATGGACGGATGATGAGAAGACAAACTTTGCAAAGCAGTTACACTGCATAACGGACTTGATGAATACTTCCTGTGAGCCGTTTAATTATTTGGATGTTATCGATCGGGCACTATATTGTCAACGTTGGAGCAAATTTCCACGAAGTTTTCAACAAGAGCGTAGAAAATATTTGGAGCAGTATAAGGGGTCGTCACAGGTTTATGTGCATGGGGACTTAAATCCGGACAATGTGCTTGTTGATCATAACGGAAAGCTTTATATCATCGACTTTGCCGATGCAGTGATTGCTCCTCCTGAATATGAGTTTGCAGCTATTGTATGTGAACTGTTTTGCTTTGAAAAACCTTATATGATCGGATATTTCGGAGAATACAATATTGAAGAGCTTGCTGAAAAGTGCTTCAACGCCATACTGATGCATGACTTTGGTGCAGGGATCATCGAATGCAATTTAGGCCGGATCAATGAGATCGCATCCCTTTCAGTGTTAAAAGAAAGGTTATGTATTGCGATTAAAAACAACAAAGGGATTGAATAACTCAACGGAGCGTAGAGTGTATTTCAAGAAGGCGGTTATTGATTCCATACCGGTATCAAATATGATTATTAATATAGCAGACAATTTGAAAAGACTACGCAAACAGCGTGACATCACTCAAGAAGAATTGGCAAGCTTTATAGGCGTGTCTTTCCAAGCGGTATCGAAATGGGAGCGGAACGAAGGTTATCCGGACATTACACTTTTGCCGGTCATAGCAAATTTCTTTGATGTGACTCTTGACGAGCTTATGGGAATGGACGGAATAAGAAACAAAGAGCACATGAATGATGTATTGGCAATGCTCAAAGAAAACTATTCAAATGGGCGAATAGCTGATAATATCGCATTGATTCGTGATGAACTGAAAGCTTTTCCGACAAATTATAAATTACTATCCGAACTTGCAGCATCGTTGACCATGCTTCAATCTGACCCGGATACAGAGAAAAAGAACAAGAAAGAAGCAATTAAGATTTGTGAAAGAATTATGGAACATTGCACAGGCACTAAAATTCGTAATAATACCCAAGCAAATCTGTGCTTTTATTACAGTTGGGTAGGAGAAACGGAGAAAGCAGTTGAACAAGCAAAAAAATTACCTTCCATTTGGAAATGCAAAGATGCTATTTTACCGGCGTTGCTCACCGGTGAAGACGCCGTAAAAGAAGGTCAACAAGCCATTGTTCAATTTGCCGATGCGATTCGTTTACAATTACGTGATTTGGCTGATGCAGACCATAGAAAAAACTACAACTGGACAAACAAAGAATGTATTACCATGTTGCAAAAAAGCATCGACATATATGACATAGTGTTTGATCAGGGAGACTACCTATTTTATCATGTATACTTATCCGAGACCTATCGTAACATGGCTGCATTCTCTTTGCTTGTTAACGAAAGGGAACAAGCTATAGGATTCTTGACAAAAGCGGTGGATCATTCGGTGCAGTTTGATCGGCTCCCGGGCCATATCAAGCATACATCATTGCTTGTCAATCGATTGGAGCACAATAAGCAGGATACAAGCAAAAACTTCTCCCATAATTGGAGCTACTTGCTGTTGAATCAAACCTTGACCCAAGATCGATATGATTGCATTCGATCTGACGTAAGATTCATTCAACTGGAGAATGCTCTTAAAGCAGTTGCTGAATAAACACAATAAGTTTTTTTGTTGACAAAAAGGATACAATTGAATATTATGGTATAAATCAATTGAACACGAACAAAATGGCGTTGATAAGGAGAAGTACATGCTTAACCTGAAGCAAAGAGAGAAGATGGCCGGTGCAAATCTTCGTGAAGGTAGTATGGAAGTAGCCTTTGAGCTGTGAACCGAAAGGATGGTATCTTAGTAGGCTTCAACGGAACTTTCCACTGTTAAAAGGAAAACAATATCGGATATTTTTAGTTCCCGTATTGGCATGAGTGCAGATTAAAGAGATCTGAATTTAGGTGGTACCACGGACGCATACAGTTCGCCCTAAGCAAAATGTTAACAAAGCTTAAGGCGGACTTTTGTTTTGTGTTCGGAATTTCAAGGAGGTATTACTATGAAGAACTATGATTACAAACAAGTGGAAAAGCAAATGCAGAGTTTTTGGGAGGAAAACGAAATTTATCGTTTTGACTTGGATAGCCGGAAGGAAATCTACTCCATTGACACACCGCCGCCCACAGTCAGTGGAAGCTTGCATATCGGGCATATTTTTTCCTATGCCCAAGCGGAAATGATTGCACGCTTTAAACGTATGCAAGGATATAACGTTTTTTATCCTTTTGGATTTGATGACAATGGACTACCAACAGAAAGACTCGTAGAAAGGGAAGAGGGTATTGTAGCAAAGGATTTTCAAAGAAGTGAATTCATAAAAAAATGTATTGCAACAACGGCAAAGTATGAAGAGGAATTTAAAAGTTTGTGGCAATCCCTTGGGTTTTCTGTTGACTGGTCTTATCAATATGAAACAATAAACCCTATGGTTCAGCGGATATCGCAAAAATCATTTATTCGCCTTCTAAAGGATGGAAAAGCCTATATGAAAGAGTCTCCGGTTTTATGGTGCACAGAATGCCAAACCTCTATAGCCCAAGCCGAATTAGAGACGATTGAAAAAAAGACTACATTCAATTACCTGATATTTAAGTGCGGTGAAGATGATTTGTTGATCGCCACAACCAGACCGGAGCTTTTGTATGGTTGTGTTTGCTTGTTCGTCCATCCGGAGGATGACAGATACAAAAAATATATCGGCAAAAATGCTACTGTTCCCTTATATAATTATGAAATTCCCGTATTATCAGATCATAAAGTTGACCTATGTAAAGGAACCGGTATTGTGATGTGTGCCACTTTTGGTGACAGCACGGATATGGAATGGTATGAAACCCATCAACTTCCCTATAGAAAAGTACTATTACCGAATGGTTTGATAGATAGCGATGTTCCGCTTATTGGGGACTTAAGTGTCTTGGATGCTAGAAAGCGGATCATCGAATTACTATCAGAAACCGGTTTGATGACAGATTCAAAGATGATTACTCATACCGTTTCTGTTCATGAACGTTGCGGAAGAGAAACGGAGATTATTCCCTCAAAACAGTGGTACATTGAACTTTTGTCTCAAAAACAGGAATTTTTACAAGCTGCCGATAAAATAAACTGGTATCCGGAATACATGAAAAACAGGTATACTACTTGGGTTGAAAATCTTAAGTGGGATTGGTGTATATCTCGACAACGCTATTTTGGTGTTCCATTTCCCATTTGGTACTGTAAAAGTTGTGGAAAGGTTATGGCTGCAAGTGAAGATCGCTTGCCTGTTAATCCACTTGAAACAAACCCGGAAAAACCTTGTCATTGTGGATGTAATGAGTTTTTTCCTGAGCATGCTGTTTTCGACACTTGGGCTACTTCATCGGTAACACCGCAAATCAACGGGAAATGGGGCGAAGAAAATGACTTAACGGAAAAGCTATTGCCCATGAGTTTAAGAACCCAAGCACACGAGATTATCCGAACATGGGCCTTCTATACAATTGTAAAAAGCTTGTACCATACAGGGCAAATTCCTTGGAAGGATATAATGGTTTGTGGTTTTGTTCTGGCAAAGAAAGGCGAGAAGATCAGTAAATCGAAAGGAAATTCAGCATTATCACCAAAGGAACTGATTGAAAACCATTCGGCTGACGTAATAAGGTATTGGGCTGCCAATGCCAAGCTTGGAACAGACACCTTTTTCTCAATGGATGAGCTGAGCACGGCAAAAAGATTCATTACAAAGCTATGGAATGCATCGAAGTTTGCAATATCTCATTTACAGGATTTTGACAATACGGAGGACATGGAGTTGATGCCCGTAGACAGGTGGATTATACAGCGATGTAAGCAAACTACCCGTGCAGCAGAAGAACTGCTTAACCTATATGAAATAGGTGCTGCAAGGCACAAGATCGACGAGTTTTTCTGGAAAGACTTATGTGATTATTATTTCGAGATTGTTAAAGAGCGATTGTACCAGCCTGAAAAGCACGGGATTAAACAACGAAAGTCAGCTCAACATGCTTTGTATTATTGTGTCCTTCAAGTGTTGAAGGTATATGCCATTTATATACCCCATATCACTGAATATATATATCAGGAGTTTTTTAAACAGCATGAGAACAGTGTTTCATTACACATATTAAATTGGGAAACGGAAAAAGTAACGGATCACAAGTTCATCATGTTTGGCGAAAAATTAAAAGAGGTTATTGGGGATACAAGAAAATACAAGGCAGAGAACGCATTATCCATGAAAACCGAGATGAAAGAGGTTGTGATCCTTACAGATGAGAAACTAATAGGGCTGTTTGAGCAAAGCGTGAATGATATAAAAGCATGTTGCCAAGCGAGAGAAGTGATCATTCAAGTAAACCGTATGGATGCGTAATCACCGGAATACTGTATAATAAAAGGTGCATGGAAGATAATTTCATGTACCTGGTAATGGGAGGTGTTACATGAAAGATTTTAACAGAGAGAACTTGTCATTGTCACTGTGTGGGCTAAATTGTGGATTGTGTCCTATGCAGCTTGGGGGCTACTGCCCGGGATGCGGTGGTGGAGATGGCAACCAATCTTGCGCAATTGCAAAATGCAGTTTGCAACATGATCAAGTGGAATACTGTTTTCTTTGCATTGAATTTCCGTGTAGTAAATTTGAAAAAACAACAGAATATGATTCATTCATCACGCATCAAAGACAGTTAGAAGACATGAAAAGAGCAAAAGCAATAGGAATCCAAGCATATACTAAAGAACAAGTCAAAAAACGAGAAATCCTGGAAAAGATTTTGTCCGAGTACAATGACGGACGGAGAAAAACATTTTATTGTGTAGCAATCAATCTTTTAACGTTAGGGGATATTGAAGAAGTCATGAAACAAATTGAAGAAAACACCTCATTTAATAATCTATCCATAAAAGAAAAAGCAGCTTATATTGTTACTCATTTTCAAAGAATTGCTGACAAGTCGGATGTAGAGCTAAAACTTCGCAAAAAACCCGGTTAAAACAATTTGTAAGATTATCAGTTCTCATGCGTCATATAAGAAAGGAGGTGAATATGTGACCGAGCTCGAGCAAATATACAATCGATACTTTAAAGATGTTTACTTGTTTACACTGGGGTTATCAAAAGATAAACATGTAGCAGAGGATATTACCTCTGAAACATTTATGAAGGCCATAAAAGCCATTGACAGTTTCAATGGAGATTGTGATATCCGTGTGTGGCTGTGCCAAATAGCAAAAAACGCTTACATATCGTATGTAAGAAAGAATAAAAAGCAAGTGAATGTGGAATCTATACCGGAACAAAAAGACGATATGGATGTAGAAAGAATAGTCTTTTCATCTGTGGAAGCTATGAAAGTTCATAAGATTCTACATAAACTTGAAGAGCCCTATAAAGAAGTATTTTCCCTTCGTGTTTTCGGGGAATTAAGCTTCAAACAGATCGCTGATGTATTTGGTAAAACGGATAACTGGGCTTGTGTTACATTTCACCGGGCAAAGGGAATGATTGTAAAAGAAATGAGGTAGATGAATGAAAGTAACTTGTGAAGTTATAAGAGATTTATTGCCGTTGTATCAGGAAAATATGATCAGTGATGACTCGAAGGCTTTAGTGGATGATCATATAGCAGGTTGTGATGCATGTAAGAAAGTGCTGGATTACATGAAAACGGAAACGGTGCTCATGGACACTAATGTGACTCCGTTGTTAAAAATAAAGACCAAGCTACGTAGGAAGAAAGTAATTACGGTCTTGTTTTCTGTGATGCTTTCTCTTGCTGTTGCTGTTTTGTTTGTTGCTTATCTGACTGCACCGGAATATACATCCTATCGCGATTCAAAAATATCTATAACAGAAGTGGACAATGGGATGGTTGTTGCCGTTTTTAGCGACCAAGTGTCAGGATACGATATTAGTAAATACCAATCGGATGAATATGACGGTTATGTGGTTCACATGACTACTTGGGATAGTGTTTGGAACAGGATTTTTGGCAGGTCCCGTGTCAACAGCGTTGTTTTAAATCCTGACGGTGAAGCGGTTACAGCAGTTTACTATTATCAAACCGATAGTCAAGTTGACAGATTAATCTATGGTTTTGATATAAATCCGAGCGGTGGAATTCTCACCTTGCCTAGATTAGTTTTATCCTATTACTTTCTCCTGGCATTAGGTTTTGCCGGATTCTGTGCGCTATTGGTTTTTATATTCCGTAAGAACGAGATAGCGAGAAATCTGTTGACCAAGGTTTTGCTTGTACCGATCTCTTATCTTTTAGCTCATCTATTGATAAAAGGATTTGATTCAACATCCTATTTGGCACTACGAGACTTTCTAGCAATATTATTAATAACCATACCACTATACATCGCTTTTCTTGCAGCAATGACCTACATCAAGGAATATAAGAAAAAGAAAGCATAACAAGAATCCTTTAAAGGCAATAGAATCGTAGCTAAGAAGTCGCCGAGCTCATTTACGAAAACGATTCTATTATAGACTGTAGAGGTATCACAACAAAGGAGAATGTGGCATGAAGATAACTGTGATCAACGGCACGGAAGTAAGAGGATGTACGTATCTGAAGTGACTATGTGGGAATACCGTGTATGTAGCAATCTTGTTATGGGAAAGAAAGCTCCGGAGGGTTGCCCGGTATTAAATACGTTCAAAGCTTCTTTGAGGTACGTAAAGAGAACTATTAAAACAAAACTATTTTTATAGTGGTTAGCAAAAGAGTACTTGTGTTGTCGCAAGTACTCTTTTGCTTTTGGCTAGGGTATTTAAAGAACATCAACTAATACTTTTGTGAATCCTAACATTAGGCACCCACCCTAAAAAGAGCAAAGTAATATAAACCCATCTATGTGCAAAAAAATAAAGGCTGCAAAAGGTTTTCTATGTTTTGCATAAAAATAAAACCGCTAACCTATGTCATTTGCGGCTAAGTTAACTTGCTTCCTCTAAAAATTACTTTTTAATTAATAAATTCTGACATGATTGAACAAATAATGTCTGATTTCCTTATTTGCACATCATATAGTTTGATGGTATAATTAACATATAATGTAATAAATAAAATATAATACTTACCCGCGAAGTCATGATTTTTACAATATAATCGTGCAAAAAACGGAGGTGGATAATTAAAATGAAGAAGCTACTGTGTTTACTATTAGCGGTGATGTTGGTTACATCCGTTGCAGCTTGCTCAAAGGGGGAAAATGCCCCTGATGGAACAACAGCGGAAGGTGGTACGGAGACGATAAAAGTCGAGGAGAACCCTTTCAAGGAGTTTTTCGAAATTTCCTGGCTTGTACAAACGAACGAAACCTGGACCGAAAAACGATGGGATCAAAAAGAGTTGGAAAAAATGTTTAACGTGGACATTAATGTGTGGCCGGAGAACAGTGGAAATACAGAAAGAATGGCTCAGCTGATTGCAGCCGGGGATATCGCGGACTTCTTCTTTATGCCCGGGGCTCCCATGGATCCTTACGACATGTATGATAACGGTTTGATCCGGTCGATCACACTGCAACAAATGAAGGATTGGATTCCCAGCTTTGTTAAAGACCTAGATAGAATCCCTGTAGGGTACTTATATCATCTTGTACCCGGGAAAACCGACGAATTTATTGGGTTTTCACACAATAGCGTTGGAAACTGTCAATATTTCTATGATGCGGCCTGTATCAACCTTGACTGGCTTGAAGAGATCGGATACGGAATTGATACAAGTAATTTAAAATCTGCGTATTACGATCCTGAGGGAGAGTTTGCCTATTTTAATAACAAACTATTTTTCACACATGATCTATTTTCCTTTGACGAATTTAACGATATCTTGAAAAAGTTCACAGAAAACGACCCTGACGGCAACGGTGTAGACGATACTTTCGGCATGTTATACCTGCCTGAATCTAGTTCGACGAACTTTACACAAGAAGGATTGTTTGGTTTCGTTGATGATGGCAACTACCTGTACAAAGATCCTGTCACAGGTGATCACGTACCTAAGTATGCTTATACACCCTATAAGGATTATTTGGCATGGGTACAAGATACCATTACTAAAGGTTATATGGTTAGACTGCCGGGCCAAGGTGGATGGTATGAAGAATATCAAGCTTTAACCCGTTCAAACAAGTTCGGTGTAATGGGTATTAACGGTGGCGGCTATTACTCCTTGACCAGTGATGGTTACAGGGTGTTGCCTCCACAAAACATTATTCTTGACACAGACAAAGAAGCCCGTTTTGTTATCGGGCCCCTGTTAAATGGTCCTAACGGAAGAGCCGGAAGTCGTACATACGGGCTTGATCCATACGCCCCCTTGGGATCTTGGAGACTGCAAATGATTGGTGGCGAGGTAAGTGATGCGAAACTTGAAAGAATTTGCGCAATCTTACAACATACTACCTGGGATGAAGGTGGAGATATCTATAAGAGCAAGTATGTACGAGGCATCGAAGGTATTCACTATACTTGGGAAGGTGAGCCTGAAATCAGCATGAGAAAAGTTGTTCCTTTAGCCGAGCAACCTGATGAGTGGAAACACTTTGGTAATCCGTATACATTCGTCCTATGGAATTTCCCTTCAACTGTACAACAAGGTATCGATAATGCCAAACGTACAGGACAATGGAGCTTTATGACTTATGTGAATGACAACAACTTGTTCCAATCTTATGCCATTGACCCTGTAAAACATATCTCAGCGGCTTATATGGGAAGCGAATTGTTTAAGGCTCACAACATTGACAAGAGTGAAGCTAATAATCAGCTAAATCCCATCATTAGCGACTTTAAAACTCGTACATTGAACGGTGAAATTGCGAATATCAACACGGAATGGACCCAATACATAGATCAACTTTATGCAAACGGGCTTCAAATGTTGATAGATAAATACTATAACAATCCGGATTTTGTCGAATATGATCCGGGACAAAAATATACCATGAGAGATTAATCATATATCTTTTGATCATGAAATGTTTGTAGGAAGGTGTTTTAAGCGCAATAATTGAGCAACACCTTCCTTTTTCTTTTGCGGGGAACAGCTTGCATATTTTTGGGTGCTGTTTAAACTGCAGCTTGTTTTTTGTTGAGAACCGTCCCTATCACATTTCTACAGTATGATAATTCGATATTAACATATACTACCTAACAATAGAAAAATTGAAAAGGAGTATACTGATGAACACAAATCAAAATGGGTTAAATATGAATGAACATGCTAAGAACAATCAACTTGCTGCATTTAGGGTAAAGCATGATGACCAGGTTCTTACAACCGACCAGGGAGTTCATGTATCGAATACCGATGATTCGCTAACGGCAGGGGCACGTGGTCCTACTTTGATGGAGGATTTTCATTTCCGTGAAAAACTGACGCATTTTGATCACGAACGTATTCCTGAACGTGTTGTGCACGCAAGAGGATTTGGTGTGCATGGTTATTTCCAAGTATATGAACCTATGACACAGTTGACTAAAGCGAAGTTCCTTCAGGATCCTAATGTAAAAACACCGGTGTTTACACGTTTTTCTACCGTAGTAGGTTCTAGGGGGTCAGCGGACACTGTAAGAGATGTTCGCGGATTTGCTGTAAAATTTTACACAGAGGATGGAAACCTTGATATTACAGGTAATAATATGCCCATATTTTTTATACAGGATGCCATCAAATTTCCTGATCTTGTTCATGCAATCAAACCGGAACCGGACAATGAAATACCGCAAGCAGCTTCTGCTCATGACACTTTTTGGGACTTTGTCGTTAACACCCCGGAATTGACCCATATGATAATGTGGTTGATGTCTGACCGTGCTATTCCGCGTAGTTATCGAATGATGGAAGGTTTTGGAGTTAACACTTTTAGACTGATCAATGAACAAGGCATTGCACGTTTTGTGCGATTTCATTGGAAGCCTTTGTTAGGTGTCCATTCCCTTGTATGGGATGAAGCACAAAAAATATCCGGAAAAGATCCTGACTTCCACCGACGTGATATATGGGATGCCATTAATAAAGGGGAATTTCCTGAATATGAATTCGGCATCCAAGTAATCGAAGAGCAAGATGAGTTCAAGTTTGGTTTTGATATTTTGGATCCTACGAAATTTTGGCCGGAAGAATTAATCCCTGTAAAAATCATTGGGAAAATGACACTGAATAAAAATGTCGAAAACTTTTTTGCTGAAACAGAGCAGGTGGCATTTTGTCCGTCAAATATTGTGCCCGGTCTGGATTTCAGTAATGATCCTCTGTTGCAAGGCAGATTGTTCTCTTATTTGGATACCCAACTGATCCGCTTAGGGGGACCTAACTTCCATGAAATTCCGATCAATCGCTCCATAGCACCGGTTCATAATAATCAAAGAGACGGTTACCACAGAATGACCATTGATCATGGTAAAGTGAGCTATTCACCGAATTCATTGGCAAACAACCGACCAAACCCCTGCGAGACGAGTGGATATCAGCATTACCAAGAGAAGGTGGAGGGTGTGAAGATCAGAGCTAGAAGCCTAAGCTTCCAAGATCATTTTTCCCAGGCGACTATGTTCTGGAATAGTATGTCACCTCCTGAAAAGCAACACATTATAAATGCTTTTCAATTTGAAGTGGGCAGTGTCAAGGACAAGCAAATAAAACAACGGGTTGTGGATTTGTTTAACAATGTGGATCATGAGCTTGCAAAGCAAATCGCTATAGGTGTTGGTGCTACGCAACCCGGTAGCGGTAGAACAGGTGCTTCGGAAACTTCCCCTGCAGTCAGTCAACTAAATACTATTATGACGGCAAAAACAAGGAAAGTCGCCATTCTGGCAGAAGACGGATTCAATCATGCAGAGGTTTCCAAGTTGATGAATAGTTTAAACGGAGCAGGAGTTTGCTTTGAGGTGATCAGTAAAAACTTAGGCACTATAAAAAGCAGTGACCAAAAAGAACTGGAGGTTGTGAAGAATCATCATACAGGCACCTCTGTCTTATACGACGCTGTTTATGTTGCAGGTGGTAGAGCAAGTGTGGATGCAATGCTTGAATGCGGAGAGGCACTCCATTTTGTCAATGAGGCTTTTAAACACTGCAAAACAGTAGGCGCTGCCAATGAAGGTGTGGATCTGTTGAAAGTTAGCAGTATTACAGGGGTTAACTATTCCAAAGGAGAGAATATTGTTTCAGAGCTTGGTGTGCTCACCCAAAACAAAGCTGATAATTTAACGGAATTTTGTAAACAGTTTATTGATGCAATCGCAAAACACCGCCACTGGGAACGCGAAAGCGTCAAGGGCACTGTTCCGGCTTAAATAAACGAAAGGAACTAAAACCATGCATCAATTTATAACGGTTGTATGGAAATCCGTTTTAATTTTTGTCGAATTAGTAGGAGGTTGTGTGCTTACGTTGTACAAATGATTGAGTGAATGTGGTTTTTTCCTTCATTTAAAAAGCTTGAAATTCAGAAAGATAGCCGAAGGATGGTTTGTATGTCAGCTTGAAGAAAGGCCATTTACACAATGTTCAAAAAGTTGAGGACTAAAGTACAAAGCGGTTTTGGTGCAAAGAGAACCATACTGATGGGCATAGGGTCTGTTTTCGTCGGGTTAGGATTGCTGGGTATCCTTTTACCTGTTCTTCCTACCACTCCTTTTTTGCTGATTGCTTCTGCATGCTACTTCAAATCATCAGAAAAGTGTTATTGGCGTTTATTGAGCAACCGATTTTGCGGTCATATTCTTAGAGGCTACAGGGAAGGTAGAGGCATTCCCATTAGAACAAAGCTTTTTGCCATATCAATGATATGGTTGAGTATTCCACTATCAATTCGTTATGTGATTTCTTCTGTTCTCATCAAGGTGCTTATATCGGTAATTGCTATGGTTGTGACGGTTTACTTGATTTTAATCAAAGCAAAAGATGACATAAGTAATGATGTTATCTTCAAAGCAGACGAGTAAGAAAAATTATGGTAAATAGATCAAGGCGCTTTTTGGAACTTTTAATTCTACTTAGCGCTTTGCTTATATACATCAAACTTTCTTAAAAAGCTTAAGTTAACATAAAAAAGGTTGTATAGTGACGCATTTGCCGTTATTATGTTACTAGATAATTTGTGAGGTAACATGTATGGGAATGGATCGTCACGATAAAAGGATACCTTGGAGTACCTTTTTAAAGGATGTTTTCATCTGTTCGTTGGGTTCGTATGGTGGCCCCGAAGCACACTTTGGTGTCTTTACCGACCAATTGGTAACCAAGAAAAAATATTTGACAGAAGAAGAGTTGGCTGAACTGATCGCATTGACCATCATTTTGCCCGGTCCTAGCAGCACACAAACCATTGTGGCTGTCGGTCATAAGGTGGGAGGGCAAGGTTTGGCGCTTTTAACCATGTTGGCATGGTCTTTACCTGTTCTTGTGCTAATGACTTTGCTTTCTTTCTTGATTCCGTTCTTAGGAAATATCACCGGTTTTAAAGAAGGGCTCCGTTACATCGGCCCAATGGCGGTAGGCTTTATATTCATAGCAGCTTTTCGCATCGGGAAAAGCGTCATAAAGGATAAAATCACTTTTTTGTGAGGTTATAAAGGTTTTGTACGAGCCTGATTTGGAAAGGATCTACAGAGCGATATCCATGCTTCAAACATACGCATGTATGGAAAACAAGGGAGCATATGAAGGGCTGCTTCAATATTACGAGAGCTTAGGTTCCGCAGAAACCCTTGAGGATGTTCACCTGAGAAAGAGAATTGTTGAGGTGCTTGGAAGGTTTGACTCAGAAAGAAGAGTCATAGAGGCTTATGTTAACGAATTGAAACGCTCACCGTCAAACAACACCACAAATCAATTGTATCAATTGATATTGGATCGTCTGAATAAGGCTGATCATGAAATTGTCAGTGAATTGTTATGGAAGCTGCTGGAGGAGAAAAAGTATAGTACCAAGATGAAGAATAAGATCACGGTAATTGCAGAAGGATATGATGACGATGAATATGAAAGAGGATATTTTTTTCTATGAGAACCCAACAAGAATTTATGGGCACAATCCATGATTTTGCAAAACTACATGAAAAGATACGTGTGGTAACAATTGAAGGCTCTCGTACCAATGTTAATGTTCCAAAAGATGAGTTTCAAGATTTCGACATCACCTTTTTTGTGACGGACATGAATTCTTTTTTATCAAATGATGAATGGCTTGCATGTTTCGGTAAAATTCTGATCTTGCAAAAGCCGGAAAACATGGTGTTATTTCCATCGGAAGAAGAAGGTTTCTCTTATCTTATGATGTTTGATGATTACTTGAAGATGGATTTAACATTATTACCTCTGGAAGAATGGAATGAATACTTACTTCGAGAGCCTTTGGCCGAAATTTTACTGGATAAGGACGGTATCGTTAAGGTGAATGTGGTACCAAGTGATGAAAGCTTCCATGTAAAGAAGCCCACAGAGCGGGAGTTTGACGATTGCTGCAATGAATTTTGGTTTGTAACCACCTATGTCGTAAAGGGATTGTGTCGAAAGGAAATATTGTTTGCCAATCATCATATGGATCAAATCTTACGAAGAGAATTATTGCGGATGATCTCTTGGAAGGTGGGGATAGAAACGAATTTTTCACTAAGTGTAGGTAAACATTATAAATATCTGGATCAATATGTCTCGAAAGAGTTGTGGGACAAGCTGTTATCCACCTACGTTATAGATTCCTATGAAAATGTTTGGAAGTCATTGCTCACATGTAATGAATTATTTCGGAGAGTATCTAGAGAAGTAGCTGAAAAACTAAAGTTTTTCTATCCTGATTATGATCGGAATGTGTCCGGATATGTGAAGGATATGGAGCAATAATATTCAAAGTAATTAACCAGGAGGAGTAAATGATATGGAGAAGAATATTGCTAACAAACTGTCTTTGGACCGACAACAAGAATTGCTCCAAATATTAAAGGAACGTTTTGAGAAAAACAGAAAATATCATCAAAACATAGAGTGGAACCATGTGCAAGAGAAGCTGTTGGCTAATCTGGAAAAGTTATGGTCTCTTGATCAAATGGAAATCACCGGTGGGGAACCGGATGTGATTGGTTATGATAAAAAAACCGATGAATATATTTTTGTTGATTGCTCCCCTGAAACACCAAAAGGCCGTAGAAGTATATGCTACGACCGACAAGCATTGGAGTCCAGAAAGCAAAACAAACCGGAAACCAGTGCGATGGATATGGCATTTGCTATGGGGATCGAAATGTTAACCGAGGAACAATACCGGACACTACAAGAGCTTGGTGAATTTGACACCAAAACTTCCAGTTGGTTGAAAACACCGGACAGCATAAGAAAATTGGGAGGCGCACTCTTTTGTGACCGCCGTTACAACAGGGTTTTTGTATATCACAATGGTGCGGAATCCTATTACGCAGTCCGGGGATTTCGCGGTATGTTAAGGGTGTAAGGTTATTCTTCCGGTACTTTGCAATCGGCCAGTATATCAGGTTTGTAACGCATGCTGTCCTCTTCCGTGATTTGACGAATCACTTTACAGGGCACACCGGCGGCAATAGAATTCGGCGGGATGTCACGGGTTACCACACTTCCTGCGCCTATGACACATCCGTCTCCTATTGTGACGCCACCGCAAACAGTGACGTTGGCTGAGAGCCACACATCATTTCCTATTGTGACGGGCTTGGCATAACACATATGCTTTGGCTCGCCGTTTTGATTAATCATGGTGCGACGTTCCGAGGCAATGAGGGGATGAATGGGTGTCACAATGGTTACGTTAGGGCCAAAACTGCAATGATCCCCAATAGTGACATTTGCATCATCTTGAATGGTCAGGTTATAGTTGCCGAAGAATCGATCTCCGATTTGGGTATGGATGCCATAATGAAAGAAGACCGGCCCTTGGATAAAGCAGTTCTTTCCTCTTTTCCCTACGAGTTTAGCCAAAATAGCTTCCCGTTCTTCCGTTTCATCTTCTAATGTACGGCTATACAAACTGCTTAGGTTATGAGCGCGTAATTTGATCGCTCGCAATTCAGGAGCACCCGGGGCAAATAGAATACCTTGCATGATTCGTTTTTCTTCACTCATTTAATTTTTTCTCCTAATCTTCTGATAAAGGACTTTTAATCCCTTTGCTTATTATATATTCAAAACTTTCTCTTGCACAGACAAATGCATCTTTCCGGAAACTTTCCTGCTCGGCTAATCCCCACTGGACACCGGTACGCCGGCATGCTTCAAATATGAGAGGCCAACGGATTTGCCCTTGCCCTGCAGGGACCAAATACTCTTTATCGTCAGAGAATACTGCAGAGTCTTTTATATGGCAGATTTGTATCCGTCCTTTGTAACGTTCTAAAAGCCCGACAGGGTCAATTTCGGCTTTTACGGCGTGGTATATGCAAAAAACCAACCCTATATCCTCCGGTAGCATTTCCATTACCAGATCCACAGCGCTAACACCTCTTACTTTTGCAAAATTAAAACTTACCGGATGGTATGTCAGCTGGATTCCATGATTCTCTAGTACCTTTGACATATGAACCATATCAGTGCAAAATGCTTGGATCCCTTCCGGGTTCATTTGGCTTTCAGGGATGGTGCTGACACAGAGGCTGGGGCTGTTCCACACTTTGTTCATGGTGATATATAGATCGAGGTTGTTCTTGACATTGGAAAAGCTGTCTTGGGTGGCAATACAGGTAAGGCCTGTCTCTTGTAAGGCTTCCTTTACAGATTCGAAAGGCACATCCGGGTGAATCCATTGAAGCTGCAGATGTCGGTAACCGATGTCTTTAAGCTTTGCAAAGGTGGATAGGACATCCGAAGCTGTGGTAAGGTAATCTTTAAGGCTGGATGCTTGATAGCCGATAGTAGTCATAGAAATCCTCCTTTGACGAACATAAGATAAATGTTTTAACTATTTGAAACAACCCTACATCAAAAATAAAGTAAAGTCAATGAAGTGTCTGTTTACAAACAAAGGCCAAATGGGATAAATTATATTGTGTTTAATAAAAGAAAAATAGATTCAAGGTAAAAGGAGAGCCCATGAAAAAGCCTGGGAAAAAGAGAGTGTTAAAGTACCTATTGATTTCAGTGTTGGTCGCAGTTGTCGGTTTTATCGGCTATGCAATAATTGGAATGAACAAGTTGAATCGTTTGGCAGATATGTCATTTGAAGAGATGCTGCAATTCACCACAAAGGATCGAAAAGATGCCTATATCACGGTAGGGATCTTGCAAGATGATGAAATGACTTACACTGTTTATGGGGAGAACGGTGAAGTGTTACCTCAAAAAGAAACTATTTATGAGATCGGATCCATTACAAAGACATTTACCGCATCGATGATTTGCAAAGCCATTAATGAAGGCCTTATTCGTTTGGACGACTCCATTGATCAATATTTGAACCTTCCTGAAAAAGACTATTACCCTACTATTCGTAAGCTTTTGACTCATACGTCCGGATACAAGGCGTACTATTTTGAAAAGCCCATGATTTCCAACTTTCTATTCGGTAAAAATGATTTTAAAGGCATCTCAAAAGATATGGTGATGAAAAGAATTAAAAAAGTTCAAATCAAGGACGTTGAACATTCATTCTTGTATTCTAATTTTGGTATGTCGGTTTTAGGGTTGGTGTTGGAGGAAGTTTATGACGAAGATTATATGTCCTTGATGAACCGATATGTACAAGAGCTTCAACTTTCCAACACAAAAGTTTCGGATGGAACGGGGGATTTGGAAGGTTATTGGGAATGGGCAAAATCCGATGCCTATTTACCGGCAGGAGGCCTTTTGTCCACCGTTACCGATATGATGCAATACGCAAAAATTCATATGAATGAAGAGTTTGAATATTTACATATGTCACATGAACAAATGGCAAAGGGAGCATCAAATCCAACTTATGAAAAAATGAACATACGAATGGATGGTATTGGTGCCGGTTGGATGATGGATCAAGAAAACAACATCATTTGGCATAACGGGGGAACAAGTGAGTTTAACAGCTACTTAGGCTTTAACCAAGAAAGCAAAACGGCGGTGGTCGTTTTATCCAATCTACCGCCGAATTTTCGTATTCCGTCTACTGTGATGGGGATTGAGCTCCTTACGAGCTTGAGATAAAAATAGGTACTTCTTAAATGATCTAGTCTAATTCGTATCAGTTATAGAAAAAGTCACATTACCTTGATAGTCGGTAAGCGTGGCTTTTTTAATACCATGTTTTTTTAGATGCTTATAAAGGTTGCCAATTAACAGTTCGTGTAGTTCGTCATGATTGCTGTATTCACGAATCATTTGATCTGCTAGTCCCTTAATATTCTTTTTGGATTTAGGCATGCTGCAAAAATTCTTAATGGAGGGACTAAATTGAGAACCGTCCCCGGCTTGCACATATTCCTTCAAGACAAAATTTCCATCGGTATCCTTTTGATAGGTGATGGCTGCCGGAATGATACTGCCTCCGGCTTCGGACAAGGTGTCCCCATATAGTTCATATCGGACTGTGAAGGTGGTGACAAATACTTTTAACATATCCTCTTCTTTATAACTTCCGAAAATCTTAGGAGCTACAATGATGAATCCCCTTTTTTCTGAGGTTGCTCTTTGTTGAACTTCTGTTGAGTAAACAAGCTTTTCAATCGGATCGTCTCCATCGTACTTAAAATGGGGTAGCTTGGTTTCCAGAAGAATATCTAGTGCTGCATACCACTGCTGAGGCGATAAGCCTAAGTCTTTGACATTATTTCTTGGACCTAAAAGCTCTTTGCATAAGATCATCATAACAACTCCGCGAAGCCCCTCGGCTTTTCCTG
Organism: uncultured Clostridia bacterium; assembly: GCA_937894465.1. GTDB lineage: Bacteria > Bacillota > Clostridia > JAAYHZ01 > JAAYHZ01 > JAAYHZ01. The sequence goes on from CALCRE010000047.1 coordinate 57,103, forward strand.
CTTTAAATTCAGAAAGCATATATTGTAAAGCATCTTCACCCCCGTACTTTAGAATGTTTTCATATTCGTCCATGTGGGTATTGATATAGTCTTGGGCATTAGATGATTCTAGCGGGGAAGACAAAATGGTATCCAAACTTTTTCCTATATCAAACCCGGAGTTGTCGAAAATGGAGGTGATGGTTTTCATGATGTCGGAATCGATCTTATGAATGCGCTCATAAGGCTGATCGATATAGTAACTTTTGTTGTCTTGGATATATAAATAATATCGATGGTATACATGTTCCCCGTTCATTTCCACTTTTAGGTAATCCGATACCGGAGGTACATCATTTAATGTGGAATTAAAAAACAAGGAAGGCTTGTATCTTTCACCTTGTTGCATAAGCACAGCCATCCGCATGATGATCTTTTCATCTTCCGTGATGATTTTGTTGGTATCTTGACCGTTTACATGGTTTGTGACTGTTATTTGTTGTACATGAGGAATTCCGGATGCAGCCATTTGCCGAATGGACTGATAGTCTTGCTCGGGTATTTTGTAATACCTGAACTCATCTTGATAAACGGTCATGACGTAAGTTTCAGATTCAAAAAACCGAATTTCATTTCCTGTTTCTGCACTGACATGAACAATGATGGAAGGGGTAAGTTCATTGGGTATATTCCTTCTTTTTCTTTTCCATCGGTTTTCGGCTATATCCAACCACTTTGCAAACTCGGTACCGCTGACCGCAGACTCACCATATTCAATGGATTCAATGATGATTTGCTCTTGTTCTGCAATGGCGGACAGCATACTGTTGGGATTGAGAAATGATAAATCCGGTTGTCCGTTCACAGGGTTGGAGATCAAAGAAATACCAACAACAAGGACTAAGATTATTGAAGCGGTTATAACCCAAAAAACCGGCTTTTTGTAGTTTACGATATTCTTGATACGGGATTTTACATGACTTTCCCCAAAGGCCAAAGGACTTGCGGTAAAGGGATTTCTGTTTTTTAACGAAAGTGAAAGCAAAGAGTTGGAATAGCCCCGCCTTATATCTTGATTCATACTGCGGAGGACGGTTTCGTCACAGGACATTTCCATGTCTTTGCTCATCAGATTAAATGAAAGCCACATAATCGGGTTAAACCAATGGGGGATTAGAGCAAGAAAAGAAACAAACTTTACTAAGTGATCTTTTCTGTGGATGTGTGTTCTTTCATGGGATAGGATGTATGGCAGATCGGATTGATCTATATTGGCAGGAATATAGATTTTAGGGTAAATCAGTCCGCACACAAATGCCGTGGTGATTTGATCAGATTCATAGATATTGTCTTTTACAAGAGTTGAAAACCGTAAATTCCTTTTTGTATTTATATATGAAATCACACTATAGATCAATAATACAACCATTCCTGCAACCCAAACCACACTGAGTATTCCCATCCATATTTGCATGGGGTTTGCACTGGCAAGAGGTGTAGCCTGTGGTAATACTTTATTTACTACAGGATCTAAGCTGCTGATACCGGATTGGATCGTCGGTGTATTCATGATTCCAATATCCATAGGTACATATTCCGGATGACCGGATTGATTGTTTAACCGAATATTTAAAAGATTCAACAAACTGAAATTTGTTTGAATGGAAATAGGACATACAAGCCGAAATAAAACAACGCCCCATAATGCGTATGAGAAGATCCGCGGTGTTTTTTTCAATAACATCCGAACAAGAATAACACCGATGGCTACATAAGAGGATGTGATACTCATGTTTAAAACGACAATGAATAATTCTTGTAAGCTCATTTGGTGGCCTCCTCAATGATCTGTCTTAGCTCATTTGCCTCTTCCGAGGTGATTTTTCTGTTATCAAGAAAGGCTGTTAAGAATTTCGGGAGAGATCCGTCAAATGTTTTCTCCACGATGGTATTGCTTTCATACTTTTGAACATCCTCTTTTTTAACCAGTGAGGTTACCATAGCGTCAACATTTTGCAAAACATTTCGCTCACAAAGCTTCTTTAAAACGGTATAGGTGGTTGATTTTTTCCAACCGAGTTCTTTCGCACAAAGCTTAACAAGTTCAGTAGAGTTAATGGGCTCGCGCTCCCATACAATACATGCAAATTTGTATTCGGCATCAAACAGTTTGTAATTTTCCAAAAGCAATCATCTCCTTAACAAACATTAAGTCTATCTAAATAGACCTTGTGCCGAGTTTATTCCAATAGACCTTTAAAGTCAAGCTCTTTTTGAATTTTTGTTCAAACCTAGGTAACATGACTGTTTTGGTTAAGTAAAATACCGAAAATGTCAAATAATAAATAATTGATAAATGGTAGCATCTATGTATATCTATTAACCTTATAAGGAGGATTATGTATGAAACTGTCTAAACCTATTATTATCTTAATTGTTTTATCAATGATGCTTTCTTTTGTTGCTTGTTCACAAACTGAGAATCAACCTGGAGCAACAACAACAAGTGCACAAGTAACGACTACGAAAGCTGTAACAACCACGCAAAAACAGGCAGAAACCACAACTGGCGCTGTAACGACGACTCAACAAGTTGAGGAAAATCCATTTGCTGAGTTTTATGAAATCAGCTGGTTACATGGGATGTGTGCCAATTATGAGGAGGGTGCATGGGATGAGTTGATGCTCGAAGAAAAGTATAATATCGATCTGAAGATATGGACCATCAACCACACTGACACAGAAGGATTGTCCATGATGCTTGCAGCCGGTGAAATTCCGGATGTTGGATTGCTAACAAATGCTCCTTTATGGCCTCCGGCTCAATATGCAGAAAAGTTTACTCGTTCGGTACCATTATCTATGATTCAACAATATTTTCCGCACTACTATGAGAAGATGTTACAGAATCAACCATCAAGCTTTCAATACAACAAGATCGGTGATACAGATGAGTATTACGGTTTGTCGGCAATTAATGTAACCTTCTTGCGTTCGTATAACGTATCCCTTCTACGCTTAGACTGGATGGAGAATGTAGGTCATGAGATTCCCGAGAATGAATTGACAAACATCACTATGACAGATGATAAGTTTGGTAAATTCGACGGACAATTATACATCACAAACTATTTGTTTGAACATGATGAAATGAATGACATCTTTAGAGCATTCACCGAAGACGACCCGGATGGAAATGGTGAAGATGATACATACGCTGCTGTAACTTGGCCACATACATGGAGAAACCATTGGTCGGATTTATACTGGGGACAATTTGGAATCATCGGTTCTGATTTGGGCTGGTTGTATTTAGACGATGTATCCGGAAACATAGTTCCTGCATATGCAGTGACCGGATACAGGGACTATATGAAATGGGCAAGCGAAATGTATGAAAAAGGTTACATGAGAACATTAGGTGAAGGAAACTGGCGTGATGTTCAAAATATGACCTGGATGACCGGTAAGGTCGGATACTTTAATGCAGACAGGCAAGTTATTGCCAGACCGGATCTACCTGAAACAACAGATAAGCAACCGCCTCAAAGCATTTGGTTAAATACTGACCCGGATGCTAAATTCGTGATCGTTCCTTGTTTGGCAGGTCCTAATGATAACTTCGGAACAAGAAGATACGAATTAACCGCTATGAGCGAAAACAGAAACAGAGTGTATACATTTGCATCTACTGTATCCGATGGTAAATTGGCACGTGTGTTTACCATGTGGAATGATTACTGCATGGACCCTTTCAGTGACTTTAATGACAAGGTACACAATGGTATTGAAAACATCCATTTTAAATGGTCAGGAGAACCTTTTAACAGTTCTAGAATGATAACTGATGCAACTAAAATTCCTCCGCAGTATAGAATGGGTAAATTCTGGAGCGGTAACTTCTTAGGAGAAGAAAATTTCTTCGCTTATGAAGCACAACGTCAAATATTGCTGTTCCAATATAAAAACAGATGGGTTGAGAAATACATGGTAGAACCATATAAATTTATCAGTATACTTGACATGGGTCAGGAAATGTACGATGCATACAGAAAAGACTATAACGAAATGAATTCCACAATAATGGCGGTCGTTAATGACTTTGCTACTCGCGTTTGGGAAGGTCAAGTCGGTGATGTGAATACCGAGTGGGAGCAATATCTGACACAGTTATACAGTGCAGGGCTGCAGACCATGGTAGATAAATATTACAACAATGAAGCATTCAAGCTGTATGATGTACCTGACTTTGATAAAATTATAAAAGGATTTAAACAATTTCAATGAAGTTCGTTAATATAGGATGTTTATACAAAGCAGATAGAAAACAGGAGCCAGCTCCTGTTTTCTTCCTTGTTGTAACTGTTTATTCCATCACACTTTAGCTGTTATTTAATGTTTTTAAACAGTATAATGAAATTAATGATCAACATAAAAAATGATGTGATGCAGAAAGTGATGTTCAATCAACCATTGATATTTCATTTTAATAAATTGTTCGACCAAATGAATCGAAAGGTCGGTCCATATATTATCTATCAAGTTGGGGATTTATGTAGTGAGCCCGGATATCGGGTAGGAACCCACATTCAATATAATGTATGAAATCAGCTTTATAGTAGCTACCTAGCGATTACGAAAAGTGGATAGAAGAAAATAATGAGACCTTCGATGGGGAACTATGACCTTTCACACAGTGCATCTTTTATCAAATTTATAAACAATGACAAAGATGATCCTATAATTATCAAATCTATTGCAATATATCCTAAATTCCTTATCTGAATTAGCGTAGACACCTTTTACAAACAAAGAATACCTAAACCTTTGGAAGTCCCTGCATATTGGGGCTTTTTTTATTTTAATCTTTCCAATTTTTCTCTTGACATTTTATAGATGTATACACTATAATTAGTGTATACATTGATGTGGGGGTGTCGTAAATGACTACATATAGAAAACCGTTGGTCGACATACCGGATGATAAAGGTGTTCATGTAAAAACCGCCGGTGCAAAAAGTGAGATGTACGTCTATAAATATGTAAAGTATTACAGGAATGATCAAGGCAATCCCAGAAACAAGGCTAAGGCAATCGGTAAGTTGGATCCGGAAACCGGCAGAATGGTTCCAAATAGCAACTACTTTCAAATGTATCACTTGGATCCTTTGCTACCGGACATCACAATTTGGAAATACGGTTACACATACTTGATCCTAAAAGTCTGCAAAGACATAAAACTTCTCGACTGCCTTACCCGTGTATTCGGTGAGCGTGCCATTGACATTATTGTAATGGCTTCCTACATCATCCGTAAGGGAAACGCCATGGACGGAATTGATGATTGGCAGCAAGAAAATTATTTTCCGGGCTTTGAACGTTTGTTGACTTCACAATCCACCAGCAGGATATTCGGCACACTGTCGGCGGTCAAGATGAATGATTTCTTTAAACATTGGATACAAGAGGCTTTTCATGGAGGCAGCGTGTTTTATGACGTTACTTCAATATCGTCATATTCTCAGGAGATGCCTGATGTCGAGTACGGCTACAATAGGGACGGTGAAGACTTGGCACAGTTCAATGTGGGACTCTTTTGTGATGAGTCCACCAGAACACCGCTGTATTACAACCGTTACAACGGCAGCCTGACTGACAAGGTGAATCTCTCCTATGTTCTTAAAAATGCAGAATCTGTGGGGATAAAAAATATCAAGGCAGTTGTGGACGGAGGCTTCTGGAGCGAAGAATGTATCAAAAGCCTCAATTCTTGTTGTGATACTTTTACCATAGGTATGCCGGCTTTTTTGAAAGAGTCACAGAAGATACTTTCCGAATATGCGGACGGCATTGAAAAATATGAAAATGAATTAATCGAATACCATGTTTATTGTGTAGAGGTAAATACAACCCTATACGGTGTCCCCGGTAAGGTTCTTTTATACTACGACCCTTGGAATCACCTTAATTTGTGCAACGAAATGTCTGAACGGATCAACAAGCTCAAGTCGGAGCTTTCAGCTCTTAAACGTTATCCGAAGAGCAAGTTGAGCCGTTACACTAAGTATTTCATCATAACAAAACATGAAAATGACAATGGATTTGATTTTATGGTAGATACAGACAATGTCGAACAACTGCGAAAATATAAAGGATTCTTTCCCATTTTTACAACCGATATGAATGCCACGCCGTCAGATAATCTTTATTTTTATCGTACGAAGGATGTCGAGGAGAAGCTATTCGATCAGATTAAGGTGGATATGGATGGCGGACGTATTCGTACCCACAGTATGGAAGCAACCGAGGGAAAAACATTCGTCACATTCATAGCATGTGTTATCCGATCATACATGTTTAATAAACTTTCAAAGCATTTTACAGAAAATTCAACCTCCTTAAAAAAGGTGTTGAATAAATTATCGAACATAACAATAATATCAAGCTATGACGGATATCGTTTTACAAAAGCATTGACCAAAGAACAGAAAGACATACTTTCGGCGTTTGACGCAGTTAATGATATCAAGGTTAGTGTCAAGAATGAAAAATGTCTACGCTAAAATTTTGCGGAATTCAGGATACTAAAAATAATTACAATGTAAAAAGTGGGGCACATGAAATGGCGACAAACCGAAGAGCAAAATTTCACTTTGATAATTGGTTTAATGAGACGAACAACAAAATTGGACCGTATATCATCTATCAAGTGGGAGATTTATGTTGTGAACCCGGTTACCAAGTCTGGAACCACACCCAAAAGGTATATGAAATCAGCTATATCGTATCAGGGAAAGGAACTTTCTGTGTAAACGGAGACCAATATGAGGTATCCGACGGTATGTTGTTCTTAAACAGGATCGGAGAAAAGCATGAAGTAAAATCATCATCGGTTGAGCCGTTAAGGTTCTTTTATTTAGGTTTTACTTTTGCCGCGGGCGATGATAATCAGCAAATAAACCGGTTAATTGATTTTTTTAATAATTCGGAAAACCGCATTGTTTACCATGTAAATGGAATGACCGAATTATTTACTAAACTTTTTATCGAACTAAAGACAGGGGATTTTTTTACTGAAAAAATGTTGGAAGACTATATTGATCAAATTCTGATCAGCACTTATCGTTGCTTCAGTCAAAAGAAATATCATTCATATACATTAAAAGAAAACGATATAGATAAGAAACTTGTGTATGACATCGTCCATTACATTGATACCGAGGTAGAGAATATCACAAATTTGTCAAGCTTAAGCAAAGAATTCGGATATAGCTATTCTCATATATCCCACAAGTTTAATGATATCATGAGTGAAAACCTAAAATCATATTATAGTAAAAGACGATTTGACAAGGCTAAGGAGAAGGTGGCCTCCGGCATGACCATTACAGATATTGCCGAGGAATTAGGTTATAAGTCTATTCACGCATTCAGCAGAGCTTTTCGCAATTATGTAGGCATGACCCCCACTGCCTACAAAAAATGGGTGGATGAAAACAAGACGCTTCAAGTTTAATAACTATGAAATAAATTCAAAATGTAGAGAGGTTTTTAATGGACAAAAAGATATTGGTCATTATAGATGGCAAAACAAATGATCTGTTGGAAGTAATGAAGAGAAATCATGTAAGTTATGATGTTGTACATCCGGATATGGTACACAAATTGGATATGAATGATTATCATGGAATTATGATTTTAGGTGGAAACAATGAAGAGCCACTCCATATTCATCCGAAGGACAGATTGGTTATTGATGAACAAATCAAAATGGGAAAAAGAGTTTTTGGAGAATACTTCAAGAGTATTCACAATGTCTCTTTTATCGATTGCATATCTACCCGATTTGAAAGACCTGTGGCTTTTATGGATTTTCCTAAAGCCGGATTGGAAAAGGGAGATATATTGGATGAACAAAGCAATAACCGGCAAAAGGTCTATCTGCACACGTCTAAAGGATGGCCATTGTTGCAATATGTTGGTAACCCCACAGGGTTCTACAAAACAGAAATTGATTTTGCCAAATCAAGAGCCAAGGCGGCCTATGCATTGTGGTTTGAGCTGGACAATTTTTTAGCTTGCTCCTTCCGTATGGTGAATTTCATCAAAGCGAAATTCTCTCCACGACATAAATGGAAAAAATTAATCCAATACATACTTGAATGGGTCACCGGGCAATCCATTGATATGAGTGTTGCAGATTCCATGTATGACAGTGCTTATCATTTTAATGAAAACACCGAACCTTTTGAGGAAAGATGCATCGAGTCCGTTGACAAGGTTTTCGATTGGTTTGAAAACAACGATATGGTGGATCAAAGGTATGGAAGATATAATAGCATCAAAGAAGGATTGGGCACAGCGGTTTTTGCAGACGGCACCCATAAAATAGAGGATGTTATTCGAACGGACAATACCGGTGAAATGTCTTTGGCATGGCTCATGCGATATTTGCGCACCAAGGATGAAAAATATTTGGAGATATCCGACTCCTTAACAGAATATATCTTAGAGCTTCAAGTCAAAGATGAAGGGCCTTATTACGGAATGGTAAGAAATGGCCCCTTTACTTGGTGGAATATTTGCTATCAGGATGACAGTGCACGTGGATTCCTATTGCCGAAACTTTTCGAAATGCTATACACCGGTAATATGAAATATGAAACACCGGTAAGAGAATGCCTTGACTTTCTAATCAGCACAACCGGAAAAGATGGATTAAGAACACCGAATACATATTGCATAGACCCAACGTCTAATGAGACATATGCCAGAGCATATCGACAATATGAAGACGAGGGTATTATTCGATATGCACCGGATGGGGAATTGATAAAAGATATTACTTTATTAGCTCTTAAAAACGGCGGAAACCCCAGCGGACATTATAACGGGTGGTATTTAGCATCCTTGTTCTTGGCATACAAAGTCCTAGGAGATGAAAGATATTTGCAAACAGCCAAAAAGGGATTGAACAGTATCAAAAGCGTATATCCTTTTACATCTAGAGAGCATTCTGAAACCCAGGAGCTATGCCGTCTGGTTTTACCTTGTGCCATGCAATACTTTGCCACCGGAGAGCAAGAAGATAAAGAATTTTTGTATCGAGTGGTAAATGATCTGCAGCAATTCAGACATGATAGCGGAGCATATTTAGAGTGGGATACCGGGTATACCGCCCACAGAGGAAGAACAACGGGAACGGAATGCAGTGTATTAAGCACTAACGGAGACCCTGTGACGGATCACTTGTATTCGTTAAACTGGCTACCGGTGGGCTTTATACAAAGCTACTTCGTTACAAAAGACAAATATTTCTTGAAACTTTGGGAGGATATCACAAGGTACTTCTTAAAGGCTCAGCTTGTCAGTGATGACAAAACAATAGACGGAGTATGGGCAAGAGCGTTTGACGTTAATCTGAAAGAAGTCTACGGTGTACCGAATGATGTGGGCTGGGCTCCGTGGTCGGTGGAAACCGGATGGACTCTAGGAGAAATCACCATTGGCATACAGCAAGGACTCATGGTAGAAGAGTTAATAGAAAAGTATTGATAAGTTAGAAGAGAGTATCATAAGCTCTTAATATCGATGAATTAAGAGACAAGATATGAATAAACTATATAACGGTATTCAATTACCTGATGCTTGGCCATCATCGGAAGGAATGGGTATAGGTTCAGATGAGCCTATGACCATTCCTTATCTGGAAAATCCAACGAATTTAATCAATGTCACCATTGGAAGGCAATTGTTTGTGGATACTTTTTTGATAGAGAACACTGGTCTAATAAGAAAGTACTACAAAGCTGTAAAACATGAAGGCAATCCGGTCTTGTTCTCTGATACACCATGGAAAAAAGATGAAGCAATGCCGGTGGCATGCAAAGTTCACATTACATAACCGTGCTTTATAATCCTTCTGGTTTTCAGAAGATGAATCCGCGGAGGTTATCTTGCTGCAGGTGCACCGAAGGGATAAAAACTGAGTGAATCAAAAAAATGAGGAGGTACATAAACATGCCAAATGAAAAGGATATGGCACTAGAGATGGTATTACCTAAGAAAATTGACCCGAAGAAGGATGAAGGTTATTGGCAGCGTAAATGGCAAGGTATACCCGGTATCGAAATAACAAAGAGCGGGCGGTTGTATGGGACATTTTACAGTGGGGGTAACGGTGAAGGATCTGAAAATTACATTCTCTTGGTAAAAAGCGACGATAAAGGTACGACTTGGACCGAACCCATATTTACAGTGGATCCTCCAGGTATGGTCAGGGCCTTCGATCCTTGTTTATGGTTAGATCCGGAAGGTAGGCTATGGTGGTTCTGGAGTCAAAGTTACACACTGTACGACGGACGTGCAGGCGTTTGGGCATCCGTTTGTGATAATCCGGATGAGGATGAATTGTCTTGGAGTACCCCTCGGAGAATCTGCCATGGAATCATGATGAACAAACCTACGGTTCTTTCTACAGGGGAGTGGCTTCTACCTAGTGCAGTATGGAAGGCCAAGGATTCAGATTTAAACTTGATAGAAGAAGAACGCTTTTCCAATGTATATATCAGTGATGATCAAGGCAAGTCTTTCCGGTTGCAAGGGCGAGTAGACGTACCGCAGAGGGCTTTTGACGAGCATATGGTGGTAGAGCGAAAAGACGGAAGCTTGTGGATGTTGGTTCGGGCTAAATATGGAATTGGAGAAAGTATCTCATATGATAAAGGTAAAACCTGGTCAGCAGGAAAAGAGAGCCCATTAGGTGGTCCAAATTCCAGGTTTTTTATCACAAGGCTCTTGTCCGGAAATCTCTTGCTCTTAAATCACTTCAACTTTATCGGTCGAAACAATATGACAGCAATGATATCAGAAGATGACGGAGCTACTTGGAAGCATAAAATGCTGTTAGACGGCAGAGATGCAGTATCATATCCGGATGGTACGCAAGGAGAAGACGGCACCATATACATCATATATGACAGGGAACGAAAAGGTGCAAAAGAGATTCTCGTGGCTTCGTTTACCGAAGAAGATGTCATTGCAGGAAAGTGTGTAACTCAAAAAGCGAGACAAAGAATTGTCGTTAATAAATTATATGATTGATAACCGATATTAACAATCAGGTGTAGATGGGTGGCGAGCATAACCTGATCGCGTCTTAAGTCAAGCAGAAGAGGTTACATATTTAGGTGATGTATTGTTGAAAATAATGATATAATGGATAACAAATAGAAACAGTGTAACTTGACAGGTTGCACTGTTTACACATCATTAAGATTTTATTTTGGAAGGAAAACTTGTATGGAAACAATAAGAAAGGTAAAAAAGATTACCAAAGGTGTTGCAGCGGTGGATGGAGCCGGAGTGAAGTTGGTTCGAGTCATCGGATACAGGGATACCAAAGATTATGATCCTTTTTTGATGTTGGATGCTTTTGATTCTGTAAATTCTGATGATTATATAAAAGGTTTTCCTTGGCATCCCCATAGAGGGATCGAAACCATCACCTATTTGATTGAAGGGGATATAGAACACGGGGACAGCCTTGGGAACAAAGGCAGCATACTTGATGGAGATTGTCAATGGATGACGGCAGGATCCGGTATTATTCATCAAGAAATGCCGCAGCCTGCTGATCGTATGTTAGGTGCTCAATTATGGCTTAACCTGTCTGCAAAGGATAAGATGACAGATCCTAGCTATGGCGATATTAAGGCGGAAGACATTCCGGTGATCGATGAAAATGGTGTTACAATTCATGTACTTTCCGGAGATTATCAAGGTCAAAAAGGTGCATTTCAAGGCAAATATATTAATGCAACCTATTTGGATGTTGAATTGTCGGAAGGGGAGCAATGGCAGTTCGTCAATGAACCGGACCATACTTTGTTTATTTATATGTTTTTCGGAAAAGCTATTTTTGATCCGGATAAAAGTATTGAGAATAAAGTTGATTTAATTGACGCAAAGCAAGCCGTGTTGTTTGGTGAAGGTGATAAGTTTTGGATTAAGGCCGCTGCAGATACCAGGTTTATCCTATTGTCGGCCAAGCCTTTAAAAGAACCCATTGCTTGGGGTGGTCCCATTGTAATGAACACAAACAAAGAACTGGATTTGGCTTTTAAAGAATTGAACAATAAAACTTTTATCAAAACACATGACGCAGGAGATTTATAAGGAGAAAAATATATGGCAGAAAAACAAATCAGAATCGTTGGGCTTACAGGAAGTTTAAGACGTGACTCATACAATAAAGCGTCGTTGAGAGCTGCCAAAAAGTTGCTTCCGGAGAATACGGTATTGGAACTCATCGACCTTTCGGACATACCCTTTTTCAATGAGGATGTTGAAAAAGAAGGGTTGCCGGAGCCGGTTGTGAAATTAAAAGAAGAACTTAATAAAGCGGATGCATTGCTCATATCCACACCGGAATATAATTATTCCATCCCACCTGTTTTGAAAAATGCCTTGGATTGGGTGTCCAGAGGAGAGGACTTGCCTTTGTACGGGAAACCTCTTGCCATCATGAGTGCATCCATGAGTGCGCTAGGTGGGGCCAGGGTGCAGTATCATTTAAGGCAGGTATGCGTTTGCTTGAATCTTCTTCCATTAAACAGGCCGGAAGTCTTCATTACAGCCGCTCATACAAAGTTCGACGAAAACGGTAATTTGACAGACGAAACCACAAAAAAGCTAATCAAAAAGCTCTTAAGTGCATTGGTTGAAGAAGTCAAATAAAAGAAGATAATGATATATTATAGCGTTAAACTCTTGGCTGTAACCGGTTAAGAGTTTTATTATTTCAAAAAAAAGATTAACTTATTTTGAATTCTTTCGAACCAAAAATGTTCATCAGCGACTTTATAAGTGAAAAGCTTTTCAAATATGTTCAAAGAGGAACCGGATTATGCAACACAAACTTATAGATCATATCGACTTCCTTATGCAAATGGCTCTGCTTAAATGCGGCAACACCGATGAGGCTCGGGACTTATGTCAGGATACCCTTTTATCGGCGTTAAAGTATATGGCATCCGACAATCGGATCGAGGACATTCGCTCCTATCTTGTCATCGTATTGAACCGTCGATTTCATGATCGGTTACGTCAAAAGTACAACAAGCCTGTTGTTTATCAGGATGTACCCGGTGAAATGGCTGATGATTCTGACCTTGAAGAGGATCTTTTGTATAAGGAGCAAGCCCAAGAGATTCGAAAGCAGATTGCATACCTGACTGATACCTATCGAAATGTGATCATTCGGTATTATCTAAAAGGTGAAAGTGTGAAGTATATATCCGAATCTTTGAACATACCGCAAGGAACTGTAAAAAGCAGATTATCCGGAGGTAGAACTCAATTAAAGAAAGGATTTGAATGTATGGAAAGCTACACAAAGCAAAGTTATGAACCGATTAATATGAGTGTATCAAACAGCGGGAACTCAAGTCTGAAAGGGGAACCAAGATCCCTGGTGGAAGGTGATTTGATTGCACAAAACTTACTCTATCTGGCATACAATGAACCGGTGACACCACAGGAGTTGGCAAAAGCCATTGGTATTCCTATGGCATATATTGAACCTATCATTAAAAAGCTGGTTGAAGGTGAATTGATGAAGCAAGCCGGAACCAAGGTGTATACTGACTTTATGTTGTTATCCGTCAAGGATATGGAACAGTACATACCGGCACAAAAAGAATTCATTGGAGAACACTTTGAACGCTTCTGGGATAAAACACAATCAGGTATTGATAGGATACGTCAAATGGATTGTTATCAGCGATTTAACCAAAACCAAAGAAATGCCCTTGAATTGTATTCTTTATTTTACATCTATGACCGTGGTTTGTATGAAGCGTTCTCAAAGATTTATGATGCAAAGCAGACTTTCCCGGAACGCCCCAACGGCGGGAAATGGATTGCGTTTGGACATGTAACACCCCAGGATTTTGATATGAGCAAACACATGGATCTTCTAGAACACAGCTATTCCGGAGAGAGATGGACATACATGAAAAATTACCTTGGAGCAAAGCAGATCGGTATGCATGTATATGATCCTGACGGTTTTCCAATCAGAATCTATTATAGAGGTGAAAACGGTATTTTTGATGATGAACTGGTAAAATTGCTTCATGTAATCCATGACGAAATCAATCCCGAAGAAACAGGATTTGACACAGAAAGTTTAAAAAGTATCCCGTATCTGTGTGAATGCAAGATTCTAAGAAATGACAAGGGGAAAATCAGTTTAGATATTCCGGTTTTCACAATGGAAGAAAAACAAGAATTTTATGAGATACTAAAAGACGCAAAAAGCAACATGATAGTTGATGTTATGGATATTTTAAGAGAATTTTTCAAGGACAAAAAAATAGGAATTCCAAAGCATTTAACAAGTGTACCTGTTCAAAAACAATATGCTTGGTCTTATAGCGCAATGATCTTTATATTGATCAGGACAGCAATGTCAAAAAATTTAGTCCATGACGGAGGGTATGACAATGAGGTACAATGTCCTTATCCCATGTTTTTTGTGACGGACCGGTAAATATTGTTCCTTATAGGTGTAAAGAAAGACCACATGAAAGATCCGTATGTGGTCTTTGCTTTATTGCAATGATTTTATGTGTCGATACAGGGTGAATCCTATAGCATTTGTGCGCGTAACGTTTCTGCGTCTTCTTTACTTAATAGTCCGGGAGCAATGTCAAATATAGTTCTGCAACCTGTTTCTCCTTGCATATTGAGGCGATATGCCGCTCTTGCATAAGCTGCGAGGATGGAAGCGGTAAACTCGGGATTAGAGTCTAGCTTTACGTTGTATTCGATCACATGCTTGTTCTCACGATTCGCTCCTGTATTGCCGGTATGAATGATAAAACCGCCATGGGGGATACCACTGTGATCTTGTAGCATTTGGTCTTCTGTGATGAAATGCACAGTGGTGTCATAGTCAGAGAAATAGTTTGGCATGTTCTTTATTTCATATTCTATGGCAGCTATGTCAGCACCATCTTCTGTGACTACAAAGCATTCCCGGAAGTGTTTATCACGAGGAGAAAACACGGGATTCTTGCCGGCTCGGACGCTTTCCAAAGCAGCCTCCACCGGGATTGTATACTGTTTACCGTCTTTGACGCCTTTAATCCGGCGGATGGCGTCGGAATGTCCCTGACTGACCCCTCTGCCCCAAAATGTATAGGTTTTTCCTTGAGGGGAAATAGCGTAGGAAATTAACCTGTTCAAAGAAAACAAACCGGGATCCCATCCCACCGAGATGATACCGATCTTACCTGCCGCTTTGGCGGCTTGATCGACTGAATGATAATGATCATTGATATTGGCATGGTTATCAAAACTGTCAACTACATTAAACAGGCGGGCATATTGAGGTGTCTGAACCGGAAGATCCACAGCACTTCCTCCGCAAAGGATGGCGACATCAATTATATTCTTCATTGACACGGCGTCTTCGATCGGGTACACCTTGACACCGGCAGTCACCGGTTTTATATGTTCCGGTTTTCGTCGTGTAAAGATAGCGATCACTTCCATATCCGGGTTCTGGCCGATGGCATACTCAACGCCGCGTCCTAGGTTTCCGTATCCTATAACTGCTATACGAATGGTCATGTTGTGTTCTCCAAGTTCTAAAAATATATATTCATATTATATTGATTTTGCATAAAAAATGCTACAGTAGATATTTTTACACATATAGAAGTCGGTCATGAGAATAGTGGATCATGCAATAAGTGAGGTTAACATATGAACCTAAGCTTTTGTGGCAATAAACATGCCGGTTTCTTTGGGGATGTTTATTGTACCATCCTTTTGCCTTATACCTTCGAAATATTCGTATAAGCCGCTTAGGTCTTCTTCGGAATAACTTGCCATTGTAACGGTGGATTTAAGCCAATCCATTAAATCATGTGTGTTTGTGATTGAGAACGAATCTTCGAAATCAACCTTTTGTACATTGTCAAAGTATCGGCTTAATATGCTTTCGCCGTTTTGAAGATGAAAAGACAAATCCTTTGTAAATGCATCGGATTCGGGATGAATCTTTTGAAATGCCTTTCGGAGAAAAGTGCGCATACCACCGTTTCCGTTGGTTGCAGCATAAAATGTTCCACCGCTTTTTAAAACTCTTTGAATTTCGGAAAGGGCTTTTGTTATATCAGGAACATGGTATAGCATATGGTTGGCAATGATAACATCGAAGCACTCATTTGGATAAGGTATATTTTGAATATCGATCTTTTGAGCTAATATGCTTTTATGACTTGAGTACTTATCCCAAACGATTTTTACCATCCCATCCGAAAAATCCGATAAAACTAGTATACAATCTTTTGGTAGCTGAGAAATTCGATTATTCCATTGTGCACTGTTGCCGCATCCTAATTCTAAAATTCGATCACCGGGTGAAAACCGGTATTTCTCAAAAAGCCATGGATGGAAGCCTTGTTTGTTGGTGCTGTACTTGGCATGTAATTGGCTTCTAATAGACAGGTTTTTATCGTCCTTATATTGCTCTATAACATTTTCCGTTTGGTCCATTCTATGCATGAGTCAATTCTCCAATTTATCTGATGATTTATATTATATCATGTGGGTAATCAATTGACTATGGCAAGATGATTAGGAGATTCAGTTGTATGAAATCTGTAAAGAAATATTTGTTATAAAGATACATTATATTTTTCTGTATGATATAATTGGAAATGCGGGTAAAGTTTATCATGTCCTAAATTAAATAAGGAAGGTACGCCATGTCAAATCGTAAGAGCAGCCTCAGCAATATCCTTTACATTTTAAAACTGGTCTTTCAAGCAAATCCCTTTCATATTTTTATCGAGATTGGAATTGCTATTTTTGCAAGAGTGTTCAATGTATTCTTTTTCATATATATGATCAAGTATATTTACACAATCGTAGAAAAGAACCTTCCTTTTAAGAATGTGGTTGTCATGGTGACGTTAGGCAGTCTAGGACACATTACATTACATATTATTTCTGCAGTGCACAATTACTATTACGTCTATAAGACCGAACCTAAAATATTCGGTCATATATATGGAATGGTGATTGATAAAGCAGCGGAAGTAGAATTGAAAAAATACGACGAGCCGGACTTTTATGATTCGTACACCCGTGCTTTGGAAGAGACCAAAACTAGAACCAATGACGTGATTAGAAACATTTCTAATATACTCGGGAATATAGCTGCTGCTATTTCCACATTGTTAATTATTGTTTCCATTGATCCATATGTGATCGTCTTTTCAATCATTCCCTTGTTCAATATGTTTTACTTAGGGAAAAAAAGAAACAAGCTATATTATGATATGGATATGGAGTCTACATACCATAACAGAAGGACCGAATACGTCAAAAGGGTCTTTTATGAGAATAAGTATGCAAAAGAGCTGAAGATTACGAATATAAAGAGTGTTCTGTTGGATCATCACCAAGAAAGTTTTCAAAAAATCATATCCATAACAAAGAAGTATTTAAAGAAAATTATTGGTATCAGTTTGATCGATGAATTTATTATGCAGATTTTAGTACACACAGGTGCCGCACTGTATATCACTTATAAAATCACGGTACTAGGCCTCATTGCATTAGGGGATTATGTGGCATTACTTAGTGCGGTGAATTCCCTTACATATGACATCTACAGCTTTTTTAACAATCTCATGAATTTCAATAAGCAAAGCTTATACATTGAAAACATTAGAAGTTTCTTGGAATACGAGCCGGAAATCAAGTATGATTCGCCTGAATGTATTCCGATCTCTTCATTCGGACGATTGGAAATAAAAGATGTCTCTTTCTCATATAATGACGCCGACAAGCCTGTTTTACAGAATATCAATATTGTTATCAATCGAGGAGAAAAGATTGCCTTGGTAGGCCATAACGGGGCAGGGAAGACCACTTTGATCAAATTGATCACCAGGCTTTATCAAGCATCTTCAGGAGCTATAAAACTCAATGGTATTGATATCAACAAGTTTAACAAGGACTATACAAAAATGTTTGCAACGGTGTTCCAAGACTTTAAAATATTTGCTTTGACTGTAGCGGAAAATGTTCTTATGGATAAAGTAGAAAACGATGACGATAGAAGGAGCGTCCAAAAAGCCCTCTCACAAGCAGATGCCAAAAGTCTTTTGACAAATGCTCAAAAAGGTGTGGATACTCAAGTGACCAAGGAGTTTGATGAAACCGGTATTGTGTTTTCAGGTGGTCAACAGCAAAAGCTTGCTTTATCCAGAGTTTATGCAAGAGAAAGCCAAATTGTTATTTTGGATGAGCCTTCAAGTGCATTGGACCCCATCGCTGAAAGGGAAATGTATGATCGGATGATGGATGTTTCGGATGGAAAGACAGTGATATTGATATCCCACCGTTTAGCTTCCACACAAAGTGCGGATAAAATATTTGTGTTGGAAGAAGGGGAAATCATCGAACAAGGAGACCATGAAACGCTGATGGCTCAGGGTGGATGTGAGAGTTGCCAAAAACAAGC
>CALCRE010000048.1 GCA_937894465.1 uncultured Clostridia bacterium
ACACGGAATAACGGTTGAATACATTGTCCTTATCATCTGTAATGTATCTGGAAAAATGATAGATTTGCCGAAGAGGCTCTGTCGATATGTAAAAGTTTTGCGATTTCATATCATCCAATGGCAAGTATGTATTCATCGCTGTAAAGGTAAAGTATGAATTTTCAAAAAATCGTGAAAACATTTCATAAAACTGATCAAGCAAATCCGTTTCCTCAATCAGGTACGGTCTGCACCGGTCATCGTCTTGTCTTAACACAGCGTCATTTATGTTTGAAAGATAGTCACCATACAAGGGGTAATAACCTGTGTCACACATAAAAAGATCCAGCAAGTTCCCTCCATGGTGAAGAAGGACTTTATCCGTGTCCTCCATATCACGGACATCTACATACATATTCTGCATGAGATCGTACAAAGTATCAAAGTCTTTGATATATTCCATATTGTTTTGTTCCAGAATTTCGTTTTTGACAAATATCGCAGGTACGCAAACATCCGGCATCCCGGCATATATGGCGTATGTTTTGTCTTCGATTGTACACATGCTTTTGATTTGCGGATATCGTTCAAAGCGAACAATGGCTTCCGGGCAAAATTGCGCCAGGTACGGTGAGATATCCATATATATTTCATCATCAAGATATTGTCTGCCCCAAAAGTCATTTGCCATAGTTCTCATTTGAATATCTACATATTTGTTTGGAAATACAAGGTCGAAGCTCTGCCCGGATTCTATAGCTGTGGCATAACTATTCCGACTTATAGGATCCCAACACTTGGTGAACGTAATTCCAAAACCCAACTCTTCTTCACACATTTGAGAAAGCTTCGCCAAGATTGTTGACATGTCGTAACCGGGTTGCAATAAAACACCCCAATAGTATTGACCAAAAACCAAGATATCCAAAGCCTCGTTACTAAACCGTACCACATCATGATCTTGTATGTCGATTGTAGTATAAGATTTATCCGGATTATCTTGTATTCCATTTTGATTTTGCTCACCACACGATACCATCATCAATACGGCTAATAACAGTACCATCACTTTGCATTTACATTTTGTCATTTCATTCCCCCTGTTGCTATAGTAGCTTACAAGATATTATGACTTCATTTTCATAATCTCTAATAGATGCCCCTTATACATTCATTTATAAATCGTTGAAGCTCATTGCGGTCTGTCATTTGGTCCAAATATTTCTTCATCGCGTCTGCTGTTGTTGACATGGGATCTTTTATTAAGTCCGAAACAGCAGATAAGATGTATTCCGTTCTTTTTTGCATGTTTATATTTTGAGTAAATGCCATGGACATGTTTTGATAAGCATCATATCGTTCGTTGTGGATTGACTCAAGATGGCGGTACAAAGGCGGATAGATAGCCTTATAAGCCAAATCTACATATACTTTGGACACATCCATTGTTTTATTGTTAAAAGGAAAAAGTCGATCGGAAAAATTGGCAAACAGATTATAAAAGTGATACACGGTGCTCCGTCCACCGTAAAAAATGTTTCCTTCCCTTGTAAACACATAATTCGGATATTTACCTTGATCCGATCCGAATGTTAAAAGGTCGGCAACCTTTTCATCCGTATATAACCAATTGACAAAGCTTACTGCTTTCTCCGGTTGTGTGCAGGTATAAGGGACTAGAATAAGTTGGATACTGTCTATTGTATTAACTATCGGTGTGTTGTCGTCAAACATGAACATGCTATATGTATTCCAAGGATTTTCCGTGGGATATTCGTCATAGGAAAAGAGTCGATAAATGGAGTAAAAAGCATTATCAAGCAAATAGATATTGCCCCCTTCTTCTGAAAAAAGAGATCGATAAAATTGTTCGTCCGACTTTACATCCGATTGTTTATCATAGGGAAACAATCGAAAATAGGATTGTTCCAAGAAAGAACCGAATTCGCGAAAAAGAACATCAAATATATCCGTATCCTCGATCAGAAGCGGCTTGAAGTTTTCATCATCCAAATCACAAACCATGTTATATGGACTTAAATTCCTGTTTCCATCATAACCGGAGTAAAATCCTGCTTTAATGATTGCGTAATGGAGCAACATTCTCTCGTTAACCACAATTTTGTTACGGTCATTCATCTCATCCTGCTCTGCCATCATCTCCATTAAATTGTACAGGTCAGTAAAACTTGTAACGGAGCGTACATTATACTCCTGTAGGATTTCGTTTTTAATCAGTAACGAGAGCCGGCTGACTTCCGGCACTCCTGCATACAGTGCAAAAATTCTATCTTTTCTTGTTACCATATCCATGACATAATCATACTGTTGCATGTTATCGTAAACATCAGGACAATAGGTTAAGTAAGGCGATAGATCCGTATATAATTCAATAAAATCTTCATTCCAGAAAAAATAGGATTGAAAATCTTTATAAGTAGCGTTAAATTCACAAGCTTTTGTGGGGAAAATCAAATCAATATCCGAACCTGCAGCCGTGGTTATGATCATGTATTCATTTTTTAAATCACCCTCAGGAAAAGATATGAATTCAACAGGAAAACCGAATTTTTCTTCACTAGCTTTGCTAATTTCTTCAAGTATGTTATTAAACCCGCTCCCCACAGGCAGTCCTAAGTACAGTCCATAATTGTTTTTTTGACTGTTGATTAAGACTTTTAACGGCTTATCATCAAAAATACTCTCTCCGTCTATTCCCGATCTGTCCGGCATATTACTCTCATCTTGTGTTCGTTGACCGGTGCAAGAAAATAACGCGACCAAACAGAAGATATTTATCATGATGAAACATTTTCTCATATCAACACCACGCTTTCGTAACATGCAAAATTCGTTACTATCTATAAATGATCAACTTATTGCAACCGCTTCAATTCATCAACATCTTCTTTAATACGATCCAATAACTTTCTTTGTTCTTCTTTATCTAATTTACTTGTGATCTCGTTATATGTGATTCCCCGGGAAAGGAGTTTACTATAAGTTTTACCTTCACCATAAATTTCTGCTCTCTCTAACATGGCTTCATCCATTTCTATGTCATCTTTTTTTCGATTTATTGTAGACGACAGCTTACTGTTAGCAACTCCGGGAATCACTTGTTTGGGTTGACCGTAATAAAGATCCCGAATGTATTTTTCACTTCCTTCCGGTGAAAAGACCAATGGAACAAAATGTTTTTTATTGACGATAGTAGGCATCCATTTGTGAACGATGAACCCTTCCTCATTCATGGTGCTTTCAATGCAACCGTCAACAAATTTATAATGTTTGTCTTCGATTCCGTATGTAAGCAATCGGTTGAGATCCGGGTCTTCAACCATGTATCGCAGTGCAATAACTCCTCGATCAGCATTGCCGTTGCCGCAAATGATGAACCTTCGAATTGCGTATCTATTTGGATAGATCTCATGATCACCTATGAACATCACCTTGTACAAACGGTTAAATTCACTATAATCTCTTATTGTATTAGGAAAAAACGAAGTTTCGTCATTCATAATAAGAGCCATACTTAATCCGGGAACTTTGCTCCGGGGATCCGGGGGCCACTGCCCGTAAAAGGAAAATCCTTCATTGATCGCATTTTTACTGTACATATAGGCTAAGGAAGAATAGCAATCCTCCGGAACGTCCGTTTCAAACAAATCGATGATCTCATCATCTTTTTCCGCATAAAAATAGGAATTGGATAATAAAGTATAACCGCTGCTTTGAAAATAGATCTCTGTAAAGTAAGTAAAGGGACAAAAGAAATAGCGGTTGGCTTTTTCATCTAAGAAACGAACCCCTTCCTTATTTTCATGTTCGACACCGTAATCGTATAAATCAATGACATCGTATATTGTATTTACAGCAGGTTCTCCTGCGGATTCGTAAAATTCCCGGTCGATCAGAAGGCAATAGCGGTCTTGGTAAGCACTTGCCGTAATAACCGGAAATGAATAGATTCGACCATCCGTATAGATATTGCTTAAGTTAATGCCGGGTTCAAACAATTCAGGATAATAGGTCGGCAAGATATCCGTTAAATCCGCAATGTTTAAATCTTCGATATAAGCTTCTAAATTCTGAGGCATATAATCAATAACATCTACATGATTGTTGGAATAAAGCTTGGTCAATATTTCTCCCTTGTTGAACATCGAAACCGGGATATATTCAATATCAATGATTGTGTTCATTTTTTCTTCAAGTATTTTATTGACTTCTTCTATGATCTCCATTTCCATATCGT
>CALCRE010000049.1 GCA_937894465.1 uncultured Clostridia bacterium
GATGTCATGTAGCAATGCGGCATATTCAACAACATCGGTTTTAGCTTTTTCAATGGTAGCAATATGTCTTGCCATTTTTAATACTCGAAGGGTGTGATCGGCATCGTGGCTTGCTTTTGCCATATCCATCCCGTTCATAACTTCCTGATAAATTAAATCAAACAAATCCAAACTCCAAAATAGTTAATGGTTTCTATGTCATGTTATATAATATCCTAAAACAAACAATGAATACAAATGGAAACTATGAAAAATACAGCACGCTAAGAATAATATAAATGAATGATTTTGCAATGGAAGTATGGTAAAATTTAATGGCAATTGAAATCTTGTTAGTAAGATGTATCGGAGGGGCATACCGTGAATACCTATACTGAAACTCGAGAAATACCTATTTTCGGATATTATGATGTTATAGTCGTAGGAGGAGGACCTGCAGGTGTAGGTTCTGCACTTTCCGCATCTAGGGGCGGCAAGAAAACACTTCTTATTGAGCAATATGGTTTCCTCGGGGGTATGTGGACTGCCGGGTTGGTCAATCCCTTGTTTGATTACGAGAATAAAGGCGGGATCGTACAAGAAATAGTAAACCGGATTAACGATTTAGGCATGAATTCATCCAGCGGACAAATGTATACCTTCGATATTGAAACAATGAAATTACTACTTGATCGAATGATGATCCAAAGCAGTGTCGACCTGTTATTCCATACATATTTTGCTGATACCATCGTCGATAATAAAGTAGCCAAAGGCGTACTGGTTGAAAACAAATCCGGTAGACAAGCCTATATGGGAAAAATAATCATTGATTGTACCGGTGACGGTGATGTAGCGGCAAGGGCAGGTGCCTCATACAAAATAGGGCGAGATCATGATGGCGCCGTTCAACCTATGACGCTGATGTTCAAAATGTCTAATATGGACTATGTGCAAAATTACAACAATTTCCCCGCTTTAAACGGAAATGAGTTATATTTTCTGATGAAGCAAGCTGTTGAACGGGAAGGCCTTCCAGATTACCAATTTAATTTTACGCGTCCATGTATGCTCCGCTTGCCCGGCTCTCATACGGGAGTATGCCAGATGACTCATGTTAGAGGAAGAAATCCGTTGGATGCATGGGATTTGTCCAAAGCCGAAATAGAAGGCAGAGAGCTTGTATATGATGCAGTTACGTATTTCAAGAAGTATCTTCCACAGTTTAAAGATGCTCAGCTAGATCAGACCGGAGCTCATATCGGTATTCGGGAAAGCAGACGCATCACCGGTGAATATGAAATAACTCTGAAGGATATGCTTGAAGGAGCACGATTTTCCGATGGCATATGTATCTGCAAATTCGGTGTTGATATCCATCAACCGGATGGAAACGGCCAGGAGGAAATCATCCGATACCCGATCAAGCCGTATCACATCTCTTATCGCAGTCTTGTTCCAAAATACATCGATCATCTATTGGTCGCAGGCAGATGCATATCGGGTTGTTTCGAAGCCCACGCTTCCTATCGAGTCACGGGAGACTGTGTTGCAATGGGACAGGCCGCAGGGACAGCAGCCGCATTATGTCTTGACACAAACCGGTCACCGCGAGAATTGGATGGAAAACTGGTTGTGGAGCAGATGAGAAAAGACGGTGCTCTGCAATAATATGACATTCCAAAATTACCGCAACCACTCTTTGCTTGAATAAAACGTTTCACCCTTATATACTATAGATGTGAACTATTATTAACGTGAATATTTTATTATAGTAAAG
>CALCRE010000050.1 GCA_937894465.1 uncultured Clostridia bacterium
TGCGTTTAAAATCATTGAGCACAAGCAAGATCTTTTTAAATTCAAGTACCCGGAAGCACTTGCGGTAAGTGTAGGATGGAGAATATTATACATTATTTATATACTTTTAATGCCTGCGTTTTATTTTAATGTATCACCACTGCGGGCAGTATATCCGTTTGTAAAGTTTTTCTTTTTGGAAAGCATTGCGAACAGTTTAATTATATATGGTTGTATAAAAACAACAGAAAGGACTAACAAAAGAAAAATGGAGGATAAGGTTACTGGAAACAGGAAACATAAGCGTATAATTACTTTTTTGGAAACGCATATTTTTTTCAGAACAACCCTTTCCTTTTCTGTGTTAGCATTGGCATTTTACGTTCAATGGGTACTCTAGATTGGCCGATACCGAAGGAATTATCTTAGCTGCCGGTTTTTCAAAAAGGGCAAAAGCTTTTAAGATGACCCTGGACATAGGAGGAAAAACTCTTATAGAAAACTGCATTGAAGGGATGTACCATGCTTGCTCCAGGATTATAGTGGTTGGCGGATATAGGTTTGAGAATATTTTACCCATAGTGGATAAGTATCCGAAAGCAGAATTAATACTGAATGAAAATTATAAGGACGGAATGTACAGTTCAGTCAAGAAGGGCTTGGAATATATTAGAGGAGAGCGATTTTTTTTGATACCCGGAGACTACCCTGCGGTTCATATGGATGTATATGAAAGTATGCTGGCTACTGACGGGGAAATCGTTATACCTACATGCAAGGGTGAAAAGGGCCACCCGGTACTTATGAAAAGCTATTTAATTAAGGAAATATTCCAAAATTCCACATGCTTAAGCCTGAGGGATTTTATTGATACCAAAGGCTTTAGGACAATAGAAGTGCAAGATAGAGGTATCTTGATGGATGTGGATACCATGGAGGATTATATAGCGGTTTGCAGTTATGTTTTCCAAGGCATTGGAGGAAAAAACCAATATGGAAACTATGTATAGAAAAACAACCTTTCCTACAGGTTTTGGGCAGGCGAATGTTCACATAATAACCGGGGGAGTGAACACCGGAAAGACTACAAGGCTTTTATCAATATACCGTGAAATAAAGCTCGGTGATGGATTTATCAATACAAAAATATTTGAAGCCGGCAAGCATTCGGGACAAAGGATCGTTAGGCTGTCTACCGGCGATAGCGAGGATTTCTCTTTCAAGAAAGAGTTTATACCTCTTAATTGGGATGAAGAGTACAGCTTTGATGTATATAGTTTTTCTAAAAGAGGGTTAATGTTTGCTTACAAAACGGTATCGGATATAATCATAAAAAAAGTTGAACCTGTATTTATAGATGAAATCGGGCCGTTGGAACTGCAGAAAAAAAGATTTTTTGATATGTTTACACTGCTTTTAAAGATAAAAAAAGAAATCTATGTCACTGTAAGAAGTAGCTGTGTTGAAAATATCATTAAAGAATTTGGTATAGAAAAATATCAAACTATAGGGATTTAATTATCCTATCCCATATCATTTTTGGTTGTTTGATTGTTGAAGTTGTTTTAAGTATTTAAGCCGGTCATTCAGATAATAAAGGTGCTTTTCGATATCGGCAACCATGCTGTCATATACTTGTTTTGCTTGTTGATCCGCATCTAAATTAGACATCATAGAGTAGCTTCCTTTAGCATCCTCGGCGGATATGATGCATTTTTGTAAAAAGTATTGCTCTGACAAACCTTTCACCTCGGTTCAATATATTGTGATTCAAATCCAAAACTTTTATTGTCAATAACTCAAAAGAGGTGTACAACCACCTCCATAAATAAATGCTTTAAACACATTACTTATTATAACCCGCCCTGATCAAAGTATGCCGGGTAACCTTTGAACATTGTCTGAATAATTGACAGGTGAGGGTGCGGAAATAACACTTAAAAAAAGCTTTCCTGTATTGAACCTTTCAATGAGTATGATATAATAAGTATGCTGTTTATCAGCTGTTGATGCTTTGTTTCATCAATGGTTCAATAAAAATTGTTCGGAGATATGGATGGTAGATTATATAAAAATTGGAGCAATCGTCTCTGTTCACGGTATTAACGGTGAAGTGAAAATTTACCCGATCACCGATAATCCGGATCGTTTTATGGATTTGGATTATGTATTCATCGGAAAAGATGAATCGGAACCGGTTCGATATGATGTGAAAAAAGTACGAATTTATAACGGATTTCCCCTTGTTCAATTTAAATCTGTGAATGACAGAAATGCTGCAGAGCTTTTAAGGGAATACAATATTTATGTGGACAGGGAAAACACAGTGAAACTGCCGGAAGGAAGATATTTGATTTGCGACCTGATCAATTCGGACATCTACGAGGATGATAAAAAAATCGGTGTTTTGACGGATGTGTTACAAACCGGTGCGAATGATGTTTATGTGGTCAAGGAGCTAAACGGAAATGAATTGTTGTTACCCGTTATAAAGGACTGCATATTAAATGTAGATATACAAAACAACAGGATTGATGTTCATGTGATGGAAGGATTAAGAGATGATCCGATTTGATATCTTAACCTTGTTCCCGGAATATTTTAATGTGATGAAATTGAGCGTCATCGGCAATGCTATGGAAAAGGGCCTTATTTCATTGGAAACCCATGATATCAGGGAGAATTCGGAGAACAAGCACAAGAAGACCGATGATTACCCATACGGTGGAGGACAAGGAATGGTCATGACCGTACAACCGGTATATGACACATACCGAAAAATAAAAGAACAAATCGGGTCTGATGAGAAAAGTATCCTTGTTTATATGTCACCTAAAGGAAAGGTCATGAACCAGGATATAGTGAAAGAGTTGGCCTGTTATGACCGCATTACGATTTTATGCGGACATTATGAGGGAATGGATCAAAGGGTGATCGACGAAATCGTAGATATGGAGTTGTCCATAGGAGATTATGTTCTAACCGGAGGAGAGATTCCGGCTATGGTTCTTGTTGATTCGGTCAGCCGTCTAATCCCCGGTGTGTTAGCCGAAGAGGATGGATACGTGAATGAATCCCATTACAACGGTTTGTTGGAATACCCTCAATATACACGACCGGAGGAAATACTCGGAAAAAAGGTTCCCGAAGTCCTTTTGTCCGGACACCATAAAAATATTAACCGGTGGCGGTATTTTCAAAGCTTGATGATTACCGAAAAAAACAGACCGGATATGTTTGAAAAAATACAATTGTCGGACAAGGTGAAAAAAGAATACGAGAAATTTAAAGAGAATGAGCTGTGATATTGTTGTGACACGAGAATAAAACTGTTGCCCATAGGGGGTCACAAATGAGTGAATACGAAAAAGTCTTGCTTACGAAAGCGAGAAAAGGCGATGCTAACGCTTTTGAGATGCTCATCATGGAGCATGAGCGCAAAGCCTATAATATAGCATATCGTTTTTTAAAGAATCCTGAAGATGCGGAGGACATTACCCAGGAAGCTTTTTTGCGTGCATTTAGGAATATAAAAAAATTCAAGGGACAATCTTCTTTTTCCACATGGTTGTATAGAATAATTAATAATACATGTATAGACTTTGTTCGGTCAAAACAAAATAAGAATGTTGATTCCATTGATAAAACCATCCGATACGAGGGCGAGGAGTTGGAATTACAAATTCCAAGCGATGAAAATGATCCTGTAGAAACCGTTGAAACAATTGAAATCAGCGAACTGATGAAAAGTATGCTGGACCAATTACCGGATGACCAAAAGATGGCTTTGGTGCTCAGAGACATACAAGGATTTTCGTATCAGGAGATTGTGGATATCACCGGAGTCGGAATGGGAACAGTGAAATCCAGAATTAATCGCGGAAGAATTGCGTTAAAAGAATTAATAGAACAAAAAGGGGAACTTTTTAGTGATTATATCGTCAAATAAGTATATACAGGAAAGGAGGCAAAAAGGTTAATGAATTGTAATAAATTTGAGATACAGGTATGCGATTATTTAGACGGCGAATTAAAGGAAAAAGACAAGATCCGATTTGAGAATCACCTTGAATCATGTCACCTTTGTAAACTCTATTTTCAGAAAATGCAAAACACCGTCAATATGTTGCAAACCGTCAGACAAATTGACCTTCCTCCATCGTTCCATGACCGCTTGAAAAAATCACTGATGGAATGTACAACGGAAAAGAAAGAGACGAATATTATTCAACTGACCAAAGATGAAAAGGTAAAAAGACCTGTTGCCAAAAAGGTCTTTCAAACTGTCGCCACTTTTGCCGCGTGTGTACTGATTGTTGTTGGTGTCGTCACCGGAGGGCAACATTTCCTCAGAACGAAATCTGAGAATTCAGCGGAACAAAACTTGTTTGCGATGGATATGGACTCTTCAAGTATGAAAATGGTGGAAGGATTAAGAGGTGGGGAACAACCCGCTGCTACCACACAGGAAACGGTTGCAACCACTCAAACATTGAATGAAACTACCACAAAAGGAATGCTCATGCAGATGGCAGGCAGCTATCGCTCCTATCAGCAGGCAGAATACAAAATTAATTTGATCACGGATGATAAGCAAGAAACTATGGGTAAGGTTCAAACGATCGCTGAAACCTATCAAGCCAAGTTTGATACACAAGAAGATAAAAAACTTGTTGAAGACAGTTTTGTTCTGAAACTTTATTTACCCGTGAACCAATATGATTCCTTTTCACAAGCGCTTTTGACTTTGAAAAAGGAAGGATTGATCTCCGGTTACATCGAAAGTGAGCTGACGGTCATAGATTATGGATTCGAAGTGGAGCAAATTAAAAACAGCATTAAAGATTATACCGATCAAATTGCATCTATAAAAGAAAAACAATTCGAAAACACTGCTTTAATTGCAGAAAAGCAAAAGGAACTGGACAAACTGAACGAAAGGCTGATAGAATTGGAGGAAGAGGTTCAATATACAATAATCACTATTGAAATAAGTGAATAATTAAAAATGAAGAAGATTGCGGAGGACATATGCACAAATTATTACTCATAGACGGTAACAGCATTTTTAACCGGGCGTTTTACGGTTTAGGAGGAACAGGTGAACTGTTGAGAACTTCAGCAGGTGTGTATACTAACGCAATTTTTGGTTTTTTGAACATTTATTTAAAGAACTTGAATGAAGAACAACCCACTCATGTTTGTGTGGCTTTCGATCGAAAAGCCAAAACATTTCGCCATGAGCAATACGAATTGTACAAAGCCAATCGTACCGGTATGCCGGATGAGATGGCCATTCAATTTCCCATTCTAAAAGACGTGTTATCCGCCATGAATATATCCACCATTGAAAAGGACGGATATGAAGCTGACGACTTGATCGGAGCCATTTCAAAAAATGCCGGATCCCGAGGCATTGAGACGGTTATACTCACCGGTGACAAAGATGCATTTCAACTGATTGACGATCATGTGACGATAAAAATGCCTCTTACAAAAAAGGGGCTTACCGGTACGGACTTTTATGACAAGGAAGCATTCATTGAAAAATATCAATTAAACCCTGAACAGATGATTGATGTCAAGGCTCTCATGGGAGATAAATCGGATAATATACCCGGTGTTCCTGGAATCGGTGAAAAAACCGCATTGAAATTAATCTGCGAATACGGATCCTTGGACGGAGTTTATCAACATGTGGGTGAAATGAAGGCCGGTTCCATCAAAGATAAGCTGATTCAAAACAAAGAAATGGCTTATCTTAGCTATGATCTTTCAAAAATCGATACCCATACCGACCATGATTTTCAGTTGGACCAAGCGAAGCTCAAAGAATATGACAATGATCGTTTACTGGGTCTTTTTAAAGATCTTGAATTCAATTCACTGATTCAACGGATGGGTTTACAAGAACAAGATCAAGGATATGAAAAGGACGCTTTCGAATGCCCTGTAACGGTGATTAAAACTATAAAGGAATTAAGTTCTTTGCTGGATTCTCTTTCTGAGCTTCATTTTTATGCAAATTATAATACCCAAGGACATCCCGATGTCAAATTGATGGATTGTTGTATTTATACCGGGAAAAGTGCTGTCTATGTGAATCCCGAGCTCATACAGGACACGGATGATTCGTTGGGGTCCGTATATGATCAAGTCATCGGGATGATTCGGCAAAAGGTTTCAAGTGGATGCCCTATAAACGGATATGACCTCAAACAGCTGTATCATGCTCTATCTTGGTTTGAAATCAATGAAAAACAATCAGTTTTCGATTTGTTAATAGCCGCCTATATACTGGATCCGGCTGCAAAAGACTACTCGGTGGAAACCTTATTCGCCAAATATACCGGATTGGAAATGCCTAAGATCGATTGCGGCGATGATTTGTTGATGCAAAAAGCGGGAAAATTCGCTTCAAAAGTTTATGCCATGACAGTTTTAAAGGACAAGCTTTCCGACGAGTTGATGCATAACAATCAACTGGGTTTGTTTGAAAATGTAGAGATTCCGTTGACCGTTGTTTTGGCATTTATGGAGCATAACGGGTTTTATGTGGACACGGATGCCTTGACAAAATATGGATTGGAGTTAGAAGGCAGGATTGCCGGATTGATTTCTACCATATACTCCATGGCAGGCCATGAGTTCAACATCAATTCTCCAAAGCAATTAAGCCAGGTATTATTTGAAGAATTAAAGCTTCCGGTGATTAAAAAGACTAAAACCGGTTATTCCACCAATGCGGATGTTTTGGAAAAGTTAAAAAGCAAGCATGAAATCATTGAACATATATTGGAATACCGTCAATTGGTCAAGCTGAAAAGCACCTATGTGGATGCTATGTGTAATTTGGTGAATCCGCTGACTCACAGAATACACACCATATTCAAGCAAGATGTCACGACCACCGGACGGTTGAGCAGTATTGAGCCTAATCTGCAAAACATACCGGTTCGGACAGAGGAAGGTCGAAAGATCCGACGTGTTTTTACAGCACAAGGGGACAAGGTATTAGTGGATGCAGACTATTCCCAGATTGAGCTTCGGGTGCTTTCTCACATTGCTGACGATCAAGCTATGCAAGAAGCATTTGCGAACAATATGGACATTCACTTGTCAACTGCAGCGAAGGTTTTTGGCATCTTGCCGGAGGATGTGACTTTTGAACAACGCTCCAGAGCAAAAGCAGTTAATTTCGGCATAGTGTACGGAATCGGCGAGTTTTCCTTGTCGGAGGATTTGAAAATATCCATGAAGGAAGCAAAAAAGTATATTGAAGATTATCTTGCGCACTATAGCGGTGTGGCTTCCTTTATGAAAAATATCGTTGCATCGGCTTATGAAAATGGCTATGTGGAAACCATACTGAACCGCCGAAGATACATCGATGAATTAAAGTCTTCCAACAAGCAAGTGCGGATGTTCGGAGAGCGTGTAGCCATGAACGCTCCAATACAAGGCAGTGCCGCGGATATTATAAAAGTGGCTATGGTAAAGGTCTATAAGAAGATGAAAGAGATGAATCTTCAATCAAAATTGATTCTACAGGTTCATGACGAATTGATTATTGAAGCTGTACCGGAGGAAACAGATCTTACGGCGAAATTGTTAAAAGATTGCATGGAAGAAGCCGTTCAATTAAAAACTAAATTAACGGTGGATGTGAATACAGGGAAGAGTTGGTTTGAAACCAAATAATACGACGGAGGAATTATGATTGTCGGGATCACAGGGGGGATTGGTTCCGGAAAATCCACGGTAACAAGCATATTTCAAGAATTCGGATATTCCGTGGTGGATGCGGATAAAATATCCAAAAACAGTTTGGATTACGGAACAGAAACATACAAAAAAATTGTAAGACGATTCGGAGACCACATTCTTTATGAAGACCGTCGGATTAATCGTTCCTATTTGGCTCAAATCGTGTTTTCAAACCCGGAAAAATTGTCGGATTTGAATAAAATTACACACGAGGCGGTAAGAGAGCAGGCATTGCAAGAGATATCGGAATTAAAAGACAAGGGAATTACCCGCATTGCTTATGATTGCCCCTTACCGGTTGAAAAAGGATTTTTGGATTTGGTGGATTATGTGACAGTGGTTTTGGCTCCTTTGGATCGAAGATTTACTTTCATAAAAAAAAGAAATCCACATATGACCGACCAAATGATCCAAGAGAGAATGAAAAACCAATTAAGTGATGAGGAATATTTGAGCATAGCTGATTATGTGGTAGATAACTCCGGGAGCATGGAAGAATTAAGGTGTCGGGTTAAAGCGGTTATATCAAAAATAGAAGAATGTGAAATATGAATGAATCTAATAGAATACAAAGGGAAATAGGCTTATTTAAGCTCAAAATTATTGCCTGGACACGCAATGTGTGTTACTATTTAATCACAAAGTCTATTTTTATTAAGGGTGGGATAAATGAAGGCTAAAATCAAAATTTCAATATCATCCGTAAAATACGGTAATCAAAATCCGGAAGGTACCAACCCGGATTTATACATAAATGAAAAGTCAGCTTATTCGCAAGGATCGGAAAGTCAGGTGTTCAACTATGAAAAGGTAACCGACCGTTTCTTATGTGCATTGATTGAAGAGGATGAGGATGCAGTAGCCGCCTCGGATATGAGGGGCTTGGAAACCTTTGAACGTTTAGATAAGAAAATCGTGAAGGAAGAGTTGAAACTGGAAGATTCGGT
Organism: uncultured Clostridia bacterium; assembly: GCA_937894465.1. Lineage (GTDB taxonomy): Bacteria > Bacillota > Clostridia > JAAYHZ01 > JAAYHZ01 > JAAYHZ01. The sequence continues at coordinate 8,694 of CALCRE010000050.1, forward strand.
TTCTGTTATTACCAATGCCATACAGGACTTGGTGGATATCAACACATCCAAAGTACAAAAGAATCGTCCGTCTGTTTCCTATTTGTGTTTATATATGGATGGAGACTATGGCGTTTGTGTGAATAACGGTTTGCAAAGCGCCTATTATTATGACTCCATCAATATGATTTCCATGACTCCGGCTGCGGAAAACCCGGATAAGCTCATCAAGATGGGCATAATATCCGACGAGCAAGCTGAATTGGTGCGAAAGGACATCATCAAGACGGCTGCACAAATTAATGTATCCAAAATGATCCGCCTGGTCAACGACGGCATATTTGTTTTAATGAATAGCAGTATGTCCGGATATTTTGACGAGTTGGATGTGGAAAACTGCATCGAAACATTGCGGGAACCGGAACAAATCGGAAATTTCCTTATGGAAGAGGCCGTCAATGCGAACCGGGACAAGGATTATTCTGTGACTGTTATGAAAATCGAGACGATCAAAAGCCAAGAAAACCCGAAAAAGAAAATGCCCGTAAACAAGAATCACGCTAAAGGTGCGCAAGGAAAAGAACAAAACACAAAGAAAGAAAGCGTTTCTCCTTCGGATAAAAAGGTGGATATGAGTCAAACCATCAAAGTTCCGAATCTGAAGAATAAAAAGTTTACAACCGAACCGGATTCGGATGTTCAAGAGGAAAAAACAGAGCATGTCGATGTAGGGTTGACCAGAAAAATAGAACCGGTAGCTAAAAAGAAGAAAAGCAAAGGTCATCATATCTTAACCTATTTTTCCAGTAGGATATTCACCATTATTGTCATTATCGCTGTTCTCTCCGGTGTTGTCATCGGGTTGGTCAATTTGGCATCTTTGGTGTTTTCAGACAATGTTGTACCGCCGGCATACACTGATAAAAACGATACCACAACAAGAAAAACCACAGGAAAATCCGAAACAACAGGCAAATCCGAAACTAAGGAAAGTACAACATCAAAAGTCACCGAGACGGATGAACCGGTATATACCATGCCGAATATTACTGAAGCTGAGATTATTCACACTGTAAAATCCGGAGAAACGTTATCTCATATTGCTATATTATATTACGATGATCAGTCCAAATACAGTTTAATTATGGAAGCCAATAACATTTCCAATCCGAGCAGTCTACAAATCGGGCAAAAATTAAAGATACCGCCTTTGCCCAAGACATCTGAGACCACAGTTGTCACCACATCGGGAAATTGATATTAAACCATATGGAAAATCAAGGCTACAGTATTGTATAATAAGGTGAAAACCAAAAAACTTTACGTAGTCTTTTTGTTGTGTAACTGTTTTATTGAAAAGGGAGGAAACAAAGCATGAAAATTAAATTTACCAATGTTCCGGATGAATTGAAGCAAGGTCTTGCCATTATGGCGGAGGAGTTCGGTTTTTGTATGACCGATGGGGACTTTGACTTTGCCATTAATGTGGCACAAAGTGATAAGGACAATGTTTATGCCAAAATGGAGAATAAAGTCTGTACGATTCGTTATTCCGCAAAAATTCGTTTTTTCCGGGGACTTTCCAGGGTCTTGGAGTCGGTTCAGGATGGCAAAGAATCTTTTGTGATTGAAGAGACACCTTTGTTCGACATGAATGGCGCTATGTTTGACATTGCGCAGGGGAATGCCGCCATCAAACCCAAGTATATCAAACGAATCATTGTAGAAATGGCCAAGATGGGATTAAATATGCTGATGATTTACACGGAAGACAATTTTGTTTTGGAAAACAGACCTTTCTTCGGCTATATGAGAGGTAAATACACCGAGGAAGAATTGCGAGATTGTGATGAATTCGCCGACTTGTTCGGTATAGAGATGATTCCGTGCATGCAAACATTGGCACATCTTTACGATTCGTTAAAATGGCCTGTTTTCAGTGAATTCAGAGACGATAACGACACTTTGCTGGTAGGACACCCCGAAACATACAAGATGATCGAAGAAATGATTGTAGCTTCCACCAAACCTTTTAAGACAAAACGGGTGCATATCGGTATGGACGAAGCCATGCACTTAGGATTGGGCAAATACCTTGCTGTCAACGGTTACACTCCCAAATACGAGATTATGATCGAACATCTGAAAAGAGTTTTGGAAATATTGAACAAGCACGGATTAAAGCCCATGATCTGGAGCGACATGTTCTTTAGAGCGGTATCCAAAACCAATGCTTATTACGATACCTCCGTGGTATTTACAGATGAAATGAAAGAGATGATTCCTGATAATGTGCAATTGGTTTATTGGGATTACTATCACGACACAAAAGACTTTTATGAAAAATACATCGATCTTCATAAAACCTTGAACGACAGCACTGTTTTTGCAGGAGCGGTTTGGAGTTGGATCGGGTACGGCACCAACTATGAAAAGACCTTTAGAACTACTGATGCGGCTTTGGAGGTTTGCAAGGAAAAAGGAATACGTGAAGTGTTTGCCACCATATGGGGAGATGACGGCACCGAAGCCAATGTCTTTTCCACACTGTTAGGACTGCAACTGTATGCAGAGCACGGATATGCACAAAAGCCGGACAGGGAAACGGTATTCAAACGTTTCGAATTCTGTTGCAACACGTCGGCAAAAGCTTTCTTTGCTTTAGATCGGGTGGATCGTGTCAAACCGAATGATCCGTTGGCTCCGGATACTGCAAAATACTCCATGTGGCAGGATTTGTTAATGGGTATGTTTGATGAAAACTTGAAAAATTACAATTTGACTGAACATTATACCAAGCTGTCAGCAGAAATGAGAGTATACGAGGAACAAGATAACCGTTACGCCTATATTTTCCGCTATATAAGAAAGCTGTCCGACGCTTTGGCCATTAAAGGTGATTTGGGGAAAAATATTACTAAGGCTTATCATGAGAACAATGTGGACTATTTAAAACAAGTGGTTGAATCCGTTCTTCCCGAACTAAAGGAAAAAGTGAAGATTCTTTGGGAGGATCACATGAACTGGTGGTTTGAAATCAACAAACCTCAAGGATGGGAGGTCATGGATATTCGGTATGGCGGTGTTATGGCACGAATCGATTCGGTGAAAAAACGATTGACCGACTATTTGGAGGGAAGGGAACTTCGACTTGAAGAGCTTGAGGAGAAAAAGCAACCTTACCACAATCAACCGGGATTGACTGCATGCAATAATTACGCACGCATACCCACGGCTTCTAGAATATCCATCGGTGCCACATTACGGTAAGAAAAGGAACACCATATATTAAGAAATTTAATGAGTATGAAGGGGAACGGATTTTGTTCCCCTTTCATGATTCTTTATTTATCTCAATAATTCTGTATACACTGAAAGAAACCGGGGAATTCAAAATATATGTAAATTTTTTATCATGTGTATTGCAAATTAATTTAACTTAATATATAATGGTCAAGGATAGTCAAAGACAATGATAGGTATAAAAGAAAAAGAATGAAGTAAGTTATGTATGTGTAGATTAACATACAAATGAAGAGAGGTGACGATGTTTGAAGTATAGGGATTATTACGAAATTCTGGGCGTAACGAAAGAAGCCACAGAAGCTGAAATTAAAAAAGCATATAGGAAATTAGCAAAGAAGTATCATCCGGACGCTAACCCGGGAGATCAAGCTGCTGAAGAAAAGTTCAAAGAGGTAAGCGAAGCTTATGAGGTGCTCAGTGATAAAGAGAAGAGGCAAAAATACGATCAATTCGGTCACCAAATGAACTTTGACAACGGATATGATTTTGATCCTTCCCAATATGGATTTGGAAACCGGACATATTACCAAACAGGTAATGATTCCGGATTTTCAGATTTTTTTAATATGTTTTTCGGCGGAGGAGGAACGGAAGGGTTTAATGGACAGGATATTTTCGGTTCGGTGTTCGGAAACACCAAATCACGCAATATGACTCGTAAAGGCGAGAATGTTACTGCAAGCCTTGATATTGATCCGGTGGATGCATTACTGGGAAAATCGGTGAAGGTTACCGTTAATATCAACGGAAGCCCCAAAACATTGGATATAAAAATTCCCAAGGGGATCCAAGACGGAGAACAGATCAAATTAAAAGGACAAGGTGGCCCCGGTATAAATGGCGGCTCAAAAGGAGACATGTTCATTAAAATAGGGTTCTCCGAAAAATCATCTTATTCGGTGAAGGGCTTGGACATGGAAAAGAATGTGGAACTGTTGCCTTGGGAGGCTGCATTAGGAACAAGTGTCACAGTGGATCTGCCGGAAGGGAAGAAGATGAATGTCAGCATTCCTGCGGGGATCAACACCGGAAACAAGCTTCGGATCCCTCAAAAAGGGTATGTGGACAAAAACGACAACAGAGGTAATTTGTATTTGATAATTTCTATTGTTAATCCTCCTTCTGTGAATGACAAAATGAAAACACTTTACAAAGAATTGATGGAAACAAACGGTTATACGCCTAAACGGTAAAAGGAAGAATTATTTATAAAATTTAAGAGAGGTGAATAAATAATGAATTTGGAAAGATTAACACAAAAAGCGGGGGAAGCGATTTTAAACACGCAAAACATAGCATTGAGCAACGGGAACCAAGAGATCGGATCGGCTCATCTTCTTCATTCATTGTTGAATCAAGAACAAGGTTTGATTTCCCAGTTGTTAAAATATATGAATGTTGATGTAGAAGCATTAAAAAAGGAAGTGGATGATCATTTAAGATCTCTTCCGTCTGTTTCCGGATCGGCAGCTCAAAACCCCTATATGTCTGCTGAATTGAACAAGGTGCTTATTGAATCGGAGAATGTGGCAAAGACATTCAAGGATGAATACGTGAGTGTGGAGCATTTGTTCATTGCTTTGTTAGACAAAGGAAACAGTAATGTGGTCAAGATTTTAAACAAATACAAAATCAATAAGAACACATTCTTAAATGCTCTGCAAGGTGTCCGAAAGAATCAACGGGTAACATCGCAAAACCCGGAAGACACCTATAATGTATTGGAGAAATACGGACGCGATCTGGTAAAGATGGCGGCAGCCGGAAAACTAGATCCTGTCATCGGAAGAGATGATGAAATCAGGAGAACCATTCGCATCCTTTCAAGAAGAACAAAAAACAATCCTGTTTTAATCGGTGAACCCGGTGTGGGAAAAACTGCTGTAGTGGAAGGGTTGGCACAACGCATACATAAAGGTGATGTGCCGGAGAATTTAAAGGATAAAACCATATTCGCACTAGACATGGGTGCATTGATCGCAGGAGCAAAGTACAGAGGTGAGTTCGAAGAGAGGTTGAAAGCAGTTTTAAACGAGGTGACCAAGTCCGACGGGCGGATCATCATGTTTATAGACGAGTTGCATAATATTGTTGGCGCCGGAAGAACGGACGGCGCCATGGATGCAGGTAATTTATTAAAACCTGCTCTGTCTAGAGGAGAGCTTCATTGTATCGGTGCCACCACCATTAAAGAATACAGACAGTACATCGAAAAAGATGCCGCTTTAGAAAGAAGATTCCAACAGGTTTTAATTGATGCTCCCAATGTGGAAGACACCATCTCCATCCTGAGAGGATTGAAGGAAAAATATGAAATCCATCATGGTGTGAGGATTACGGACAATGCCATCATTGCATGTGCTGCCCTTTCGGATAAATATATCAGCGACCGATTCCTGCCGGATAAAGCAATTGATTTGATGGATGAAGCGGCTGCAAAGCTGAGAACCGAGATTGACAGTATGCCTACGGAATTGGATCAGATCAATAGAAAAATATTACAGCTGGAAATCGAGCGTGAAGCATTGAAAAAAGAAACCGATCCTCAATCAAAAAAGCGTTTCGATGCTTTATTGGAGGAAATTGCTGAACTGAAAGCAACCAATGATCAACTGACCGTACAATGGGAAGAAGAAAAGAAAAAGATCGGTGAAGTGAACAAGCTGAAGGAAGAAATTGAGAATGTTCGCAACGAAATCGAAAATGCCGAAAGACGATACGACTTGGATTTGCTGGCAAAATTAAAATATGGAAAACTGCCTCAATTGGAGCGGGATTTAGAAGAAAAGAAGAGTATCCAAGAAAACCGCTTGTTGAAAGAGGAGGTAACCGAAGAGGAAATCGCTGAAATCATATCCAACTGGACCGGCATACCGGTCACAAAGCTTATGGAGACCGAACGTGAAAAACTCATGAACCTAGAAGAGATACTGCATCGAAGGGTGATCGGACAGGACGAAGCGGTAAAAGCCGTGTCCGATGCCGTACTGAGAGCAAGGGCAGGATTAAAGGATCCCAAACGTCCCATCGGTTCATTCATCTTCTTAGGACCTACCGGAGTGGGAAAAACCGAATTGGCAAAAGCACTTGCCGAAAGTCTCTTTGACACCGAACAGAACATGGTTCGTATTGACATGAGTGAATACATGGAAAAACATGCTGTTTCCAGATTGATCGGAGCACCTCCGGGATATGTCGGTTATGATGAAGGGGGACAGCTGACGGAGGCTGTTAGACGGAAGCCATACAGTGTCATCCTTTTTGATGAGATTGAAAAGGCACATCCCGATGTATTTAATATATTGCTGCAATTATTGGATGACGGTCGTTTAACGGACAACCAAGGAAGAACAGTAAACTTTAAGAACACGGTGGTGATTATGACATCCAACATAGGCAGTGAATATATGTTGGAGGGAATTTCAGAAGAGGGAATATTGAGTTGGGATGTAAGGAACAAGGTAACGACTTTGTTGAAGGCTACGTTTAAACCGGAGTTCTTGAATCGGATAGACGATACGGTTCTCTTTACACCTTTGACCAAGGACATGATCAAAGATATCATCGATCTGTCCGTTAAGGATATTAACAAAAGAACTACGGAAAAAAGCATAAAAATCATACTCAGTGATTCGGCTAAGGATTATATCGCCGATCATGCATATGATCCGCTATATGGAGCAAGACCGGTGAAAAGATACCTACAGCAACATATTGAGAACAAACTGGCATATCAGATGATCAGTGGATACATTATGGACGGAATGACGGTAGATGTGGATGCAGATCAAGACAATTTGAAATTTGTTATTGAATAGATACTTCAAACATACATTTAGATATAGGGTGCAACTTATGACAGGTTGTGCCCTTCTTTTTTAAGTATCTGTCAACGTGAAAACTCTCTTGGGGATACACCGGTCAGTTTTTTAAAAACCTTGTAAAAATTCGAGTAATCATTAAAGCCTACTGCATTACATGTATCGATCACAGGTGTTTGCATTTGCAATAATTCCTTTGCTTTCATGACTCTTTTGTGAATGACATATTCCATGATGGTAAAACCGGTGTTCTTTTTAAACACATGGCACAGATAATATTTACTAACATAAAACTTTTTCTCCAGTAAATCCAATGTGATCTTTTGCCCGAGATTGTTATTAATAAAGTCCAAGATTTCTACTATTTTGCTGTCATACTCATAGGTCTTTGCATGTTCGCCGGAGTTAATTTTCATTGAAAAGATTTGATTGAGTTTTACCAACATTTGAATAAATATTGTTTTTATCATCACATGTCTTTCCTCGGAGTTTTTATCAATATGTTTTTCTATTTTGTCTATATGCCGTGGAATATTGTATCTTGCGACTTCTTCAGCACTAAAATGATTAAAGAAACCAAGTTTTCTTTTTTCGTATGATTTTAGAATGTCATATGTCTTTCCTTGAAATGAAGTTACATATTCAGGAAGAAAGTGGATTGCAATTCTTTCATAGTCTTTTAATGACTCGAAATTAGGCTTATGAAGCTCACGATTATTCATGATCAGAATATCGTTGCTTTGTAGTTTATAGGTTTGCCCTTCTATATAGTAAATGACATCACCGGAAAGGAAATAATACAACTCGTACTGATCATGTATATGAACATTTATATTTGTATTCGGCGGTTGTGACAAATTGTGGGTAAAATTAAATTGATGATTTTCATCTTTATAAGAGCTGATGATTATATCCATCTCTAGTCCTCCTCTTTAAATTTATAATGGTAGATCCGGTCAGCGCCTGTGCAGCTCACGAGAGGAAATAATACAACTCGTATTTGTGTGCATAGTAAAATTGATTGTTTTCAACCTCATAATCGATAGAAAATCTGTTCATTTATATCTCCTCAATACTTTTGATTGGATAAGCTACATTAACAAGTATATCTTAATAGTTGCAATATTAAAAGTGACAAAGAATTAGGAAAACGGTTCGGTGTTGTGCTCCCCGGTGTTATGCTATACTTACATTATCACAAAAGATTCGGATGGCAGGGGGATTTATATGAAAATATCGGATGTTAAGATATATAAGGAAATTGAACCGCGACCGCTTCAAAAAGAAACGGATTTAAGAACATTAACTATTGTTGCATCTCCGAAGGAGGGTTGGAAACAGGCAGGGCAAAAGTTGGCTCGGATGATCTTAGAAAAATGGAATGTACAAGCCGTTGTGGAATATTCAGATGATGTGAGAATAAAAAACAATTGGTCAGGCAATTATCTGTTGATTGGTAATTTGTCAAACAATCCGTATATCGCCGGTTTGTACAGCCTTTATATGGCATACACAGATGCCGTACATCCGGGAAAAGACGGATATCAGCTGCAAACCATCGTTGATCCTTTCGGAAAAGGCGGTAACACCATCTTGTTGGGTGTAAGCGACCTTGTCGGACTTCATAAGGGAATGCAAAGATTGACCGAGATACTATCCGGATTAACTCGACCGCTTCTACCTTGGTGTTCGGAGTCCATTTTGTCAGAGGAAGCCGTTTCAGTGTTGCCGTACGGAAAGCAACCCGCAGGACCCCAAATACAAGAAATGATCAGTGGCATCGATATATCGATACAACAGCTTGATCATGAAAGCACAAAGGAATTACCATCAAAAAAATTACACACGTTACTGGCTAATATCATGCAATACGGCAGGTTTTATCAACTCACCAATGATGAAGGATACGGTCAGGTCTACAGACATGGTTGGAAATCCTATGCAAACTTTGTAAACAACCATTCTACAACTGCATTGATCCAACTTTCCTCAAGAAATATGTGGACATTCGGATATCCCCTTACGGCAAGCTATAACGTGATGGAAGCATCACCTCTTTTCAGCGAAGAGGACAGAAAGCAGATTGTATCGGCCGTCTACCTTACATATGAAGCAAACAGTCATGACGGTTATTTGAATAGAGCCCCTGCAACAGGTGCAAGATTCAATCATGATATTTTCCCGGCACTGTCCATCATGTTCGGTTCCACCTACTTTATAAAATACTATGACTTCCCCGAAACAAAGGATTGGTATGAATTGGGTGACCGGATGTTCAAAGGCAACACGTCGAATATAAACTTGGATGAGGGGTCGGACTATTTGATGCATGTACCGGCAATTACACTCGAGTATGCCTTTATCACCGGTGACAATCGATTTCTTTCAAAAGGCTTAAAGCCCAGTGCCGATTTGTTTGCCATGATGATCGATAATCTAGGTACTATGTCAGGTGGCGGAGATGTTTATCCTTTTGGCTACAGCAGTGCTTATTCTTGGAACCATTCTCAAGTGATGAATGCAGCCACCTGGTTCTTTGGCGAACCCCTCTATAAATTCCTTTTGGAGAGAACAAAAGAAGGACCTTTCCCGGATCAGGGTATGAAGGACTTGGATTTTCCTTTCCATCGATATCTTCACGAGACTGCCGTAACACCTCGTTTAGAAGGAAAATACCCCATGGTACAGGCCTATCCGGTAGAAAAAGGCGTATACGATGATCTCCAAATGGATCATCCTGAAAAGCCCTTGGATATAGCTATTGAAGATACATTTCATAAACTGGCTTTCAGAGAAGGTTACAATCAAGATGATGCCTATCTAATGCTAGATGGTTTTTCGGCAGGCAGACACGGACATATGGACGGAAACACAATTATTAAATATAGTGCCAATGGTCGCATATTTATAGACGATCGTGACTACATAGAAAAAGCTCCTAAGAATCACACCGGAATGTTGGTTATAAAAGACGGGGTCCAGGAAGAAAAGCCGCCTCTTGTCGGTCTTGTTTGGGCCGCAAGTGCAGACGGTATCGGATTAAGCAGAACGGTTGTTCCTAATTATAACGGAACGGACTGGATCCGTACAATTATAACATTAGGGGGACGGTTCTTTCTTATTTACGATGATATGAAAATCAATGAAGATGGAAAATATATTT
>CALCRE010000051.1 GCA_937894465.1 uncultured Clostridia bacterium
GAATACATTGACCTGTTTATGAATTGTGTTTACGATCCAATATTCCCGTACCCCGGTGGACATATATAAATCAAGCTTTTTGACTGAATCCTTACTTCGACTGCTCTCAGAGAGAATTTCAACCACCAATGAAGGAACGCCCATATAGTAATCTTTCTCGTTTATGTTTTCTTCTAAATCGCATATGACCATTAAATCCGGTTGGACTATATTGGTACTTTCCGCATTTCGTTTTAACGTGATATCAAATGGAGCGAAAAACGGTGTGCATTTTTTTCCACTAAACCAATCAAACAACATGGTGTAGAGCTTTCCAAGTGCCTGCTGATGTGCAACTCTTGGTGATGAGAGTAAATAAATTTCACCGTCGATGTATTCATAGCGTTCTTCGGAGTTTTCCCATAACGCTACAAATTCTTCATAGGTTGCTTTTCTAGGCCAAACTTCATAATCTTTTGCTGTTTCTTTAACAGAGCCGCAGGTTGTTTTTTCATCTTCATAAGCCGATAAACGCGCTACTTTTCTACCGTTGCTGGTGATGATGATATCTTCTCTTGCGGCAGCTCTTAAATATTCTCCTAGGTTATTTTTTAAGTTCGTTGCGGTAATAATCATTCGATCCTCTCCTTATTAAACAAACAAATTAGCTAAAATAGCTGATTTAATCATATAGAAAATAGATGATAATGTCAATCATGAGTCAATCATGAATATTTCGTAGGTTTGCATGGAAGGTGTAATATGCTTTATGATTGTGATATACTTATAAATAAATTTTACTGTTTAGGATATTTTACATATGCAAATTAATTCAAAACTTACAAAACCACTTACCGAGGTGAAATACCTGACCGCAGAAAATTGCTCTAGGTATCGAACAATTCTCAGATATTTTTATCTGCAGTATGAAAAAATAAAATATTGGATGTATCGAGAAGAAATATATGAAGAACTGGTGAAGTACCCGTTCTTTTCATCATATAGTTTGGAACTTTGCCAACACGATTTGGATGCTTTAGTTGAATGGGGGAACCTGATTCCAATGCAAGACACCAGCAAAGCATCCACTGTGGAGGAGTTCAAAAACAAAAAATTCAGATATCAGTTATCTGAATATTCTGTTGAGATTGAAAGACTCACCATCAAACTTGAAAACATCAACGTTGAAGGAGCCTCTTTAGAACCTACCTTATTGGAGCGTATCAAGGATCACATCATTAAAATCAGGAATATGGTTCATGTAGACAGTAAGGCGGTTGGAATTTGGTGGAGGGATCTGAGTAATGATTTTATCAGGTTGAATCAAAACTACCAAGATTATGTTCGTAGCTTCTATAGCCAAAAGGCGGAAGAACTGATGAAAACAAGAGAGTTTATAGCCTACAAAGATGCTTTAATTGATTATTTAAGAGAGTTTGTAAAAGAACTTCAAAAGAATATGCATTTTATTGAAGCGTCTTTAAGAGAAGCAACCTCCGATGAAATCAACATCGTTTTGGCTAAAGTTTTGGAATACGAAAAGTCAATACCGAGACTGGATGTGGAAGTTAGTGACGAAACTTTTATCGACAACATCAATGGAAAATGGGAGAGTATACAAGATTGGTTTCTGGGTACTGCAAACAAAGAAAGTGAAGCATCCAAGATATTTGATATTACAAATGAGGTCATTCGAAAAATTACCCGTTATGCTTCACAGATCTCTGAAAACCGGGGTAGCGGAGCAAATCGGAAAGAAGAATATCGTAAGCTTTGCGAACTTTTTCTCTCGTGTAGGGATATGGAGGAAGCCCATAAGCTATCATCTGTAGCTTTCGGAATCTTTAATACCAAACATATCCGAAGCGGTATGATTCGTAGCACCGAGAGCATCAATAGCAGCGTTTATGATGAACAGCCGGATACAGTGGAAATCAGACCCAAAATAAGGGGTTATAGAGAAAAGAGTGCTAGAAGTGCCATCGAAAATAAATCAGAACGAAAAAAAGAAATATTAGATCAATACTTGAGGACTTTGGTACAAGAAAAAAGTATTATCGATAGCTATATTAAGGATAAAGCAATAAAGATCAGTGAGTTGCCAATAATCAAGCCTCACGTGAGAATAACATTGCTCAGATGGATTTCAAAGGCATGTGCTAATGAAAATAAAAGTGCAAAAACAGATGACGGAAGGGTATTTAAATTGATAGGATCCGAAGACAAGTCGATGTGTATGCTCCGATGTGAAGATGGTAATCTGGAAATGCCTTCCTATACAATATTGTTCGAGTAAAAGGAGAAATTACATTGAAAGAATTTGAGATGCTTCTTGAAAAGTTCTGGATCATTAAGGATAGAGATCCGATACTATATAATGTGATCAAAGATGCCGGTCCAAAATATAAAAGCTTTGTTGAGGACAAACTTGGATACAAACTCATGATGAATGCCTATGTAATTAAACTGGAAAAGCTACCGGGACAAGCAGAAAGTTGGATGGGAATCAGCAATTTCGATAACACAATGGAATATGCGTTTTTATGCATTATCCTTATGTTTCTCGAAGACAGGGGGGCCGGTGATCAGTTTGTACTCTCACAAGTCACTGAATTCATACAAGGGACATATCCAGGAGATGAAAACGTTGATTGGACTTTATACAGACATAGGAAATCATTGGTTAAGGTATTGAGTTTTGCTACCGAAATCGGCCTAATCAAGGTGGATGACGGAGATGAATTGAGATTTTCATCTTTTCAAGAGACTGAGGTTCTTTATGAGAGTACCGGTTTGTCAAGGTATTTTGTCAGAAATTTTACCGGTAATGTTCAAAACTATACATCGTATCTTGATATAGAAAATGGAGAATGGCTGGATGTGGCAAAAGATCGAGGTATCATTAGAAGACATCGGGTATACAGGCGTTTGATCATGTCTCCGGCTGTTTATTCCGAAGGAGCAGAAGATGCCGATTATGCCTACATAAAGAACTACAAAGGATTGTTGCAAAAGGATATTGAGGACATGCTGGATAGCAGCCTTCATGTTCATAAAAACGGCGCATTCCTTGTGTTGGATCCTACAAAGAATTTTAAGGATGTTTTCCCGGATCATAAGACCATATCGGATATTACACTTCAGATAAACGGTATGATCGTTGAAATGGTTGATAGGGGAGAAATGGAAATAGAACAAAATGATATTCTTACGGTATCACGACAATGGTTTATTCAATTAATTGAACGTTGCCGTCAACTTTATATGAGCGGCTGGAGCAAAGAGTTTAGAGAAATGAGTATTGATCAGCTTGTCAAGGAAGTTCTCTCGTATATGACGGGTTTCGGAATGGTTGATGAGAATGAGAGCATAAGAGAAATTAAAATTTTACCTCTAACAGGGAAAATTATCGGTCAGTATCCCTCTGCATTTATTCAAGCAGTTTGATATTTACTCAGAAAGGTATTTTATG
>CALCRE010000052.1 GCA_937894465.1 uncultured Clostridia bacterium
TTCCTCCCACCGCCTAAAGGTGATGGGTTTCCGTGCCTAGTATTATATGAAAACAGTAAGTCAAAATGAAAAAGGCCAAAAAATCATTACATTTACATTTAATCAATATAACACGGTGGTAATGATGATTTTTTGCAGCCTTTATCCTTTTGTGTTAGCGGTTACAACACTTACAAGGCTGGATATCGGCAAACCTTTATACTTAATACCCATTCTGTTGTTTATTACGGCACGCTTTTTGACACATTTAGACGAAACGGACGATGAAGGAAAATTTGCGATAAAAATAAAGGGCGTGATCATTCCGGTCAAGTATCTTTCCTATCCGTTGCCTTTTGTATTCATGTTGGTAAACTTCAAGGCTTATACATTAAGAAGCCCGTTGATTTTTTTGATTGATTGGGTTGTTTTGACTCTCTTTTATAGTATCAGCTTGGTTTCCAAAAAGAATGCACTCTCCATGATGAAAATAGTCTTGTTCTTGTTCGGTTTGATTTTAGGAGGAGCCGGTTTTTATGGTTCATTCCTTATCTCAACGGATTTGGCGACAACATTATCATTTCTTTGTTTGATGACCTACGGTGTGGGCATGTTATTGATCGCTGCAGGCCAAATCAGTATCAATTCATCAGCTGTAAAGGAAATGGTGGAGAAATTTCTACGTTTTGTACGAAATATTTTACGACAAATATTTCGTATTGTTTCACCGAAACAAAATTTCTACCGGATCATGAACTTTTTTACTAAGAAAAATCAGAAAACCAATATTGCATATGATGATATCTTGGAGGATATCGGTCAAAATCAATTGATGGAAGATGCGGACAATGATCACCCGAAGTATTATTTTAAAAACATAAGAAAGTTCATTGATTTGATGCTGAAGATACGATATTCATATGGCTTTGTGGTGTCTTCTCTTACCGAATGCGGTATCCAAGTGGATGACACTGAAACTGCAATTCAGTTACAATGCAGATTGAAAAAAGAATTCGATGAGACCGACGACCATTATGTATTTAATGAGCAGTTTTCCCAATTGACGTCCACCTATGAAGTTGTTCGGTATGCCGAGAGATTGCCTGATCCGGCCGAGTACGCTGACATTGAAAACGATGTAAAAAATACGGTAAGACTGGCAAAGTCCATCGTGAAAAAGCAAATAAGGAGTAAAGAAAATAAAAAATAATGATCAATTTCTTTAGATTATGTGTTGATATAGTGTTGACAAGAAGCAATTTTATCGCTATGATAAAAGTATAATTTATTTGATTATTTATTTGGTGTGTGAATTTGATATAGTATCATTTTCTGTTTGATAAAATTAAGTACGACAATCCATTCATCACCTTCCGTTTGGTATTTTGGCAGGCGGTTTTATACCTTTACTGCTCAACTGTTTTCCATGTACTTGCGGAAGGTGCTTTTTATCTACAATAATATGTATGTCAACCATGAAGTAAAAGAGGCTAAACCATATGGTAATATCAAAAAAAACGATCATGAATCCGGGGGACAACAATAAAATACTGGTGATCTCGGATTTGGACGGCACATTGTTAAATGACAGAAAAGAAATTACAGAATATACTCAAAATGTTTTGAACCGACTCATTGAACAAGGATTGTTTTTTAGTGTAGCTACAGCCCGTACCGCTGCAACTGTCAGTAAGCTGATTGAAAAAATTCATGTCAATGTTCCGATAGTACTGATGAACGGTGTATGCATATATGATCTTCAAAATAGAAAGTATGTGAATATTGAAGTGATGGACAAACAATCCGCAAAGAACTTGATCCTGTTGATACGGGAGTTTGGTCTATCCGGCTTTCTGTATACCATACAAGACCACATATTAAATACATTTTATCAAAATACCGATTCCCCTCACGCAGTAGAATTTATAAAAGAACGAGTTGAAGGCTTCGGAAAAGTTTTTACAAAGGTCAACAATTTTTCAGATTGTTTGAAACAAAGCCCTGTCTATTATTCCGTTGCGGATACCGAAGAAAAACTAAAAAAAGCATGTGATAAAATTCGTATGATCAAAGGCTTGCGGTGTGAATTTTATCGGGACACGTATCATGACGGTTTTTGGTATCTTGAAGTATGCTCGGAAAAGGCATCGAAATACAATGCAGTTGAGTTTTTACGAAATCAATATGGTTTTGATCAGATTTATGGATTTGGTGACAATTTAAATGATTTATCATTGTTTGAAGCTTGTGACAGAAGCTTTGCAGTCATGAACGCAAAGAGTGAGGTAAAAGAGAAAGCTAGTGAAGTCATTAGGAGCAATGATGAGGACGGAGTGGCTAGGTGTTTGATAGAAATACCGGGGATGGAAAAGGACGGAGGTAGATGGATATGATATTGCGTCTTGAAAGACCGGAAGACTACCGAACTGTTGAGGAGCTGACTAGGGATGCTTTTTGGAAAAACAGCAGGCATATGTGTGATGAACATTTGCTTGTAAACAGGCTTCGCAATGTTTCTTCATTTGTCAAAGAACTTGATTATGTTGCTGAAATGAACGGAAAAATTGTAGGTCATATCATATACACAAAAAGCAAGGTTGAAGATGGTTCGGGAAAAGGATATGAGTTATTAACATTCGGACCTTTGAGCGTATCTCCGGAATATCAAAATACCGGAATCGGTAAGGCCTTGATGTTGAAAACATTTGAAGAAGCGAGGAAACTAAGGTATCGAGCCGTCATCATATTTGGCCATCCCGACTATTATCCTAGAGTAGGATTTCGACCTGCGTCTGAATTTGGCATCACAACGGCTGACGGGAAAAACTTTGATGCTTTCATGGCTCTTCCGTTGTATCCCGGTGCTCTTGACGGAATCACCGGTCGGTTTTTTTTTGATCCGGTATATGATAACCTTGATGAAGAAGATGTTTTGGAGTTTGAAAATACTTTCCCGCATAAAGAACCTTTTGTCCCTTTATCCGTCTCCTTATTGCTTGCTCACTTAAAGCCGGAAGCAAGGATAGCCATTGAAGGATTGCGTATAAAACACCTTGATGTAATGAGCCATAAAAGTGAAGCTGAACTATCAGCACTCCCCGGAATGGACGCACAATCCATTGACATTGTTCGAAAGGTTTTAGCTGAGTATGGATACCGGTGGGGACGGTAAGATTAGAAAAGAAAAATACCACCTATGATATCAAAAGATTTTAGGCGGTATTTTTATGTGAATTTTAATTTAAAATGATTTTCTTTAATAAATTTTTATTTGATTACAGAACTTCTTTCGCCAGCTTTTCAAATGCAGGCAAAGATCGCTCGATCATATCGTAATCAAGACAGTAGGTTAATCTTACATATCCGCTACATCCGAAACCGGATCCGGGAACCAATATCAAATTATATTTTTGAGCTGTCTTCACAAAAGCCACATCATCCGGTGTGGGTGTTTCCGGGAATAAATAGAAAGCACCTTCCGGCTTGATGCATTTGAAACCGAACCCGGTGATGGCGTTATATAATAAATCCCGTCTCTTTTGATAATATCCCACATCGATGGATTCGTTGATGCAGTTAATGACAATGTGTTGCCCGATTGCCGGTGCATTCACATATCCTAAGGTTCTATTGCAGAATATGAGGGCATCCATTAATAATCCGACTTGATCGATATCATTTGATAGCGCTACATAACCGATCCGCTCTCCCGGTACCGCCAAAGATTTACTGAAAGAATTCACCGATATTGCATTTTTAAAATGATTGAAAACAGAAGGAACCTTCTTGTTGTCGTAAACAATTTTTACGTAGGGCTCATCTGCTATCACATAAATTTGTGTCCCGTACTTCTTTTCTGCTTGGGTTAGGACGTCATTCATGGCTTTTAAGGTTTCCTCCTTGTATAGAACACCGGTGGGATTGTTGGGTGAATTATACATGATGGCTTTTGTCTTTTCATTGATTAATGATTCAAGCTTGGTCAAATCCGGCATGAATGTGTCGTGATTGGTGTCGCAAACCACAAGCTTACCACCGTGGTTTTCCACGTAAAATCCGTATTCTACAAAATATGGTGAAAATACAATGACTTCTTCACCCGGGTTCAACAAAGATTTGAATAACGCATTCAAAGCCCCTCCAGCACCGCATGTCATGATCACATTAGAAGAAGGGATCGGCTTTATAGTATCTTTGGACAAGCTTTTTGCAACAGCTTCTCTTGCAGCGGGATAACCTGCATTGCTCATATAGCGGAAATAACCGCCTTCTTTTTGATTTCCGATTTTAATCAATGTGTCTTTTACGGATTGGGGAGGTTCTATGACCGGATTACCCAAACTGAAATCAAAAACATTTTCAGCACCAAATTTTGCCCTGAGTTTTTCTCCTTCTTCGAACATGGAACGAATAAAAGATGACCGGGATAGATTTTGAACGATTTTATCAGAAAACATCATATTCACCTTACTAAAAACACATCTTCTTCATGCGTCTTTCCTTTCAAAATATTAGAACATTCATTTTTATGATATAGTTTACTCCAATACTAGGAAATTAGCAAACAAAAAAGTAATGTTGATAGCGTCAATTTACTTTCGGAAATGAAAGGTGAGAGTTCACCCCATGATTAGATTTAATTACTATCCGTATCATATATCATTTCCGTTAATTTTTCTATTCTTTTTTCATATTTACACCTAATCTCACCTAATCCTCTAAATATATAAGTACTTTATTTCCCATTAAGCCGCCCCAGGCTATGGGATCCACCATTCCGGCCAAAGTGATCCGGTATCTCGCATTTATTCCACGGCTCTCTAGACAGCCTCCATCGGCATGTTTTCAGGCATTACGGGCATACCCATGCTGAACAAGGAAGCAGAGCTCTGGAGAATGGATAATGCCCGGTGTTATAGCCTAACATACCTCCTCATTTTCAAGAGACTTTACGCGGCATAAACGCTGATTGGTTCTTCCGATCGGCGAGGTGGCTTCCCGCCATACCATATCGTGGTTTCGCCGTAACAGAACATTCAATTCAGGTTGCTTAAGTATTTAAACCGTGTTTTCAGTGGTAAAACAAACTTGCCCTATTCCTATTCATTTTTGCTGACAACAGGGTAATTCAGGCTGCTTATGCATCCCAGGCAAGATCGGTCAAATCCCTTAGCCACCTCATGCTGCTTTTCTCCAAACCGGGGATCTTAAGGTCAATATCCTCCGCATATTTCCAACTTGAGTTTCTTCTTTTCAGCTCCTGTATCATCTCTTCCTGTTTTTCACGCTTCTCATGTTTTAGCTTCTGCTTTTTTTGATATTTCAGCAGATCGATAACCTTTCCTCCGTTCCATTTAAAAGCCCTGAGCTTTGCCATTTGGTCACAGCCTCGCTTACTCCATCCCATTGGTCTGCTGCTCAGTCTGGCTGACAAGACATGGCTTATTTGCCCTTCTATACAGTATGCCCAGCCACTTGTCTCTTCCATCCGCACTCTTATTCCATGCCAGTTGTTCAGAAAATAATTTAACGCTACTTCGACTTCTTCCTTCTTGTTTTCATTTTCTGTGGCTCTAAGAATCTGCTCATATATGCGCTTCAATTCCTTCTTATCCAAACTGTTAAGCGCTTCCCAAATCCTGTTTTTTACCTCGTCAGCACTGTCGTAAAGATGCGCCACTGACTTGTTTACATATTTCGTCATATGAAATTTATCAAGAACATATTTGCTGTTTTCTAAGTATTCGCATCCGGTTTTTATCCACTTGGCTCCGTCTCCCACTATAAATATTTTCTCAAGATAATTCGTATCGTACATCGTTTCTATGTAGTGGGCGACCTCCATCCAAAGCTTTTCGTTTCCCTTTCTTCCCTCATAAAGGCCGCAGAAATATCTTTTTCCGATCAACTTGTACCTAGGGTTCTTAGATGCTTCCCCTGATTCGTTGATAATATCCTCAAAAACGCAAACAAGCTTCGGCGTGATGGTATTTATCTTATACCCTCTTACATCTCGTTTTAGATCACCTTTTTCGTCCCAAAACTGTGCCGCTACATGATCTTCATCCGCTACGATATGAAGACATCTAATCTTCTTTCTTTCCTTAGGTTCCGGTAGTGGCATATCCACTTCGGTTTCATGCACCAGCTTTTTTATTGTTTCTTTGCTTGCAACTACTTCCTCGTCTATGCTTACATTCTCTCCGCCTTTGCGATAACTGCTTTCAATAGTTTCTTCCAACGCTCGTGCTGCCGCAGGTAATGTCATCTTTTGATGAGGATCGTATCCAAGCACTTGATCTAAAAGATATACATACTGGCCTGATCCCTTCACACAATATCCTGTACGACTATATTCAACGTCACCCATGACATCGGTTATGGTCTTCTTTTGGTTCCGATGTTCAATATTCCAATACTTCTTTCTCACTACACTTTCACGAATCGCATCATCCATTTCTTTATAAATTTCTGCTTGAAGCTTGGTTCCTAAAATCTTCATTTCTTTGAGGATACAAAGAGACAAATCGCTGGCATCCATTTTGCCGTTATAAATTCCTTCTTTAATTTTATTAATTTTGACCACACCAACATCGATAAAATGTTGTATACTGTTATACATAAGAGAGTACCTACCTTTTCGATTATTTTTGGTAATTTAATCATATCAGATTTGGTGCTCTCTTTCTAATTCTAGAATTTTTCACTCCTCATTAACCGAAAGTAACTTTACGCTAGCAGTAATGTTGATGTGCGCTGCATGATAAAATGGCTATAAGGAATGATCACGTGGATTATGCTGACAAAAGAGCCTTATCCTTGAATCGTTCTTAATTGGAAAACACACTCCTTCCATGAACTGTGGCAAAAGCGTCTAATAACCAAACTGAACAGTTTGGCGGGACTGAAATACTTTCCGCTGATGCAGCCTGGCTCGTCATGAATGCTTTTTTACAAAGCAAGATGAATAAAGACTAAACATGACATTCTAATACAATTTGTTGGCATCATCAGATCTCTTGTATTGAAATGAACCGGTCAAACCGGTAGAATTGTTAATATTAAGTGCATAAGAACCGAATCTATCTTTTGGAGGTGTAGCCGTGTTTTTAAAAGAACAAATGAAGCTGTTCGAACAAAACAAGGTGGTCAACTGGCATGAGCATGTCAGAGGCGACCGGAGCGGGCAGTTGGATGTTGAACAATGTGATTTGTTGGTGGAATCGGCACAAAAAGCCCATATGGATGTTCTCGTAGTCTCAAGGCCGATTTCGGGAGGAAGTCCCACTCCGGATGAATTCAGAACCAATAACAATGTGGTTGCAGCAGCCATGAAAAGGCATCCCGGCATCATTCAAGGAATGGCATTTGTCAATCCCGGTTTTAAAAAGGAAGCTTTGGCTGAAATCGACCGCTGCGTCAATGAACTTGGGATGGTCGGCATAAAGCTATATAATCAATATTTCATATCCGATCCGGTGCTCCGACCCATCATTGAAAAATGTATTGAACTGGATATCCCTATTTTAGAACATGCAGGAAAACTAAATTTGGTTCCTAATCCTCAACCTACCATTTCCGACGGTACTCATTTTGCCAAGGCTGCAAAAGAATACCCCGAAGGGATATTCATCGAAGCCCACATCGGAGGCGGGGGAGATTGGCAATGGTCATTGAAAGCCATTGCGGATCATCCTAATGTATATACCGATATCAGCGGAAGCGTTTATGATGAAGGGATCATCGAACAAACTGTACATTACTTAGGAGCGAACCGGACATTGTTCGGTACCGACGGGTCGTTTTCACAATCCATTGGCAAACTGTTAGGTGCGAATATCTCACAACAAGATAAAATCACTATATTGAACAATCCTGCTTTTGCTCGATATCTTGAAAGGGGGCGAAAAGGATGATTTATGACGTCAATACATATATCGGCCACTGGCCGTTCCGTCAATTAAGAAACAACACCGCAGAAGGGTTGGTTAAAAAGATGGATGAAGCAGGTATATCCGTTGCTTGTGTTTCTTCGGTACATTCCATATTCTATAAAGACACCCAAGAAGGTAATATGGAACTTGTAAAAGAAATTGCTCCTTATCAAAATCGCTTTTTACCATTTGCCATTATCAATCCTACCTATCCCGCCTGGAAAAATGATTTTTTGACCGGTATTCAGAAAATGAATATGAAAGGTTTGGAGTTGTACCCATACTACCATCAATACAATCTGACCTGCCCGGAAAGTGTGGAATTGGTAAGATTGGCAGGAGAGCTAGGTCTACCGGTACATCTGCCTTGTGCCGTGGTGAATATGCGGCAAAGACATTGGATGGATACGCAAGAAAACTTGGATTACGGTCAAGTGGAGCGTTTATTGTCTTTATGTCCAGATACGGATGTGATTATTACAAACGGACCGAGCGACATCATTGCACAAAAACTTCAAAAAGTCACTCGGGAACGCAAAGGAAAGGTGTTTTACGATTTTGCACGAGTGGAGGTTTATCCGATTCGCGGTGCAAAGACAAATTTCCAAGGGTTGGTTGCAGCTGCAGGTGTTGACCGTATCGTGTTCGGTTCCTGTATGCCTTTCCAATATTTGGAGCCCCAGCTGATCAGGTTGAATGAAATGGGTTTTGAAAAAGACGATCTGGAAAAGATACTGTTTAAGAATATGACATACATCATCGATAAGGAGTCCGCGAATGTACTTTAGTGACTTTAATTTGGAACAATATCTCAATGAGTTGGAGACTGTGGTGAACATTGACAGTGGGACCGTTACTCCGGAAGGGGTGGCCAAAGTTGCGGATTTTTTTAAAAACAAATTCGAGCAAATAGGATGCTTGACGGAGACTTTTCATTTCTCACCTGAGATCGGCCCCTGTGTTAAAATACAAACCAAGGATACGGATCAATATGATGTTGTTCTTGTCGGGCACATAGATACGGTTTTCCCTTTGGGAACGGTTCAAGAAAGACCTTTTAAAAGGAAAGACAATATTGTATATGGTCCCGGAACCGCGGACATGAAAGCCGGCGTCCTGTCGGCTTATTATGTAGTCAAAGAGCTTATAAAACAAAAAGAACGTGATTTGTCCGTTTGTGTGTTGATCAATTGCGATGAAGAAATCGGATCCATCCATTCCACTCCATGGATCAAGGAGCATGGTGCAAAATGCAAAGCGGCATTTATATATGAACCCGGGCGATCGGACGGATCCTTTGTGGTAGAGAGAAAAGGGACAGCTAAATATGAAATATCATTCAAGGGGATTTCCGCACATTCCGGGGCGGATCCGGAAAGAGGGAGAAGTGCGATTACTGAAATGGCCCATTGGATTGTGGCATTGGATCAATTGAATGATTACGAGAAGGGATTTACACTGAACACAGGGATTGTCAAGGGTGGTGTGGTGACCAACATGGTTGCCGGACACGCAATGATGAAGCTGGACACAAGGTTCAAAGATATGAAACACTACGAACAAATCCAACAAAAGATCAAGCATATGACGGATCACCCCTTTATAGAGGGTGTGACGGCTATGGCAAAACAAATCAGTTTCCGTGAACCTATGAATCCACATGATCAAACTTTTGCATTGATGAACAAGCTGGAAGAGCTCGGCAAAAAACTGGATGTTCCCGTAACATGGAAAGCTACGGGAGGGGTTTCGGATGGAAATGGAATTTCTGCATTAGGGATTCCGGTATTAGACGGATGTGGTCCCGTCGGGGGACATTCTCATAATGAAAATGAGTATATTGAGACGGATTCCATCTTGCCCCGGATGAAATTATTATACGAACTGATATTGGCGTTATGAGATGCATATAATGAGTAAAAATATTTTATATAATTTAATGAATTTTGTATGCATTTCGTATAAAATGAATGATAGAAACCGATGGAAAAATCGGTATATGCAACGGGAAAAAATTCGGCTATACGGAAGGAGCGATATTTATGGGACTCATTAGAGCGGCTTTAGGAACAGTTAACGGTGCATTGGCTGATCAATGGCTTGAGACGATTGAACCGGAAAAAATAGACAATACGATTATAGCAACATATGGTGTTACGGTTAACAATAGAAGGAATGCACGGGGATCTAACAGAAAAGGAACCGAGGATGTTATATCCAACGGATCCATCATTCATGTACCGGAAAATGTATTTATGCTTTTGGTGGACGGGGGAAAAATAATTTCGGCAACGGACGAGGCCGGATATTACCAAGTAGATAACTCCAGAGCACCATCGATCTTTTTCCAATCGGATGAGGATGTTGTGTTACCCGGATACAATAACACCGGAAGAAATGCCATCCAAAGACCGGGCGGCATTATCAATACATTAAAAGACTCATGGGAAAGATTCAAATTCGGCGGAACCACTCCTTTGAAACAAAGGGTTATTTACATTAATAAACAGGAATTGCCGGGTATTCGTTTCGGAACTAAAAATCCCGTTCCTTACACTGACAGAGTGTTGGTACCGGGCAGACCGGTTCCCTGTAAAGTGACTTCTTTCGGAACCTATTCCATTAAAGTTTCCGACCCCATGTTGTTTTACAGTGAAGTATGCAACAAGACGGATAACGTGAATTTCGCCGTGGAAGATATGGCGGAACAGTATCTTAACGAATTTTTAATGGCATATACAACCGCTTTGGCAAGCTTGTCCCTAGACAATGTCATGGTATCGGATATTCCCATCAAGACCATGGAGCTAGGCCAATATATGGCTGATGTTTTGGATAAGGAATGGCTGAATAAAAGAGGTTTCTATATTCACAGCGTCGGAATCGGTGGTATATCCTTTGATGAGCAAACCAACAAGCTTTTGGACAGATATGCAAATGACTCCATTCTTCTGGATCCGAATGTTCGCGCAGCCAGGATGACCTCGGGTATGGCCGCAGGCCTTGAAGCTGCAGGTTCCAATGAAGGCGGCGCCATGATGGGTTTTGCCGGTATGTCCATGGGAATGAACGCAGCTCAAGCGACCGGGACAATGCCTTATCAACAACAGCAAGCACCGGCACCTCAAAACACTGCACCTGCTGCAGGTGTAGTTGCAGCAACCGGCGCAGGTTGGGCATGTTCTGCTTGCGGTAACCGTATGCCTCAAGACTCAAAATTCTGTTCAGCATGCGGAGCAAGCAAACCTGTAGAACAGTCAAATAATTGGAAGTGTTCTTGTGGAAACGATAATGCAGGCGGAAAGTTCTGCAGTAACTGCGGAAAGAAGAGACCAGAAAATATTCAATGCAAAAAATGCGGAAAAGAATATAACACGCCTCCTAAATTCTGCAGCGAGTGCGGCGAGCCTTTTTAAGGTGAGGATATGAGCAAAGTTCAAGAATATAAATGTTTAAATTGTCGGGCGGGTCTCCATTTTGATCCGCCTTCAGGTAAATGGAAATGCGGTTACTGTTTTAGTGTCTTTGACAAAGAAGCTTTAGAGAAAGCATATGGTAAAGACCTCCATAAAACAAATACCGCCGAAGAGAAGACCGAACAAAAGACCCAGCAAAAGCAATCCCCGGAGCTTGAATCCTATCGATGCACAAGCTGCGGTGCGGAATTGGTCACGGATCAAACAGTTTCGCCTACTTTTTGTTTGTATTGCAAAAACCCCACCATTATCAAGGAGAGATTTACCGGTAAATTCGAGCCTAGATTTGTGATTCCCTTTAAATTGACCAAGGATCAAGCAGTATCCATCTTATAACCAATGGATTAAGAAACGTCGTTTTGTTCCTGATGAATTCAAAGCACAAGAAGAGGTCGAAAAAATTACCGGTATTTATGCACCCTTCTGGCTTTATGACAGTAATGTACACGGAATGGTGGAAGGTGAGGGAAGACAGGTTCGACACTGGAGAATGGGGAACTATGCATACACTCAAACAAAATTCTATCGGATCTTCCGGGAAGGTACTGTTTTGTATGAGCATGTTCCGGTGGATGCATCGAAAAAATTGGATGATACTTTGATGAAGGATATCGAACCATATAACTATACCGACTTAAAGGACTTTTCCATGGAATATTTGTCGGGCTTTATGGCGGAAAAATATGACGTTCAATCCGATGAAGCGGAAGGCATTATGAAAAACCGGGTGGAGCGATATGTTGAACAACGGCTTCAGGGAACCATAACGGGATATACATCCACCATGATGTCAAATAAAAACGTACGGTTTACAAAAATAGATTCCAATTACGCTATGTTACCGGTCTATTTATTGGTACACAAATATAAAGGAAAACAATACATGTTTGCAGTGAACGGTCAGTCCGGTAAGGTGACCGGCACCACACCGGTGTCATTTCCAAAGCAACTTATTTTTGCATTGGTTGCTTTTGTGATCACTTGGTTCATTGTTGTGATCGGAGGTGCTTTCCTTGCCTAATCAAAGAAGAAGGTTCTTTTTTCTACTAATTTTGTTTCTTGTGCTGATCCCCATCAGTGTACCTGCTTCGCAGACGGACAATATCCGGGATGAGTTAAGCTATTTAAGCCAAGATGAAATCATGGAACTGCAAGGGCTCATTGACGAAATCATAACACAATATGATATGGATATGGTTATTGTCATTACAGACGATGTGGGAGGAAAATCTTCCATGAATTTCGCTGATGATTATTACGACGACAATGGGTATGGGATCGGGTACGATGCTTCCGGATTGTTATTGCTTATCAATATGGAAGACGGTGAATATTGGATGTCTACTGCAGGAGAAGCCATCAGGGTGTTTACCGACAACAGGATCGATGCAATGGGCAAACGGCTTGCCGGACACCTTTCAAAGGGTGATTGGTATCGGGCTTGTTTGTCATTTGTTAACGACGCCAAGAGATACATGAGTGAAGGCATCCCTCAAGGGCAGTACACCGAAGAAAATCAATACGGTCCCGGATATACCCCTCCGTCCACATGGGAGAAGATGATCGGGCAAATGAATAAGGGGATCACCTACGTGATTGCTCTCATTGCATCCGTCATAATCACCGCCATCGCGAGTGCAGCCGGTAAAAGGCAAAATACAACCAATTTAACCACATATGAAGAAGAGGGTTCGTTTCAATTAATCAACACCCGGGATGATTATATAAGGGAAACCACCACACGTGTACGTGTCAACGATTCTTCTTCAGGTGGTAGTGGCAATAGAAGCAGTACCCACAGAAGTAGCAGCGGAAGAAGCCATGGAGGCGGCGGTGGGAAGTTTTAAAAACAAATAACTTTTAGGAGAATAGTATGGTTGAAATAATAAGAAGAGATTTACCGGTCACAAGAGATCCCTTTATCAATGCCCAAGTGGTACCTGCAGGAATTGATCCTCAGACCGGAGAAGACAGGTTTTGGGCTTCTACTTGGAATTCAAATTCCGGTTGTACCGGTGCATTGTTTACATCATCAGGAAAAAACAAAATATTCCGCTTTGATAAAAACAAGCAGCAATATGGGTTTTACGGAGCATCCTATCAAGGGGATGAAATCATGTGGCTATGTGGCTTCTTAGATCAGGTTACCCGGTTGGATCTGATCGGTGGTGAGACTGTGACCTATAACACCGGCTTGCCTCATGACCTGTGCTTAAGTGGCTTTACATACGACGATCAAACCAAAAAGCTTTTTATGTGTGCCTATTGTCAAGGTGATCAAAAAAGGAAAGGTTTTGTTTTTGACACCGTATCTTGCACAACCATAAAAGTTTTCGAAGATATTCCTCTAAAGAATAACCAAATGCGCTATTCTTTAAAGAATAATGACGGTACATATACAATGGTCAACATGATCCCTCATGTTGAATTGCTTATATGGAATCCTGTAAAGGATGAATTGGATATATCGGATTGTTATCCGGTAGACAACCATAGTGATTTCTTTAAAATAGTCAATAATCCTCAAGGGAATGTATACCTACCCTATGTCGGATGGTTTTCCCCGGCATTAAGAAAAGTTATATCAGGCTCTAAAGCACCGAAAGAAGCATGCTGGTTTGCAAAGCAAGACAATGTTGTATATGGTGCACAATGGATGGAAAGCGTGGGGGGATGTAACCTTGTCAAGTGGGACACGGAGCAAAATCAAGTTCATTCATTTGGTTTTGTGCCGGATGCCATGTCATATCACTTTGCTTTGTCATCGGACGGAAAAATTATTGCATTGAACATATACGGATTCTTTTACAAGATCGATCCTATAACAGGTGCTGTGGAGACCTCCAAGAAATTAGACAGTGATTCCGTCGGTCATGTGGATTGTCTATGCAGAATCAATGAAAACAGATTGTTAGGCACACCTTTTATTTCCCAAAGGTTTTTCGAGATGAATATTCGTGAAAATACAGGTGTTGATATGGGACGAGCCACAGGC
>CALCRE010000053.1 GCA_937894465.1 uncultured Clostridia bacterium
GGATTTGTATCCGTGAGTAAAATCCTTGATATGATGGGAATATGAAGAATGTAATAAATTAACACTGAAAAAACCTTCCTTCATGAAGAAGGAAGGTAATCTATTTGATGTCTCGAGTTATGTAATGATTGATTAACCTTTTTTTAGAAATTTGAAAATGCCGGATGCTCCTTTTTTCTTTTCTTCTACCTTCTCTTCGTTTGTAGAGTAACCCATGAGACGGTTATACGCAGCATTGACCTCATCCAGCTTTTCGGGATTATCTCTGTATCGCTTCATTAAGACCGTTCCGGCTTTCTTAATTTGCTCAATATCAGCAGTTTCAGATAAACCCAACACACTTAAATCCTGTGGATTTTTTTGCACTTAGATCACTCCTTTCCGGTTCATATAATAAATATATTCAATTGAATCGGTAATTTGACATAAGTAGAAGAAACATATCAGGTAAAGTAATGCTTTAGACAAATTACTTCATCACTTATATATTATATGAATGGTAAAACAAAATCAATGACAACAGAATAAAAATCAGAAGTTATGGAAAAAACAACTTGATTTAAAATCTTTCGTTGTGGGAACCATGTTCTTTTACAATAAAAGAACCGTAAGAATAAATATTTCTTACGGCTTTTGCTTCAATCTAATTACATGATGCGTTGATTAATGGCTCATCCTTTTTACCGCAACACGGATGGCTTTCATCAAAGCGGTGATGACCAAAGTACATACAATGATCTCTACAATAGCATTGGTTGAAACCAAAACGCCAAGGATGGCAATTGTATTTTCACCGAAAGACTGTATGTATTCGGTATTTCCAAATAACAACAATAAAAGTCCTACAAAAAATACAGTGTTGGTTAAAACTCCGGTTAATGCCGTAACAGTATAACCAAGAGTTTGGTTCGTTTTCTTTTTTTCGAACCGTATCATTAAATTGCCGCTGACCACACCGATGAGGATCCTGGGAAGCATAGTCATAATGAATGTATAAAATGGGTTGATGGACAGTAACATGGATCCAAAAGCATCCATACCAAAACACTGTGCAAAGCTTGTGAGGCCGAAGACTGCTCCTAATATGGCACCGACTGTCGGGCCTAATAACATAGCCCCAATAATGACCGGTACCGTCAAGAATGTGATGGACAACGGTCCGATTCTTAAATAGCCCAATGGGGTGAAGGCCATGATAATGATGATGGCACTTAGAATACCCAGTTGAGTCAGACGGAGTGTTTTACTCCTACTTGTGTTGTTAGTGTTCTCCATAATAATTCTCCTTACTGTCGCCCTGTTTTTTAAGGTGCAACGTAAATATATTTATAGCAAATCACAAATGCAATAAAGTACATTTGTAATCAGATATATGATTTCACTTTTCTTTGGTTCATATAATACAATTGAACTAATCCGTCAAGGGTTAAAAACCGATTAACCTCAATGCGGGTTTTGCAATAGGGTATGATTTCATCCACCAAACCGCCACAGGCAATGACACTTAACTGATTAGTATTAAATTCTGTCTTTAGTTTATCAATAATACCGTCAATCATGCATGCAGTTCCATAAATGCAACCACTGACCATAGAATCTTGGGTGTTCTTTCCCAATAACGCTTTCGGCCGACTTAAAGATATATAAGGAAGCTCTGCCGCAGATGCCGATAGCGCATCTACTGCCAACCGTGTTCCAGGAATAATGATCACGCCGTTGAGTTCCCCTGAGCTGTTCACCGCCGAGATGGTGGTTGCCGTTCCCAAATCGATGACAGCAAAAGGTTTTGGTAAAATATTGGCAGCAGCAACATTATTCGCAACAATATCCGAACCTAGTTGTGTATGAACATCAATTCTAATATTCAAACCGGTTTTAAGTCCATGAGTCACCAATAGAGGTTTACATGCAAATAATTCTTCCGCCCCTTGTCTTACTTGTTCCGTCAGGGGTGGTACCACCGACGATATAGCGCAACCTTCCACATCCGCCGGTTGGATTTTTTTATGGTTGCAAATATTATTCAACAGCATAACGATTTCATCTTTGGTTCGATAAGGCTTTGATGAAACCTTCTCATGATGTACAATTGATTGTTCTTTGTAAAATCCGAAAGCAATTCCGGTATTTCCAACGTCGATCGCAAGTATCATAGCTCCTCCTGTTGAATGAATTTTTGTAATTATACTATATATCCATCAGATATTCAATATGGTGGGGGACGGTTCTCAACTCAGTGTAAAAATGCATAAATTATTCATATTTCATATTTCACTGAATTCGGAATCCGGTATAATAATCCTATACAACAGTCATTACATGCGAGGAGATTTAAACCTTTATGAATATGTATCCTTATTATTTGGTAAAAGACGTAAATGAGCTTGATGAGTTGATCTATGCCCGTAAATTCACAGAAGGTACAAGTTTGCAACCTTCAAAGCTTCGCACGGAATTTGCCGCTTATACGAAAGACAATGAATTACATATCAACATCAGATGTCCGGAATATGACCCGACCCTGCCTGAATCATTTAGATTGCAATTCGACCCTGCGCGATCTGCCAGAAGACCGAATAATTTATTGCAAATACATATTCATAGCGATGGTCGCTTCAATGCAGGAAAGATGGAGTATGATATCGTTCGCTTAACACCGGTGCATGATGTATCGGTTATAGTCCAAAGTGAAAAGGATCCTTTAATGATATCCGTCATCATTCCGTTGGATTTGCTCAGGTTGGAAGGTGTTTTGAAGGAAGCTGTCGGTTTTAACATGTTTCATTCTTCAAAAAATTCCATGGCTAAATGGTCCGGATATCCTAGTGAGCTTTGCACGCAAACATTGCAAGGATGCGGTGATTTCATTTTCGTAAAAGGACTTGGTGAGGAGAAAATCCGAAACCTAATTGAAAAGGTTGTTAAAGATCGAAATCAATACCATACACGATGGGAAAAACAAAGCATCCCTCAAGAAATTTATCGATATGTCCGTTCCAAAAAGAGCGGATTTAGCTTGAGGATAAAAAAAGAGGATGTAAAATCAGCCATAAAAAATGCTGAATGCACTTCTTGGGGAAAAGCCATAAAGGATCATATCTTCCAAACTGCAGATTATTGGGCTTCAAAAAGTGATGACGAGTTGTTTGACTTGGTGCCCGTCGGAAATCCCAGAGCAATGACACCAAGTCAATTTTTCGGGGATCCTTTGACCGGAGGAAACAGAAGCACTCTAGCAACTTGCTTGGAGACACCTTACAGATGGTATAACAAGGAAACGAAGGAATGGTGGTATCCGGGGAAAAAGGTGGTCAATCCTTTAACAAAAGAGGAAATTCCGGTAGAGGATAGCGGCGAAGGATTCATGCAACCGGAGGGATTTGCAAATCCGGGAACCCGTTGCATGTTAGTTGCAGCTTATCGCGGTTTTATATTGGGTATGTTGATGGCAAGACCATATTGTCCCGTTCTTTCCGATACCGATGTTGTTCCTGAGGCTAGTGGAACCAAGTATTCCGGTGCAATTCCGCATTTGACATATGCTTATCTTTTGTCCGGTGACATTAATTATGCATACAAAGCGGCCATTCTAATCGGTCGTATAGCAGAATTGTATCCGTATATGAACGGCGGATACCATGACGGCAGCTACTCTGACACGGTGCACTTACAAGAACCATCTACTACAGGAACCGAATGGAAAAAATGCTTATTGGAATCCTACGACTTACTATTTGATAGTATTGACCAATTCAATGACCAATTAAAGGAATTTTTCAGTAAAAAGCCGGATCCTTTAAACAAACAAAGAGAGAAGTCTTTTGACCTGAAACATGTTGTGGAACAAGAAATGATTCCTTATGTCATATATTCTTGCGAATTAGAACGAAGCGGTGCAAGCGATTGGTCCATGCGATTATTGGAGTTGGAATTGATCACTGCCGCATTGATCCAAAACGGTGAATTATTAAAACATGTATTGCTTGATTCAAAATTCAGTTTGTTTTCCAAACTAATCAACGGTTATTATAGAGACGGAAAATATGCATATGACTCATCCGGATATGTGGAGGGCATGTCCGTAGCCATGATGAATTATCCAAGTTGGGTACATCAATTTCAAGACGATGAATATTTTAAGGAACCGTTGAATTTATATGAGGATAAACGATTTAGTTTATCGGAAGGAATCTCATTTTATTACCGCTATATATGCGGAGCATTGTCCGCCGCTGTTGGAGATACAACTGTTGACAACAGTTCACCTTTGTCCGATCAACGGAAGAGAGGGTTAATACCCTATGTTGCACAATCCGAATCACTGTATCGACGTATGCCTTCTATAAGAACAACCATCGGTACCGCTTTGGCTATGTACAGCGATGAGGAATTAAGTAATATGCGTGCTCAATCAGGCTGCAGTGTAATCGGGGGAGTTCATCCGGTGTTTACACTGTTAGCCCACGGGCTGTCCAAGGAAGAATTGGATGTTTTTCGTACTGATCAAACCAAAATCCAACCTTCCTATTTAGTAGAAGACTCGGAAATCAGCATATTAAGAGCAGGATCGGCTCCTTCTGATTGTAAGCATTTGATGTTGTACGGTCAGCCGACTTTATCCCATGCACACGGTGATAAATTGGGGCTGTGGCTAGGAGCATACGGTACTCATATGCTGGCTTTCGGAGGTCATTATCCTTACATTTGGATCGGACCGAAGATACGGGAATGGGAAACCCATTCGGCTTCTTGTAATGTAGTGTTGATTGACGGTAAAAATCAGGCACCCTCATCCTCAATTCAATTAGAACATTACGAAGGAGAGCAAATGCAACTGACCGGTATGATGAATAAAGAAGCATATCCCGGCAGCCACTATGAAAGATGGGCTATGATGATCACTTCGCCGGACTCAGAAAATGCAACTATATTGGATTGCTGTATGGTATCCGGGGGGAAGGTGTTTGACTATAATACACACGGATTGGATATCGGTGAAAATCAGGTTGTTTTTCCGGAAGATCATCAATGGACCTCATTAAAAGGAACATTGGCAGGTGAAGACATACCTTTATACAGTAAACCCGGTTATGGATGGATGAAGGCATTAAGGAAAACCTCAATAAAAGATCGTATTACTTGGGAATACCCCTATGAAAATTGCACATTGAAAGTAACATCATTAAATAATGGATGTCATCGTACTCTGTATTATGTTATGGGTGAAAAAGGCGGATATGAAATGAAAAAGTCTCCATGGGACAGTTATGTGCTCATCAGAGACGAAGATGAACCGGATCCCAAACGAAAAGTGAATTTTACAACCGTTTTAGAGCCATATGGAAAAAGACCTTTCATAGAAAAAATATTGTCTATGAACAATACGGAACTAGCTCTTGATGACTTTTCTCCTTCCGGAATTGAAATTGTTTATGCCGACGGTATTCATCGTGATGTGATTATCTTCAGTCCTAACGGAAAAAAGGTCCGTTTTAAAGATTCATCAGGCGAAGAGATCATAAGTGATGCATGTGCCTTGTTGATCAGGTATAAAGATAATCAAATCCATTATTACGAAGCACTAGGTTATACATTTGTTAAAAGTGGAGAGCTGGAATTGTGTTCTCCGAACGCCATGTGGGAAGGTATTGTAGAAGAAGTTAGTATTGAAGAAAGAAAGGTGACCGTATGTTTTCCGAGAGAGGTTCAAAAGCCTTGCGATGTGATGAATACCGTCGGTTTTATTCATAGTAACCAATACAAAAAGCCATCTCCTTACTATTTGAGGAATGTACAAATAAACGGAGAAAAAATGACATTTACCACAGACATAACGTTGATAAGAGGGGAAGAAGGATGGAAGGGGGCAGAAAAGGCCAGAGTGCAGCAAGGCAAAGAAACAGTTGAATACCAAGACCGAAAGTTATTGATTGATGTGAAACCTAAAGACCGATTTTTTATGAGAAATCGAACAAAACAAACAAAGAAAGGATGATTCATAACCTGTTATGCATAAGAATGTGATGGATCATAATAAGCTCGAAATCACAATATTAGGCCGGTTCAAAGATAAGGAGTTGGAAAAAGCATTCTTAAACGATGAAATGAAAAGAAATGCTAAAACACTGGTTTTCATGATATTGATTATAGGTGCAATTTTCATGTTGTTTCTTATTGCTGATTTAATAGATATTCATAATACTCGTTCTCTTTCCATCATAACGTTCGTTAGAGCATTTGTTTTGTTCATTTCGATATGCATAGCTGTGTGGATCGCCCGATATAAAGGTGAAAGTTTTAGGTGCATAGCCACGTTGATCACCATTTATGAGATAATTTCCATGGTCGCTTTTCTCGTGATCATTCGTGAATATGATTCGATATCACCCTTAGGCTTACTGAGTGTATTGGTCATTATAGTGGCAGTGTATTTAATCCCGAATAAGCTAGCAAACGTACAGATCTTAACCGTAGTATTTCTCTTGGTTTTCTTTTTATCCTATTCGAAGAAAATAGAAGGTTTGGATATTCATGACTACCAAGGTATTGCCTTGTATGGGATCATTATCATGCTCTTTGGTAATTTTAACGCTTATATCACCAACTATTTTATTCGAAAGCAATACGTGTATAATAAAGAATTATTAAGAGTATCCGCAACCGATTCTTTGACCGGGATATATAACAGAGGAAAATTTATTAAGGAAATGGCGGGTTGGGTTAAAAAAAGCCATATGGAAAAAAGTGATCTGTCGGTCATTTTATGTGACGTTGATGACTTTAAAAAAGTTAACGATACATATGGCCATTTTGTGGGAGATCAAGTTTTACAAAATATTGTATCGGTGATCAAGGATTGTATCAGTAACGATGATGTTTTTGCGAGATGGGGAGGAGAGGAGTTTGCAGTCCTTTTACCAAATACTAATCTGAAAAAAGCCATTGAGATAGCTCAACTAATGAGAGCAAAAATTGAATTGTATCATCATTGCATCGCGGAGAATGAAACACATAACTTTAGCTGTAGCTTTGGTTTGGTTTCTATTGAAGAAAATGATAATATAGAATCTATGATGCACAAAGCGGATTTGCTTTTATACAAAGCAAAAAACGCGGGAAAGAATGTTGTGATTTACAATAAAACGAAACGACAGGAGAATTGATCATGAATGGGAATTATGCAAATTGTTATTCTGAAACATCCTTTTGGGACAAAATAAGGCAAGAAGGCAAAATGGCAGGCGAAACCCTTTGCCAAAAAGCTTTTGTACTATATTACATATTGGAACGTGAAAATCTGCCGGAGAGTGTCAAGGGAGAGATTACCGAGGCATTAGGATATTTCATATCCCCGGATGATGTCATTCCGGATTTTGTTCCTGCAGTAGGATACACAGATGACATGGATAAAATCATGGAGGCATTGAAAAATGTCGCGGAATATGTCGATGAGGAGGTGAATCAGAAAGCATCAGAAATGATGCATAAGGTTTTCCCAACTTAATTTAAGAGGAGGTTACAACCATGATTGAACTGCCGGAAGCCGTCGCTTTGTCGCGGCAGATTCAAGAGACGATATTAGGTAAAAAAATTGTGTCGGTAAAAGTTGCCGTGTCACCTCACAAGTTTGCATGGTACTATAAAGATCCTCAAATGTATGAACAGATTATTCTCAATAAAACAATCACCGAGTCAAAAAGTTACGGTGGATTTGTAGAAATCCAAGTGGAAAATACTGTTCTTTTATTCAATGACGGGGTCGGTTTGCGATATCACTCGGAACTAGACCCTAAACCTATGAGACATCAGTTGTTGGTTGAATTTGATGACGGCAGTGCACTTAGCGCTTCCGTTCAAATGTACGGAGGTCTATGGTGCTATAAAAAAGGCGATTTTCATAACGACTATTTGACAGTCGCTCAAGAAAAGCCTTCGCCGTTGTCCTTGGATTTCGATCGATCCTATTTTGATAACATTTTGAGTAACGATAATCAAAAGTTAAGTTTAAAAGCACTGCTGGCTACTGAACAAAGAATTCCCGGTTTGGGCAACGGTGTATTACAGG
Organism: uncultured Clostridia bacterium; assembly: GCA_937894465.1. GTDB lineage: Bacteria > Bacillota > Clostridia > JAAYHZ01 > JAAYHZ01 > JAAYHZ01. The sequence continues at coordinate 8,066 of CALCRE010000053.1, forward strand.
ACGTCCTTTTTAATGCCGGTCTTCACCCAAAAAGAAAAACAAACACGTTGAAAAAATCTGAGTGTGATAAACTGTATAACTCGCTAAAGGGCACCATTTATCAAATGACGCAAATGGGAGGTCGGGACACCGAAAAAGACTTATTCGGGTTTTACGGTGGTTATGGTACGAAATTAAGTAAAAACACCGTTGACACACCTTGTGTTATTTGCGGAACAATCATCAAAAGAGAAGCCTATATGGGCGGCAGCATCTATTATTGCGGTGGTTGTCAACCGCTATAATATTATAGGATGAAGAGAATAATAAGGATTATCCAAATCGGAATGCTAAAGAGCAAACCGTTTATCAAGCCTTTAAAGAAGTTTAAATCATCATTCATATCAAATTCCTTTTTTAGATACATTATGTACAGCAAAAGGATAAAGTATTCAAAATAGTTCATAGACCGTAAAATTAAAAACAGGAGGCGAGAATGGATATTATTCGGAAGTATGTAGAAGCATTATTGGCAGAATTTCCGCAAACAGATTCCTTGTTGGTTTACAAGGACAATCTTTTGCTTGAAATGAACATGAAGTTGAAAAAGTTTCTTGAACAAGGTAAAACTGAGAAAGAAGCTGTTGGATTTGTGATTGCTGAGTACGGAGATATTACGGAGCGATACAAGCTTATACAACATGAAGCGGTTGAACGAACACCGGCTTTAAGAACAATGTACAAACAGGAAGCCGAAGAGTATCTATTAACGAAAAAGAATGCAGCATGGATGATTAGCATCGGTGTGGTTTTATGTATTTTAGGTGTTGCAGCATTGGTCTCCTTAAATATGACTCCTGCAGATGCATTGAGATTTTTAGGTGCAATAGATCGAGGTGTGATCGGTCTTGTTCTGTTGTTAACGTTTATTGCTTTTGCTGTGGGACTTTTTATCTATTCCGGGGTTCGCATGGAGAAGTATGAAATATTGGAAGGCAAATTTATACTCGAAAATGGTTATGAAACCGAGATTAAAGAGCAAAGTGACAGGTATGAAAAAACATATATCATTACACTGATCACAGGAGTTGTCTTGTGTATTTTGTCTCCGTTGATTTTAATCATACCGAATTCCATTGAAGAAACACCCAATGGAGCGGAGCTTCTAGTATTCTTCATTATCATTGCCATAGCAGTATTTTTACTGAGCTTTTTCGGTATTATCAGGGACGGGTATCGATATTTATTAAGAATCGGGGAATACAGTGAGGAACTGCAACAAGTAAAAAGGGGAACCGGCGTTTTTGTAGCAATTATATGGCCTTTGGCAGCCATCATCTTTTTATTGGCAGGCTTCCTGTGGCAGAAATGGAATATCGCTTGGATTGTTTTTGTAATTGCCGGTATACTCAATGGTATGATCAAATCAGTTTATTCAAACATGAAAGGTGGAAATAAAGATGCGTAATTTTGAATTTCTAAGCCCGACTAAAATTATTTTCGGGAAAAATACACATGAACAAGTCGGTGAGGTTATTCGTTCTTACGGATACAAGAAGGTACTGATTCATTATGGAAAAGGTCATATTAAAAGAACAGGCCTTTATGACAATATTGTTGAATCCCTAGGTCAAGCCGGCATCCAAACTGCGGAGCTAGGTGGTGTACAGCCCAATCCGGTGTTATCAACCGTTCGGAAGGGGATCGAACTTGGCAGGAAAGAAAATGTGGATTTCATTTTAGCGGTAGGAGGAGGCAGTGTGATTGACTCTTCAAAAGCCATAGGTATGGGTATTCCTTATAAAGGAGATGTTTGGGATTTTTATACTGATAAAACACCGGCAAAAACTGTTCCTATAGGTGTTATTCTCACCATTGCGGCCGCTGGTAGTGAAACAAGCAAGAACACAGTCATAACCAATGAGGATGGACTGATCAAACGTGGTGCAGCATTTGAATGTAACAGACCGGTATTTGCAATTATGAATCCGGAGTTGACCTATACATTACCGCCTTACCAAACTGCATGTGGAGTCGTTGATATTATGGCTCATGTCATGGAACGATATTTCTCAGCTGAAAGAAATGTGGAATTAACGGATCGATTATGTGAAGGTGTTTTAAAGACATGCATTTCCAATGCGCAAACTGTGATGAATGAACCGGAAAATTATAATGCCAGGGCGGAGATTATGTTTGCCGGATCTTTGGCTCATAATGGATATTTGGGACTTGGAAGAACGGAAGAATGGGTGTCACACCGCATGGGTCATGAAATCACAGCATTTTACGGTGCAACACACGGTGAAACATTATCCGTCATGTTTCCTGCTTGGATGAAATATATATACAAGCATGACACGGCTTTGTTCGCAAAGTTCTTCAACAGAGTTTTTGATGTGGAATACGACTTTTTTGAGCCGGAGAATACAGTTTTAAGAGGAATTGCCAAATTGGAGTCATTCTACACTTCGTTAGGTCTCAAAGTTCGTTTGAGAGATTTGAATGTGGATGAAAACCAGTTTTCTGAGATGGCCAAAAAGGCCAATGCCAGAGGAAAACTCGGCAATATTGTGAAGCTTGATGATGATGATCTTGTTCGAATTTATGAAATTGCCTACTAAATTAAGAATCAAATAATAAAATAAAAAACAAGAAGAAAAATTCCAATGTCCTTTGGAATTTTTTTCAGACTTTTTTCAGTACATTTTGGATTTTAATGACCTTGCATTGTTGCCCGGTTGTATTTTATAATATTCAAATGTTCAAATGATAAATCGGAGGCTATATAATGAACTCAACTCAAGAAAAAGTGATATCACTATTGAATACATTCTTTCAAGAATACATGAATTACTTATTTACAAAAAAGCATGGTAAGGATTGGTTTGATCAAGAACTATTACCATACATTAAAAAAGTCACAGAAGAAAATTCACCTGAAAATGAACGGAATATTGATAAATACAAAGCATTTCTGAAAAAAACAAGCGGAAGTCTACGAAAAGAAGATATGGATGTTACATTGTGTTGCGCTGTTCTGCTTTTTGAAGAACGTTATGATTTCGGACTTGATTCCGAGATCATTGATTCTTTGCACGAACTTCGAATTGTACGAAACGAATACGATCATTCCACCAATCCGGATGAGTTTACCCAAATGCATTTAAACAGCAAAGCAATCGTACATATTCAACGGTTAACAAGCATGATCGGTGAAGATGTCTTTTCCGTCACTCTGTTCAGTCAACTCGAAGAAGTAAAAGGAACTGTTTTGAATGAAAACACATCCAATCCTGCTAATGCTATACCGGAAAAGCACAAAACAGTCGACCAACAAGCTTTTGATGATGCCGAAAGCTATTGCATGAAGGAAGATTATAAGACCGCTTTTTCATTACACTTAGAATTAGCGGAGCTTATGTTTGTACCGTCCATGATTCGGTTAGGTGAATTTTATCAATTTGGATTTGGTAGGGAAGTACATCTTGAAAAGGCGATTGAATGGTATGAAACCGCTGAAAAGATTCTACCTGGATCTGCAGGAGATAGAATTGAAAAAATCCACGTATTTCAACAAGGTTTATCCCAAGCCCAAAAGGGACATGCATTAAGTTGCTTTCGTATCGGCTCTGTCTATGAAGAAGGAACCATTGTTGTCAAAAATATGGGCCAAGCAATTGAGTGGTACGAAAACGCTTTGGACCAAGGGTGCCTTATAGCAAAAAATCGGCTTATTGCTTTGGCAAACAAAAAGAATATCGATGTAATGTATTTGATCGCCGGACGGTTAGAATCCGGGAAAGGATTTGATCAAAACAATGATAAGGCTGTTGAAATGTATCAAAGAATTTTGGAAACTGATTCCAATCAGTCAAAGGCTTTAGAACTTATCAGAAGCATTGCTGACAGGGGTAATTCTTCTGTCTTGCATTTATTAGGATCATTTTATAAACTAGGTCGTTTCGTGGAAAAAAACATGGATAAAGCGGTTACTTACTATGAATCAGCTGCTAATGCCGGATATATACCGTCACAATTGGATTTAGGGAGCATGTATTATTCTGGCAATAACGTGACCCAAAATTACGAACAAGCATATCATTGGTTTGAAATGGCGGCGAAAGCAAATGACAATCAAGCCCAATATTATATGGGGAGAATGCTCAGTCAAGGTTGGGGCGTACAAAAAGATGAATTACTTGCATATCAATGGTACAGTTTGTCTGCTGCCCAAGGAAACAAGTGGGCACAAAACAATCTGGCAATCATGTACATAAACGGAACCGGGGTTGAAAAAAATATCCAAGAAGCATTAAAGTGGTACAATGAGGCGGCATCACAAGGAGAAGCAATTTCCGTGATCAACCTGGCTAATTTATATCATAACGGCACACAAGTGACCAAAGATTATACACAAGCGTTAAAATGGTTTCTAAAAGGTGTCGAAAATGGTTTCTCGGAATCTTATGTCTTTTTCAATATAGGAAAATATTACGATGAAGGGCTTGGGGTTGAGCAAGATGTCAAGGAATCGGTGCTTTGGTACCAAAAAGCAGCTGATTTAGGTCACAAGGATGCGCAATATCGATTAGGCCGATTGTTACTTGAAGGAAACAGTGTTGATTGCAATGAGAAGAAGGCTTTTGAGTACTTTGAAAAAGCAGCTGCACAAAATCATGATGAGTCAACAATGCAATTGGGACTTTGCTATTTTAAAGGATTAGGTGTCAAACGAGACTATCAAAAGGCTTTTGCTATTTTCAAAGATATGAGAGATAATAAAGATGCAAAAGCGATTTTAGGATACATGTATAATTTTGGGTTAGGTATCGAAAAGGATTACATCAATGCTGTCTTTTATTATAATCAGGCGAAATATGATAACGAAATGGCTATGGTGAACTTAGCGCACTTGAAATGCTTGGGTTATGGCACCAAACAAGACCAATATGATGCAAAGACATTATATGAATATGCAGCAAACAAAGGTAATCCCATTGGCTTATATTATTTGGGCTTGTTTTATGAAAATGGAATCCAAACTTATGTTCAATACGAAAAAGCCAAGGAATGTTACCAAAAGGCTGCTGAGAAAGGGCATAAGAAAGCAAAAACAGCATTGGATAACATTATAAGAGAACATTTCAGTTCGCAACTACTTCCTGAGATTCCGGATTCCTATTTGACGGATATGATGGAGCCTTAAAAGTTGATTATACTCATTTGCTTGTCGATGTAGGACTTCATATCCCGATCCTTTACTTGATCACTCTCAGTTAATTCACCGAATAACAAGGGAGATTTGCTATTGTGTTGAGAAATATTCTTAGCGACAGTATTTTTACTAAAATTGGCATAACAGTATAAACACTCATGTGTGCAGGTGTTATATGCTCCAATATCGATACTCTTAACGCAACCGCAAGTTTCTCTTTGGTTCGGGTCTTTTTCTATGGTAAGTTTTGCTCCCAGAATTTTGGATATCAATTGATCATCAACGCATTTTGAATGACCTATATGATACTTTTCCAAGTTAATGCTCTCGGAACACGTGTCTATTGAAAGCCCGTATTTCAATGAAATATCAGATAAAATTTTTGCAATTTCTTCCATATCACAATTTGTAATCGGGAAAAACTCAATATCTTTTAGATTTCTTTCCGTTTTTCTATATAAATCAACAAAGCTTATGACACATTTATTCGTGTAGGGGGACAGGTGACGAGCTAATTTTTCAAACCGTTTATAGTGACAATCCTTTGTGAAAACGTCTGTTAAGATAATAGGGTCATAACGCCAGATGACTCTTTCTTTACCGATCTGATTTGACAAATTGATAAATGTATCGATTAATTTCATCTTGACAGGTACATTTGGTTCAATGGTTTCATCGTAGGAAGTTAATGTAAACTGAAAGTAATATTTATAATTTTTTAATTCATCTAACCTGCTTAACATTGGCTCCGGGTTCTTTGTCCAAAAAACAATACAGTCAACCAAATCAGGGGATAAATCAATTCTGCTGACCTGATGTGCATTCATAGGGTTACGCACAAGAACATACCCCTCCTTAATTCTGTTAAAAAACCATTCAGAGTAAAAGGCCGGTATATCTGTTCTTCTGCTTGCACTTATAATCAATGACAACACTCCTATCTTTCAAACCTCAGTACTTGGTACATGATCTGCGATGTTGTTAGTATTGGATTTCTATCCATTTGCGAACAATCATTATCGTGTGGTCTATTACAGTTTCCTATATACCCGGTACACTTAGAATTTAAATTTCTTAAATAACCTAAGATTTCAGGTGGATATATAAAGTGGGGACATATATATCCTAGTCTATCGTGATAATCATGTTCGTTCTCTTCAAAGATCATGTACTCACTTTCATCGTCTAAACATAAATAATTATACTCTGTTTCTAAAATGGTTACAATTTTGGCTACTCTAGCTTTATCTATAGTATCTCGTGATTTTCTTATGGCTGAAAGTATCATAACACGATCGCAGGAAAAGTCTGTATTCTTAATGATCGCCTCAAGGTTTGCATAGGTGTTATTACTAAACTCACCGATAGAATTTGGAAAAACGATCACATTGTATTTATCTTCGTCTAATGCATTTAACCTGTTAATATCATCGTGCAGAAAATAACATTCTCTTATACCCAAGTTGTCTTGGTATTTCCAATTTACTTTATCCAAACCGGTATATCGAATTTTTTTCTTTTTCTCCAACTCATCATTTGCAAATTTGCATCCCCAAAAATCAATTCCACATCCGGAACCAATTGAGATAATGTTCAATTGATCACCTAAAAAATCCTTCTTAAGCATTTCTTTGTACATCAAATAGTATTCCACTAGATATCCGGGAAAGTAGCGCAATAAATAGAGTCTTTGAATCACCGGAATACTGTAATCAGGTAAAGGGTCTTTGTCAAACCTCAAACCTTTTAATACGCAGAATCTTTTCATTCTGTTCAAATCACGATGAAAATCATAGAAAATCTCATTCATCTTATGAGTAATGAACGACTTCATAAACATTCCCCGAGACACATCAAATATCTATTTATTGATATTCTGATTGTGTCGGGGAAATGCTCTTATTTAAAACTGGTTTTATATTTTTACTGAAGAATCTGCCTAAAATCTCCTCCGGTAGGGTTCTGGAAGATTTTAAGATCGAATTCCTTCACCACGGCAAGTATGTGATCGAACAGATCCGACTGGATCCTTTCGTAATTCACCCATTTGGTGTCACTGGTAAAAGCATAAATTTCCAAGGGCAGGCCGTTTTCTCCGGGAGCGAGCTGACGTACCATTTTTACCAACGTCTTATGAATATGTGGATTGTTTTCGAGGTAACCGGTGACATAAGCTCGAAATGTTCCTATGTTGGTCAGATGACGACCGTTGATGATATCGTCTTCTGTGTAATTACGTTCCTTGTTGTATTGAGCCAGTTCTTCTTCTTTATTGTGGATGTATTCACTGATGTACTTGATCTTTTTGTATTTGTCCAGCATCTCTTTCGTACAAAACTTGATACTGTTCACATCAATATAGATGGAACGTTTAATTCGACGACCACCCAAATCGAACATGCCCCGCCAGTTTTTAAATGAATCGGATACCAACGCGTAAGCAGGAATAGTGGTTATTGTTTTATCCCAATTTTGAACTTTAACCGTATTTAACGTAATATCAATGACGTCACCATCTGCTCCATATTTTGGCATTTCGATCCAGTCTCCTATTCGCAACATATCGTTTGAAGATAATTGTACACCTGCTACAAAACCCAATATGGAATCTTTGAACACTAAAGTGAGAACGGCTGACATGACACCGATACTACTTAGCAAGATCACGGGGTTTTGATCTAAGACGGTGGCGATGATTATAATTACAAAAATGATGAAAACAATAATCTTAACCACCTGTAACAGACCTTTGATCGGGCGATTTTTGGAAATGGGAAATGTCCTGTAGAAATCATCTATTGCATCTATAAAAGCACTAATGACAAAAATGGACATCAACAAAATATATGTAACGGCTCCTCTTTGTACCAAATTAACATACTTTTCAAATGAATCTGCGAAAAGATATAAAACAATACCGGGAATCAATCTGTTTATTTTATGAAATACCTTTCGGTTGAGCAGAGCATGACTCCACTTTGATTTGCTTTTTGTCATATATTTGGTCAAAAGCTTTGCTACAAATGAATTTGCAATGATAAATGCAGCGACACTGATAGCAACAATCAATAGTATGGTAAGAACCACCGCAATGGTTCCGGAAGAGGACTCTTTTATCCCGCTATTGATAAGTAGTTGCTGAATTTTTTTCATGTCAAAAACCTTTCATATTATTTATTGGATTATGCCCAACATAGACATTTTGTATTATATCATACTCTTTTAGAGCTATATCTAAATGATCCCAAACTTTTTTTGCATATCCGTAATATTAATGCTAAAATTTAGAAAAAAGCATACTGGAGGGTACCATATGGTTACGAGTGACGAGATCAAGTTCAACAGATCCATCATTAGGGAAACACCAATGCCGACCGGCAAAGGCGTGATAATTGCGACTGCAGAAGGTCAAAAATGCATGAGAGCAGCGCAATCCATTCAAGAGAAATTGGAGAGCATGGGCTGTAAGGCTCAAATCATGGATAATCCGGAACACGAAATCCTTTTACATAGCAAAATGCCCGTCATAGCAATGGGGAATCTTGCAGACAGTCTTTGTGTAAAATACATGTATTACAAATTTTTATGTATCACTGACAAAAGCTACCCGGGGAAAGAAGGATATAATATTCGAAGCATCATCGATCCTTTTGCCACCGGATACAATATCATCCATATCGGTTATTCCGATGAAATCGGTCTCCAAAAAGGCGTTCAAGCATTTATCGATCAAATTCAAAATCCCTTACCTTATTTCAATGAAGTCTATTATACTGAACTGGCATATGATGAAACCTACATCAATAACATTAAGCAGGTAACCCTACCGGAGAAAACTGATTTGATTCCGTCGAGTGGCGCAACTTCTTGGTGGCAAATCGGGATGGCTTGCTATATCACCGGGGACATGAAAACATTTGACACCTATTTGGAAGGGTGGAGAAAGATGGTGGAACTCTCCAAAAAGAATGATTTTCTCATTATCAACACCCATTTATATATGGCACAATATGCCGAACCTTGGCGCTTGTTGGAGTTTACCGGCATGTTTCCGGACGACTTGAGAAACGATATAGAAGAATGTCTCTTCCGATGGGCTCAAAGTTCTCAGGGTATTGGTTATGCCTCAGGGCATAAATCAAAAAACCTGCCTTCACACAACCATACCATGTTTTGTGCATTATCCCTTTGTTATTTAGCCGATTATTTCGGCAAACGGTATCCGGAATTAGAAGAGCCGAAAACATGGAAAGCAGTGGCGGATGATGTCTTCTACACATTTAACAACGGAGGATGGAAGCCTTATTGTGACGACTCATCTTATTCGAATCAAGTAACCCTACCTCTAGTCTTGATGTATTCCATATTCGATGATGACCATGCATTCTTGAAAACAGGTGCACGAAACGCTGCTCATTGGATGAAATCCATAATCGGACAGAACCTCTTTGTGCCTTCTTTCGGGGACGGTTCTGTCTCAAGTCCGTTTCCTACGGCCTTATCTATGGTCTTGTCCCACTATTTGGAAGACGGAGAATTACGCAGAATGCTGGAGGAATCAAAAGGTAATAAGTTTCGATTAGGCATCGGAAGAAACAGATTGTTCGATTCCGGGGTTCAGCCTTCGGATTCGCCCGATTCCGGAATGACTCGAATTTCAATAGACAACTATATCTATGATATTTGGTCGAAAAATCCGGGAGAGGGGAAAAGAATGACCGGAGCTCCGCCTTACGGACCTAAGGCTCAATGTTTTGATAAAGTATCCATTCGTACCGGTTGGGATGAAATCAACGATGATTTTTTATTGCTTGACGGCTTAGGGAGTAACGGAATTCATGCATACAACGATTGTATGGGGATTTTGGATTACACAAGCAAGGGCATTGTCTGGTTGGTGGAGGAAAATGATTATCGTTGGCCGGAGCCGGAGAATTGCTCCATATTAACCATTGCCCGGGACGGATATGCATCGGATTATCCGGGATATGCGCTCATGGAAGAACAAAGGAAGTTAGGTGAGGACTGCTTCTATATTCGTATGAGGGTGGACAACTACAACGGAACACGATGGATCAGGGAAGTATTTATGGTTAAAGGGTTGTGTGTTGTTTTCCATGATACTGTTTTGGTCACGGAAGAAGGCGGTTATGTGATCGGAGCTCACTTTAGAACACCGGCGAAAGCCCGGTTGGATGGAAACACTGTTAAGTCCAATCGAATCAATCCGGAAGGAAAAGAATACGAGTTAAGGTTGACATGCACCGGATCCGCTGGTGTCAATGTGAATATCGATGAAATACCCTATGGGGAGAGATTGTTCTCCTATGGCGGTATGTATGATAAGAAAACACAAGCGGACAGCAGTAGGGACACTTCTGAAAACCCCATGTGGAAGGCTAGGTACAATACCGATGATGTGGTAGTTTCAGCGGTGACTTCCTTGTCATCCGTCGATTTGAAAAAAGATGACAGCATATCATTTACCCATTTGGTTCATCCTGCAAGTCTTGAAGATGAAGACATTCAAATGCAAATTAAAGGGCAAAAATTGGTTTTAACTTATGAAAAAGAAACATATACCTGTCCCTTGACTTATGTGTCTCAACAGATCGACCAATTAACAAAGAAAAATGATATCAGTCAGGAAAATTCTAACTTGGTGAAGAAGAAATACAAGTTTGGTCATAAAGTAAAACAGTTGAGAGTGATTGACAACGATACATTTGTTTGCGCTTTAGAAGGAGGAAAACTGATTGTAACCCAAAAAGACAAACTTTTTTGGGAAGTGGATTTTGAAGGTGAAATTCATACAGTTGAAATGATTTACCCGGAGAATTTCCTTGTTATTGGCCACGGTAATTGTCATTTGACGGCAGTGGATGGAAATGGGAAAACTCTGTGGCATACTCAAACGACAAGAATTCCCACTTTGTTCGCAAGCTGGGAGCTACCTTATCCGAAAATTGTATCTATAAGATATGCAAAGGAGAATGACGAGACAATCATTATTGCAGGGTGCGGGGACAACCAAATCAGAACGTACAACCCTAAAGGAGAGCTGCTGAACGCATTCTACATATATGCAACCGTGCCGGATGCAGTGGAAATAGCGGATATCGACGGAGACGGGAAAAAAGAAGTGATTGCTGCAGGAAAAACCGAGTCCTCCTCCGGAACGTTCTATGTCCATGATTTCAATGGCGATCCTAAAAGAAACATTGCTGTCAGCGGATGGTTGTGTAACATCAGAAGTCATGAATTAAGAGAAAACGATGATGAATTCATCCTGACGACGGGAATGAATTATTCCGTAAACTTTAAAATAATCAGTATAAAAGCCGGATTACCCCAAACGATCGCGGAAAAAAGGTTGGGGGGAACTGTAAACTCGGTGTGCATTAACCCGGATCATAGTGCGGTATATGCCGGAACATCAAAAGGGTCGGTGCTCGGGTTTGATATGCAAGGAAATCATTTATGGCATGTGTTTGTAAAAGATTCTGTCAAGGATCTCTTCGTTACAGATGATTTGATTACAGCGGTTTGCGAAAACGGTAAAATAAGCAGCATATCAAAAGAAGGTGACTTGTTAAATTCTGGGACTCTGCCGGATAAACCGGAATGCTGTGTGAAAACACAACAGGAATTATGGATCGGATGTGGCAACGAAATCGTCGTGCTATAAATATTATTGAAGTGGAGATTGATTATGAAATGTGGTCTTTATGAAACGGATATTACACCTACACTAGGTTCGGAAATACCGGGTCAGTTCTATATGCGTATCTCCGACGGCATACATGACAAATTATATGCTCATGCCTTGTATATGTGTAATGACAAAGATGAGAAGGTGATTATTGTATCCTGTGACTCCATCCTTTTACCGGATGAGACTGCAGAAGAGGCCAGGACGGTTCTGTCGGAAAGAATAGGTGTTAAAAAGGAATGCATCATGTTGGTTGCTACCCACACCCATACCGGAGGTCCTGTTGAAACATGGGACGAATTTGTTCACATGGACGAAAAATATGTGGAATTTTTAAAATCACGAATTATCGACGCAGCTTGCATGGCGGAAAAAGAGCAACGTTCGGTGCGAATCGGCTATGCGAAAGGATACGAAGACCGGATTGCATATTATAGGGATTTTGTGTTTTCAGACGGTCGATATAGAACAAATCCCGGGCTGGGAGGAGACAAGAAGCCCTATGGTGATATCGACCCTGAAGTCGGTGTTTTAAGGATCGATTGTGAGGACGGGACACCCTATGGTGCTATTGTCAATTACACCTGTCACTGCGATTGTGTCGGCGGGACGAAATACTCGGCGGATTATCCCGGTGCTATGAAACAAACGTTGAAAAAGGTTTACGGTGACGGCTTTATCCCGGTATATATCAATGGCTTTTGCGGGAATATCAATCATTGTGACTTCGAAAAGGGGTTTCACCAAGTTCCCGGACATTACAAAAGGATGGGTAGAATGCTGGCCGCTGAAGTTATTCGTACCCGGGAAGTTGCCGATTATTGGGATGATGTGGTAATTGACGGAGCACACGAATATTTTACCATTGCCACCAGAGAACCGGGAGCAGAGCTGTTAGAATGGGCCCGTCAAATCAAAGAAAAGGAAAACCCGGCGGTAGGAGACCGCTTTTATGCAGATCAGGCCATCGCTTACCAAAAATCCGGCGTAAGACAAATCCCTGTTTCCGTTCAAACGTTGAGAATCGGCGACTTGGCCGTCTACGGAATGCCCGGTGAAATCTATGTTGAGTTCGCAAAGTATCTAAAAAAACATTCACCGAGTTGTTATACCATGTCTGCCAACCTTGCCAACGGTTGTGTAGGTTATGTTCCAATCAAGGAGCTTTTCCAACCGGGGATTTATGAGGCAAGGCTGTGTGTCACCAGTCAGCTGATCCCGGATGCCGGCTATATCATGAGTGACCGGTTACTTGATCTTGCCAAGCAAATCTGGTAGAATAAAAACTGTAACAGCCACCTAAAACAAGAAATAGGTGGCTGTTATAGAAAAAAACTAGGACTTTAAAAAGAAAGGTCAATTATGATACACTATGCATTGGCAGTTAAACTGATTATGTATGTATAGGAAAGTGATTTGATATGAGTCGGACCAAGGATACAAAACCCGTCAGATTAAACAAAGCAGAAATACAATTTACCAAAGCCATTCCATATAAAGTGTATTTGTTGGATTATGGCAATATGAGCGGAACGGCGTATCATACCCATGATTACGTGCAGATATGGTATGTGATCGACGGCAAATGCGGACACAAGGTAGAAGACACCATCTATGGCCTGACAAAGGGCAGTTTGTTTATATTACCGCCTTATGTCAGTCATGTGATTCAACCCCTAGGCGAGACAAATCTGAAAATATTCGGTTGTGAATTTTCACCGAGTTTTGTAGATGAAACCATGCGAAGTATCGCATCCGGACATTCAGGATTTGACGCTAAATACATGAAACCTATTTTCACAGTTACCAACGTTTTGCAGCCCAACTTGAATTTGACCGGACAAGCGATGTTGGAAGTGGAATCGCTTTTTACGCAAATGCTGAAGGAATACACATTTGAGCGAAAATATTATGAGTTTAACATAAAAACCGACTTGATCAAATTATTGGTTATAATTGCAAGAGAAAATGTTGATAACAGAAGCTCTTTGACCAATAATGGATTTGACAGCTACAAAGAAAACATGAATAAAGCCATCGGCTATATTAATAACCATTACTCTGATAAGATTTATGTGGATGATATATGTAAAATTGCAGCCATGTCCAAAACATATTTTTCTCATTATTTCAAGCAATCCACGGGAAAAACTTTCACCGAATACATTAACCATTTAAGAGTTCGGAAAGCCATGGTTCTTTTAACTGAAACCCAAGACTCCATTTTGGAAATATGTAATTCCTGCGGATATCACGACAACACCTATTTCAGCAGGGTTTTCAAAAAGGAAACAGGTTTATCACCGGGGCAATATCGACGGAAATTAATGCATGATTGATGATGATAATCATCTGGGGTGCTTTCAAGGAGGAATATGGACAGGCTTTATATAATTTTAAAAGCATATATCAAAGAATATCCAAAAGTATATATATCATAGGATCAGTTTTATGCATGCATCAAATCGGAAGATAAAGAACTTAGAATGGCACTGAATTATCCGGAACATTATCAATCCTTGGTGCAAGCCATAAATAAGTTGTGTGAAGAGAATGTCATACAACCGGTAAAAAGTGCAAGATTCGATAATCGCAACTTAAAGCTTAATTACAAAATCACCCGCAGTGAACAATCCTTTGATGATATTAAAATGGAGATCATGAGATTGACATCACCTATCCGTATCGATTACTATTTGGCTCAGACAACCCCTTCGGTGCCACCAGCGCGGTGTATTTATGGGAGCCCATGTTCAACATATTAGCTGAAAACGATGTGCAACTGATTGCACCGGGTCATAATATCAGCAAAGAACTGACCTCGAAGTTCGAGATCAATTATCTTTTGAATCAGGAGATTCTGTCGGACCATCGCATCAAAGTAGTGGTGAAGGACGTAAGAACCGAAGAAGACTTATCTCAAATGAACTTTGAGACTATAGAGCAAATGACCTTGTTTTAGGACATGGCTAAAATAAACTGAAAAGGCAAAGAAAGTAGGTGTAACTTGGAATTTTCACTTGTACAAGCAGATAAGAATTTATTTGCAATTTATCAGACGATCTACTCTAATGTGGACATTGAAATGTGGTTTGATTGGAATAAACGGCTTAATGACACAAAATGGACGGATCAATGCTATTTTCTTATATCGGATGGACAAAAGGTCGGAGGTGTCATTATAACAGACAAGTCCATTATGTACCCCTTTCTGATACCACCATTTTGTGACAGAATAGCATTTTGGAAATATATTTTGGAACATTCAGGCAGAGATAAAATTAATGGTATTTTGGAGAAGGATGCAGCCATTTTGCCTATGTTCGACTATAAAGTGGATACCGTAAATCAAGTAATGTGCCGTCCTGCAGATATTATAGCTAATGAATTATCTGACAACTTTGTATGTCGGTCCTTTAATGTTGATACTGAGGTTGAGGAAGTCGGCAAGGTTATAATACAAAGTTACGCCGGAGGT
>CALCRE010000054.1 GCA_937894465.1 uncultured Clostridia bacterium
GGTTGTTTGCCGTGGGAATGCACTAAATATTCCTCTTTGTGATTGCTCAGTTGACGCCGTAATTGCAAACAGCGTATTACATTTAATATCAAAACCGGTACTTGTCTTAAAGGAGATCAATCGTGTTCTAAAATTCGGTGGCAAATACTTTACTTTTGAAGACAAACCGACAACCGGGAAGCTAAATGAAAATAAGATTTCAAAAGAAGAAAAAGCAGCTAACGAAAAATACGAGATGTTATCGGGATTCATTCACAGACGATATTTTCAAAAGTTAGAATCCTATCATATAAAAGGCACTCGATACAGTTGGTACTTCAACCGAGACCAAATATGCCGTGAAATGTTTGGGCATGAGGAAACCCATATAATACAAAGGAACCATAAGATCGTCAATAGATTTAAAGATGTCTTTTTATACCGCATGGCTGGCAAAGGTTACTCTGATCAATCAAATGTACCACAAGACATTCATGCTAAAGTCTTTGAAGAAGTCATGTCCGAATTTTTAGCTGAATACGGTGCCGAGGCATTGAATACAGTGTTTACAGGATATGAAAAAGATATAAAAATAACAGTGTATATAAAATAATCACAATGAAGCATTGACACATTTTGGGAGGAGTTTTTTCATGAGCAATTTTTTATATCATGGTTCTTACATAAAGGGATTGACGCAATTACGTCCTTTCTCAAAATCTCATAACACCATAAAGAAATCCGTTGTTTATTTAACGCCACCCATTTATATGGACGATTCCAAATAGCACCTATGCACTTTTATATATTTGGAATCGTCCATATAAATGGGTGACCTTCGATGTGGATGATGACGGAATCGTGGTATTCAAGGAGATGTTTGAACATCAGTTATATGAATTTTATGATGGAATAAGCGGTTGCATATATGAATGTAATGCAAATAATCCTGATCTATTCAAGACACATTTAAACTGCGTACACAGTTCCGAAAAGCCTGTTCCAATCACAGGTTGCCAAACAATCAAGGATGTCTATATTGAAATACTAAATCGTGAAAGCCAAGGAGAAATTAAAGTTTTAAGATACAACACATTATCGAACGAAGAAAAACAAAAAAACAGTAGCGATACAGTCAGAGCGATCCATATGCAAAGACTGCTTGCTCCATCAGAAGACTTAGATGACATAAAGCAACTAATCAACTTTGTAAAAGAAAAATTCTCTTGTGAATGGGAGATCGCTTGTAACCAAACACAGGAGGAAATTGATTACATGGTCAATTTATGGAAGCAATCTGTTGGCGTATGATAGTTATACCTCTAGTGTGTCTTTCAGTATGCATTTCTTACAAATCTGATGTTGCGATAGTTTCGGGATATATACCAAATGGGTGCTCCAATTTGTATCCAATCCCAAAAGTGACCTGTAAGACAAATGGTTTCAAGTCCGTTCCTTGCGGCTCTTTAGATCATTTTTCCGGTGTCATGATGTTTCATTGATGATGTATCCCATTTCTATTCTGACCTCTTTCCTCTCGATATCCTTGTTTGAATAACAACAGGTATCACAACCGATGAATTGAAATCCTTGTGACAGGTAGAAAGCAATGGCATTTAAGTTACAAGACTGTGTTTCCAATATAATAGCGCGGCGTTTTTCTTCCAAGGCTTGTTTTTTGGCAATATTCATTAATTCAGTGCCGATTCCCTGCCGACGAAACCTTTCATGTATCCATAGTTCGGTGACACGCAGACGGTTTGACCATTCCTCCGCCCATGTCTCGATCACCGCAATCAATTCACCGTGATCCACTATACCATACCCAGTAGCGTCCTCCCAATGAGGTTGGTAGAGCTTGTCAGAAGTTGTGTTCTTGTTCACAAAGATCTTTGAAAATTTCTTTTTTATTAATGATATTTGAAATCCGTCACGACTCTGCTGAACTTCAACATCGTAATAATAATCGGATGTATATGAAAAGTCCAACATATATCCGGTCCAAACAGCAGTATCTAAAATGATAATTTCATGACACTTTACCACTTGATGACCTCCGGATACTCCAAACCTTTAAAACGAATTTTTTGAACCGGGCAATTTAATTTTACTGCAGCATCCTCTAATTCTCTGGAAAGTTGAATATATTCCGGATTTGTTTTGTATTGAGAAATCCTCTTTGTTATAACGGAAATGCTTTTTTCTCTTTCTCCTTTATCCATTTCGTGGTATTTGTTGTTTAATAAATCCATGTATTGACCTGGCATCTTGTATAAATCGGAATCGTTAGATGTGATCAAATTGATCCATCTGGCATAGGCCGCAGGTGTTAATGTTCTCTTGACACAGTTGTTAAACTGTGATTGTAAAAAACGTATATTGGCAATAACCTCATCCCATACGACATGCTTATGAAACAATCCGTCGTTTGTATTCTTTTGGCCCGATAATTTTTCAATCCTTATTCTAACAAGTTCATTCAATGCCATCATGTCATAAATCATCTCAGGATACATACAATTACAACTATAGTAAACATTCTTTTTAGGAACTACCATTTCATGCCAAACCATACAGTCCGAAGTCATTCCATTATCTACCAAAACAACTTCCCTGTCTCCTTGGGAAGCATGCCGAATATCATAACAAAGTCCTAACACTCGGATGGACATATAAATATATTCACTGTATTTTAAATCGTCTTCAGAGATTGTCAAGGTGTGGAATGCATCCACTAAATTATTGAAATCCTCATAATCTCCACAGATTGTAACACCTGCAAGATTGTCTGTATTCTCTACGGTTATCATGCGCTGCCTCCATTGTTTTATCTAATCTTGCTAATTTAATTATACACTATAACTATTATTGTAAACAGACTAAGTACATAAGTTATAATGCTTTTTTCATCAACTTTTATTTATACGTGGAAGCGCATAGCATTGGCGTCACCAAGCCCCATATTATATACCGGTGTGAAACCCATTGAACAGGGAAGCGGACCATTCTTAAGGTTTTAGATATCTTCTTCTATGATGGGAGCTGATAAACAATGCAGTTCCTAAACGTTTTAAGTTATTGGTTGTTTTTATTTTCTTAGATATTATGTGCCTGGTGGCCGCATAAATTATTATAAGAAAATGTCCGGAGGTTTTCGTGATGAATTATAATTATGAAGGTGGTCATGGAAAAATAGTTAATAGTATGAGAAAA
Organism: uncultured Clostridia bacterium; assembly: GCA_937894465.1. Taxonomy (GTDB): domain Bacteria; phylum Bacillota; class Clostridia; order JAAYHZ01; family JAAYHZ01; genus JAAYHZ01. Next base: position 3,193 of record CALCRE010000054.1, read on the forward strand.
AATGCATCTCATGAAACAAGTTTGATGAATCAAGAAACATATGATGGTATAAATTGGAGCAAAGTAGAAGCAGAAAATAACTTGGCAAAAGCCGGCATGCTCGTTGATGCAGGGTTACCTTATATTAAGGGAGATACATTGATTCCTGTATGGAATTTAAAAGGATACGAATTTTTATTTAGTAATTATATACCTTACACAGTTAATCCTAAATTTTGGATGCAAGGCAATTTAAATTTAAATACGGGTTTGTTTAAAGTAACTGATAACATATATCAAGTTAGAGGTTTTGATTTCGCAAATATGACTTTTATTAAAGGAAATACCGGATGGATTGTTATCGATTGTTTAAGTTCAAAAGAAACAGCGGAGGCGGCCATAAAATTTGTTAATGATTACTTTGGTATTATTCCTGTAAGTGCGGTTGTAATAACCCATTCACATGAAGATCATTATGGGGGAATATTAGGTGTGCTGGAGCATTCAACTAATAAAAATATCAGTGTTTATGTCCCTAAGAATTTTATTAACGCTGCGTTAGAGGAGAATGTAAATGCGGGTGTTGCAATGGCTCGGAGGGGTATTTATATGTATGGCGTTGAATTACCTCCCGATGAAAAAGGTAAAATAGACAATGGTATTGGGAAGGGTACTTCAGTTGGTACAGTAACCTTCTCACAAGATGTAATTGAAATTAATGAGCAGTATGTTAAAAAAGTGGTAGATGGTGTCGAGTTGGAATTTCTTTTAGCTTTGGATACTGAAGCTCCTGCTGAAATGTTTATTTACATACCAAGCGAACACTCTTTATGTATAGCAGAGGATTGTAATGCCACTGTTCATAATTTATATACTTTACGGGGAGCTAAGGTTAGAGATGCAGTAGCTTGGGCAAATAGTATACAAAATGCAATCAACCAATGGGGAAAAACTCTTACTTCTGTGTTTGGAGTCCATTGAATATTCCGAGTTGTCAGAGCCACCTATTCTTCTAG
>CALCRE010000055.1 GCA_937894465.1 uncultured Clostridia bacterium
TGCAGTGCAAAAGAGTTGGTTCAAGTCTACGACAAATTGGGAATTGAAAAAGGGGTTTTGTTGCCCATTGTCAGCCCGGAGATTTATATGCCTCAAGCCAATGAGGACATATTGGATATGGCGGAGGAATATCCGGATCGCTTCATACCGTTTTGCAATGTGGATCCGAGAGCATTGACCAACTCTCCGGATGCACCTTTGGATAAAATTTTATCCTACTACAAGGAGCGAGGGTGCAAAGGGGTGGGGGAAGTGATGTTAAACGTACCTGTGATGCACCCTATGGTACAAAACTTGTTCCGCCATGCAGAAAATGTAGGGCTTCCGGTGATATTTGACGGTTCGGATCAAACAACCGGAGATTTCGGATTGTATGATGATCCCGGCCTTCCTCAACTTGAACATACACTGCAAAGGTTTCCTAAATTGATCTTGTTTGGACACGGACCGGTGTTCTGGTCTGAAATAGGGAAATTAGAAACTCCGGGAGAGAGGGCCATCATATTTAACCTCAAGGGAGGTCAGGTGGGAAGACTTCCTCATGGACCCATCTTAGAAGAAGGTGTTGTTCCGAAATTGTTCAGGCGATATCCAAATTTATATGGAGATTTATCCGATTACACTGCATACAACGCCATCGCACGGGATCCGGAATATGGACCAAAATTCCTTGCGGAATTCCAAGACCGCCTATTTTTCGGTACGGATATGTGCTTTGTAGATATGCCTGTTCCAATGATTGATTTGTTAAAGGATTGGAAGGAAAAGCAAAAGATCAGTGAAACGGTCTTTTACAAGGTTTCCAGGGGAAATGCTGAGAAACTGTTGGGATTGATATAATTTAATATTTTACTCTTTAAATGAAAAGACCGGCAGGATCTGCCGGTCTTAAAATCTCTTTTCACTTTAAAACTCTGCAATGATGTCTTTGTCGATGTTCTTTAAAATGGCGACCGCCCAACGTACAGCTTCGGTGTAATCATTGTAGGAGGAATAGCAGTAATGGGTATGGGCATAACGTACCGGAATGCCGATGACAATGGTGGGAACACCTGTGTTGGATAAATGGATATTGCCTGCGTTAGTTCCGCCGTTTTCTCTTACTGCATCTTGAAATTTGATGTTTTCCTTTTTGGCAATATCTCGTGCAAATTTTATGAATCTAGGGTTTCCTACCATGGAAGAATCCCTGTGTCGAATTTGAGGACCTTTGCCCATTGCACCTTGCGCTATGGAAGCATCGGTAAAATTGTCATCGGAAGGAGTGCCTTCAAAGACAATGGCGATATCCGGACGGATTGTTTGAGCGGCTACTTTAGCCCCTCTTAAGCCCACTTCCTCTTGGGAAGATAAGCTGCCGACCAATTTTACGTTAAGATCCGAGCCTTGTAATTGGGTAAGAGTATCCAAAACACATGCGCAACCTAAGCGATCATCAAATGCTTTTCCAATCATAACTTTGTTCATAGGGTTAAATTCAAAGGTAACCTCCGGAACCACAGGAGCACCCGGTTCGATTTTGAATTTTTGAGTGACTTCCTCTTTGCTTACCGCCCCAACATCAATCACCATACCGGTAATTTCAATCACGGTGTTTCTCTCAGAAGGATTCATAAAATGGGGAGGTTTGGAAGCCACAACCCCTTTTATATAATCACCGTCGCTATTTCTAATCCTGACTCTTTGTGATCCCAAATTTTGTGCAAACCAACTGCCTATGGGTATGAATTTCATGGTTCCGTCATTTTTTATGGTTTGGATCATAAAGCCAACTTCGTCGGTATGACCGTCCAGCATGACCACCGGCTTATTCTCGATTTGGTTTTTCGGAGTACAATAAAGATTCCTTAAAGTATCCTCTTTTACATCCAGTGAATCACCAATGTATTTTCTTGCAACTTCCAATACTTCGTCTTCAAATCCTGAAATGCCGTTTGCATTGCTTAAATCCTGTATAAGCTTTAATGAATCTGTTTTCATTTTAATTGCTGCCTCCTCAATTTTACATTGCTCTCATATTCATTATATCTCTTAAACGGAGAAAAATAAACAAGGTATGTACATTCATTGTTTTACGACGGTTAGCCGATCAATCCATTATTTAAAATGATGATTAAAAATGGTTTTGTTTGCGCAATATATAATAAGAATAACGAAAATAGGGTTGATATAGAACTGTTAAGCAAAAAGGAGGGCTAGTAATGCCTAAAAAAATGAAAATGATGGATGGGAATATGGCGGCATCCTATATATCCTACGCCTTTACGGAAGTTGCCGGAATATATCCCATAACACCGTCCTCCACCATGGCTGAAACCGTGGATGAATGGGCGGTTGCAGGACGTAAAAACATATTCGGACAACCGGTGAAGGTTGTAGAAATGCAATCTGAAGCCGGTGCGGCCGGTGTTGTACACGGCTCCCTTGCATCCGGTGCTTTGACTACGACCTATACCGCTTCCCAAGGGTTGTTGTTGATGATTCCCAATATGTATAAGATCGCCGGAGAATTGTTGCCCGGTGTATTTCATGTCAGCGCTCGTGCATTGGCATCCCATGCCTTGTCGATCTTCGGAGATCATCAGGACGTAATGGCTTGCAGGGAAACCGGATTTACCATTTTGGCCTCATCCAACGTACAAGAGGTAATGGACTTAGGTGCCGTAGCTCATCTTTCGGCTATATCTTCCAAAGTTCCGGTGATGCACTTTTTCGACGGGTTTAGAACCTCTCATGAATATCAGAAGATCGAACCGTTGGATTATGATGATATGGCAGGTTTGGTTGATTACCAGGCGATTGACGAGTTTCGTAAAAGATCCTTGAACCCGGATCACCCGATTCTACGGGGAACTGCGCAAAATCCGGATATCTATTTCCAAAACCGAGAAGTGTCCAATCGGGTTTATCAACAAGTTCCAGGTGTGGTTTTGAAATATATGCAGGAAATTAACAAGATTACCGGACGAAATTACAAGCCTTTTGACTATTACGGTGCTCCGGATGCGGAATATGTCATTGTGGCTATGGGCTCGGTTTGCGATACCATTGACGAGACGGTGGATTATCTCAATAGCCAAGGCGAAAAAACCGGTGCAATACATGTACATCTGTACAGGCCTTTTCACGCTCCGTTTTTCTTTGATGTATTACCGGAAACCGTAAAGAAGATTGCTGTTTTGGATCGGACCAAGGAACCGGGGGCACCGGGAGAACCTTTGTACTTGGATGTGGTGAACTTGTTTTACCAAAGGTCGAACAAGCCTGAAATAGTTCGTGGACGTTACGGATTAGGCTCAAAGGATACAAGACCCTCGCAAATTATTGCAGTGTTTAACAACTTGAAAAATGAAACTCCTAAAAAAGAATTTACCATTGGCATAGTGGATGATGTGACATTCACATCCTTGGAAGAAGGGGAAAACATCGAAACAACTCCGGAAGGAACGGTGAGCTGCAAATTCTGGGGTTTAGGCTCCGACGGAACGGTAGGCGCCAACAAGACTGCAGTCAAAATCATCGGAGACAAGACCGATCTGTATGCCCAAGCCTATTTCTCCTATGACAGTAAAAAGTCCGGAGGTTCCACCGTGTCTCACTTGAGGTTCGGACCCAAACCTTTAAAATCCCCTTATTTGGTTTTCACGGCAGACTATGTAGCTTGCCATAATCCATCATTTGTCAATCAAATGGATTTGGTAAAAGGGCTGAAGAAAAACGGCACATTTGTACTGAACTGCCCTTGGAAGGTGGATGAACTGGATGAAAAACTTCCGGCATCTTTAAAAAGCTACTTGGCGAAAAACATGATAAACTTTTATATCATTGACGCCATATCCATTGCAGGGGAAGTCGGATTGGGAAACCGTATCAATATGGTCATGCAAAGTGTTTTCTTCAAATTAGCCAATGTGATTCCGGTAGAACAAGCCATTGAATATTTAAAGGAGTCAGTGACGCAGGTCTACGGCAGTAAAGGTGAAAAAGTGGTTCAAATGAATATCCAAGCCATTGACCGATCCTTGGAGGCGTTGCACAAGGTTGCAGTGCCTTCTGAGTGGGAAAACGCAAAAGATCAACCTCTTCCGGAGAAAGACGAACCGGATTTCATTAAAACAATTGCACGACCTATGGCACGACATGAAGGGGACGAATTACCGGTTAGCTCTTTTTTAGGGATGGAAGACGGCAGCTTTCCTATGGGCACCACGAAATATGAGAAAAGAGGCATTGCCGTTACCATACCGGAGTGGCAGATCGACAATTGCATTCAATGCAATCAATGTTCTTATGTATGCCCTCATGCCGTCATACGACCTTTCATTTTGGATCAAGGCGAACGGGACAAGGCACCGGAAACCTTCTTGACGCTAAAAGGAAAAGGAAAGGGCTTGGATCAATATCAATACCGCATTCAAGTCAGCCCCTTAGATTGCACCGGTTGTGGCAATTGTGCCGACATTTGCCCTGCTCCTTCGAAGGCATTGATTATGAAGGATGCCGAACAACAAATCAATCTGCAGGCGGATAACTGGGAATATTCATTGAATATTACTGAAAAATCTGATGTAACTCCGGCACACACCCTTAAAGGCAGTCAGTTCTTAAAGCCCTTGTTCGAATTCCACGGAGCATGTCCGGGATGCGGCGAAACCCCATATATCAAGCTGATCACCCAGTTGTACGGAGACCGGATGGTCATAGCCAACGCAACGGGATGCTCTTCGATCTATGGAGGAAGCGCACCATCTATTCCTTATACGGTCAATGCACAGGGGAGGGGACCGGCATGGGGGAATTCCTTGTTTGAAGACAATGCTGAATACGGTTACGGGTTATTCCTAGGTGCCAAAGCCATCAGAGAACGGATTGCAGCTTTGATGGAGCAAGCGATGGACGAAGGCTTGGATGCGCATGCCACAGAGGTTTTCAACACTTGGATTGAAAATATGCACGACGGGGAAGAGAGTAAAAAGGCAGCAGCCGAGGTGCTTCGTGTTTTACAGGATCCTACTGAAACCGGTAAAAAGACATTCCAAGAGATATTAAAGCACAAGGATAATTTAATTAAGCATTCCCAATGGATTATAGGGGGAGACGGTTGGGCTTATGATATTGGATACGGAGGATTGGATCATGTATTAGCTTCCGGTGATGACGTGAATGTGCTGGTTTTGGATACTGAAGTTTACTCCAACACGGGAGGTCAGTCTTCAAAGTCTACTCCGGCGGCGTCTGTGAGTAAGTTCGCTTCGGGAGGAAAGAAAACCCGTAAAAAGGACCTGGGCATGATGGCTATGAGCTATGGATATGTTTATGTCGCCCAAATTGCCATGGGTGCCGACATGAATCAGACTATAAAGACATTCGTCGAAGCGGAGAAATACAAAGGTCCGTCTTTGATTATCGCTTACTCACCTTGTGTGAATCATGGTATCAAAACAGGAATGGGCACGAGTATGGCACAAGAAAAGAAAGCGGTTCAAGCCGGTTATTGGCATTTGTATCGATACAATCCCCAGTTGAAGGCAGAAGGGAAGAATCCTTTCATATTAGATTCAAAGGAACCGAAGACAAGCTACCAAGACTTTATTAAAGGTGAAGTCCGATATGCTCGTTTGAAGTCATCTTATCCCGGAATTGCAGACGAAATGTATGAAGTATCCGAACAGCATGCAAAAGAACGATATGAGAATTACAAGAGAATGGCTGATTTAAAACCTTGATGATAAAAAACAAAAATGAGATAGTTATTTGGAAAAGGCGGAAGCGTTACATCAACGCTTCTACCTTTTTCCTTTATAAGTGGATGTGAAGAGAAATAGAAAAGAAACAAAAAAAAGAGGCACGATTCGTACGGATCAATGCCTCTTAATCCTCCGTTATTTTTGATTCTCGTCAACATATTCCTTTGCATGTATGACATCCCATTCACCGGGTTCTATAACATTAGACTCCGGTTGTGTATTTTTACTGTTGAATAACGGAGCAGTGGTGTGTCTTTCCACCGGTTTTTTCATAAAAAAATCTTTGATTCTCTTTTTAGCCATAAAGATCCTCCTCCTTTTATCTTTTATTTTTTCAAAAGAAACGCAGAATTATGTATGGTATAATATTTGCATGTTTTTTAGTCTGACGATGTAGAAAGTATTCATAACGGGAGTATCATATGGGAAAATTAACAACTGAGGGCAGAAAATTTTTATTAGATGGGAAACCTTTTAGAATTATTTCAGGAGCCATGCATTATTGGCGTGTCATGCCGATTTATTGGGAAGATCGCATGATTAAAATGAAAGAAATGGGATGCAATACGATTGAAACGTATGTGCCATGGAAGTTACACGAACCAAAAGAAGGCGAATTCCATTTTGAAAATGAACTGGATGTTGTAAAGTACATTGAAACCGCCAAAAGCCTCGGATTATATGTTATTTTCAGACCCGGCCCTTATATTTGTGCAGAACTTGATTTCGGTGGATTTCCAGGGTGGCTCATCAAAGATAAGAATATAGAATTAAGAAGCTTTAATGAAGCTTATCTAAGTAAAGTAGAAAACTTTTTTAACGTTCTTTTAAAATATGTGAAACCGTTGACATCAAGTTATGGCGGGCCGATTATTGCTCTTCAAATAGAAAATGAATATGGAGCATTCGGTACTGATAAAAAATATTTAAACGCTTTAAAAGATATCTACTTGAAAAACGGAATTAATGAATTGTTCTTTACTTCAGATAATCCGGAACACCATATGATTCAAGGTGGATCACTAGAGGATACACTCATTACTTTGAACTTCGGCAGCGGTGCAAGAGAACGATTCCCGATTTTAGATCAATACCAAGAAAACAAACCCTATATGGTTATGGAGTTTTGGATCGGTTGGTTTGATACTTGGGGCCTTCATCATCATACAAGGAATCCTGTGGATGCAGCAAAGGCATTAGATGAAATTTTAAGTATGGGTGCTTCTGTCAATATATATATGTTTCACGGAGGAACGAATTTTGGATTTACAAATGGAGCAAATCGATCTTTGACCTCATATGACCCGACTATTAATAGTTATGATTACGATGCCATATTGGATGAATGTGGAGATCCCACTCAAAAGTATTATCTATTTAGGGATGTCATCGCAAAATATGTTAAGGGTGTGAACACAACAAAAAAATATGAACCTGCAAAAAAGAGGGCATATGGCAAAGTTGCTTTAACAGAACAAGCAAATTTATTTGATTCTTTGGATCAACTAAGTATTCCGGTACAAAATTCCACACCGTTACCAATGGAAAAATTAGGCCAAGATATGGGGTTTGTATTATACAGATCCTTTATTTCCGGCAAACGCAAAGAAGACTCCTTCTATATTCAGGATGTGAAAGATCGCGCTATATTATTCTTAGACCAAAAACCCATTCGAACATTTGAACATGACGGGGTAAAGGATGATTTTCGTTTAGCGGTCCCTCCAGAGGGTTATCAAGTTGACATATTAGTAGAAAGTTTAGGTCGTGCCAATTACGGCCCCTATATGGATGATTACAAAGGAATTACAAAAGGCGTTCGTTATCAAAATCAGTTTATCCACGATTGGACCATGGTTCCGCTTCCGTTGAATGATGTGTCACAACTTGAATATCATGAAATCGCTGAAACGGACAACCCGGCTTTTTATCGTGGCATCATTGAAATAGGTGATGTTGCAGACACATTTATGATACTACCCGGGTTCACAAAAGGCATTGCATTTATCAATGGATTTAACTTGGGACGATACTGGGAAAAGGGTCCTACGCAAACATTGTATATTCCAAAGAATCTTTTAAAAACCGGAAAAAATGAGATTGTTGTTTTTGAGCTTCACGGGACGAAACAATATGAGATTGAACTGATTGACCACCTTGTTTTAGGATAGAAAAAAGAGAAAAACTTTTTGAACCTTTTATGAGGTTTCATTGTCTATATAGTAACCGGTTTAAACCGTTCAAGATATATGATTGCTTGATGTACCTCATCAAGCATGGTAAAATATAGTGAATGGAATTTTTATGGAATGTTTAAACCGGTATACGAAAGGTGGGATGAAAATGAACCGTTTTTTTAATCTTCTCTACCCTGATGTCATGAGTGTGGATACCGAAACAGTAATCAGCAGTGAAACGGTGGAAGACCTCGGATTTGATGATGTCATGAAACCCTTCAAGAATACCGAGCGCTATTATGAAAAGCATAAAACTCAGCTCAATAAAATCCTTACATTAGAATATGCCATTACATACAGGCAGGAGGTATTTTTAGATTTTTTACAGATTCCCGGTCTCAAAGAAGAGCTGAACGGGTTTTTACCCAATCTCTATCAATGCATACGAGAATATGAGGAGTATAACAAGGCTCCCTATGATCCGGTGCGAGACATGTTATGGAAAACAGAGCTTTTCGATCTGTATTCCACCTGCTTATCCGCGCTTTCCAGCATTTTATATAATTACCAAAACCAAATACAATCCCAAGGTTTCAAAAACTTGCAAGAACAATTAAAGTATCTGCAAGAACAACCGGAATATATGAAGGCAAAAGAAAGTTTACCCACGATCCGAGAAAAAATTAAGGATACCGGGTCGTTTTCTTTAAATATTCATTTTAATATTGATTACAAGCCTTTTTTCACCACAGTCACCAAACCTCAAAAAGATAAAAATGATTCATGGACTATTGCAAAAGCTTTGTTCGGTATAGAGGATCAAAAGCAAGCTCACTCCATCATGAGTGATTCCGTTCCAGGGTTAAAAACGCTTTATGATCAAACATTTAAAAAAGAAATGCAAGATCTTGCCCAAGAAGCAAGCATTGTGGCACAAGCATTTTCGAAAGATGACTTTTTGATGTTAACGGGATTGGATTACGGTTTTGACTTCTATTTGGCAGCCATTAAATTTACTGAGTATTGGAAGCAAAAAGAAATTGATCTGTGCATGCCGGTTGTTTGCCTGAAAGAAGAAAACACAGGTGTGGTCCACGGTATGACCGACCTTGGGTTGGCTTATCAAATGAACCGGACCGGGCATGATCCCAAAACAATTATAAAAAACAATTGTGTCATGGATGACACCGTACGAATCTATATCTTGACCGGAGCGAACAAAGGAGGAAAGACCACATATGTCCGTGGGATGGGACTTGTTTGGATGCTGTTTCAAAACGGGTTGCCGGTACCGGCAAAAATGGCAAAGATCAGCCCTGTCTGCGGATTGTTTACGCACTTTCCCAAAGAAGAAGACAAAGTGTATGGGCAAGGGCATTTAGGAAACGAATTGAATGACTTGAAAACGATACTTCTAAAGGCCCAAAAGGGTGATTTGATTTTACTAAATGAGTCTTTATCCGGCACAAGTATGGAAGACAGCGTGTCCATCTGTGGGGACTATATTAAAATTCTATCGGAGGTGGGAGTCAAATGTATTTTCGCCACCCATTTACATCCTTTGTCCGATATGTGGGAGGATTGGAACAAGCGAAATACCGTAATCAGTCAAGTGGGATCTTTGATGGCGGTTATCGAAGAACATTGTGTGGACGATGTTAAGGAACAAAAGAGAACATATAGGATCGAAAGGGGGTTCACCGACGGCGAAAGTTATGCAGAAGATATCGCCAAGCAATATGGCCTTTATGATCAAATTCCAACGATGAATCACCTTGATGAGTTACAGTATGTACAAAGTAATTCATTCAGTTTGATGCATAAGGAACTCTATACTGAAATGGAGCTTTCCGAACAAACACTTCTTGATTTGGGTATGGATCAGTTGACGAAATTTGCGGCAGATATCAATTTAAGGTATCCTTTTTTGCTGAAAAGGCTGAAATATATGCCTGTTGACAGGGAAAACATATTGTATCGGCAGGAAATCTTTCATGAATTTATGTCTAATAACAAATTAGCCGATGAGACAATTCATTGGATTAAAAAAGTGACTGCCTTAGAGAGTAATATAACGGATAAGTATAACGATTTACCGGATCACAGAAGGCGAATCCGCTGGAAGATCGGTTCTTTAGAGCAATATATCTTATGCCTTGAATCACTGCATCAAATCCTTCATGAAAACGACATTCAAAGTGAAGGCCTTTTGCAACTGAAGGAATTGGTGGATGAGAAATATAGCCAAAAGTCAACAAAAAACTTAAAGGAACTGTTACCCGACTTTAAAAAAGAAGTTTCAAGGTTGGGGAATATCCAAATCGGGGTTCGCTTTGATCACAAGCTGCAACCGGATGAGATTGTATTACAAAATATCGGTCGTTTCAGGTTACCGGAAAATTCGGAGAATCACACCATAAGGGCGGTTTCTCCAAAACCTGTGGGTAAGCAGAGGCCTCTTCTTCAAAAGATTTATCGTGCAGTTTTAGAAGAACCTAAAATCACATGGAGATTAAGGTCAAAGCGTGATGCATTCAATCAGGATGATGTGTTCTTAAAGGATGCCAAGGTGTTTACCGATCGAAGCCTTCAACAGCTGTCTGACGGAATGGACTCCACCATATCTGAACATGCAGGACAGCTGTTGGAAATTGCATCCGAGATTGCATTCTACACCGATTCGGTTGGATTTACAAACGAATTGAAAAAAGCCGGAATACCCATGTGTAAGCCTCAGGTAACTCAAAACGATACTGTCATAAAAGGACTATGTGATATGGCAACCGGGCTGTATTTATACCAAGAAGGAAGAAAAGGTGAATTGGTTCCTAATAACGTTGATTTTTCACAAGGAAAACGCATCTTTATCCTCACAGGACCCAATCAAGGTGGTAAGACCACCTATTTAAAAGCAATGGGAATGGCACAAATCTTTTTTCAAGGAGGCTTGTATGTACCTTCTGAAAAAGCAGAAATGGCACCGGTTCAAAATATAGCCACTCACTTTTTAAAAAGAGAAGGAAAGGTATATGGTGAAGGCCGCTTAGGAGAGGAGTTAAAGGAGTTATCACGATTGGTGCGCACATTGACCTCCAAAGATTTGTTATTAATGAATGAATCGGTATCCTGCACTTCGGCATATGACGGCTTGATCATTGCAAAAAATGTTGTGAGATCTTTTCGGGATATCGGTGTGAAAACCATTTATTCCACTCACATTCATGAGTTATCAAAAGAAACGGATTCTTTAAATCAACTGTCTAAAAGCCCCAATTATGTAGTATCATTGATTGCAGGTGTAATGGACACCGATAATCAGGTAGTGAGAACATTTAAAATCAAGGAGGGAAAGTCCGACGGTAGAAGCTATGCTTTTGACATCGTAGAGCGAAACGGAATGACCTATTCCAGTATGAAGGATCTAGTAAGAAAGCGGCAAGCCCAAAAGGAGAGTGCTGTATGAGACCTAAAAAGATCATCGGGATTATTGTAAATATTATATTAATCATTGGTGCCGTCATTTTGTTGTTTTACAAGCCGCTAACTTTCTGTTGGGTAATGTTTTTGTATTTCCAATTTTATTTACGTGCAAAATATGTTATTAAAAAAAGAGGAGGCGGGATGTGATGGAACAAAGAGATCATTATTTGGATGAATTGAAAGGCTTGACGCAAGATTTGTATAAAGACTATCAAAATACTTTAGACCATTACTACACTCAATATGTAGACGGCAAGATGAAAGAAGGAATGAGCCGTCGGCAGGTTATAGAAGGAATGGCCACGCCTGATTTGGTGGCTAAACGTTGGCGACTGTATGAGAAGATGGATCGGCTAAAGGGTGTTAAGAAAAAAGGAGCATGGCCATTAATTAAAGAAGCCAGAGAACAGCAATTGCTCGCACCGAAATATTATTACGGCGGTATCGGGATGTTACTCTTAAAAATCATAACATTTCCTTTCGTATTGCTATTGATTTTCGGTGCAACCCTTTTGGTGAATCCTGCAATCGGCACATTTGTGGTATCTACCATTTTGATTAACAAGCCCGGTGTGATCTTTTTTGCCATGGCAGCTTTCGCTTTCTTTATTCTATACGGATGTGGGAGATATGCAATGAAGTTTGTCGGCTATTTTTTAGAGGACATGATTGATCGCACAATAGCAAGTGCTAACCTGAAAGATTTCAGTAAGGAACGATACATAATACAAGTAGATGAACCAAAAAGCAAGAGATTGAAAAAGGAAGAATCCGTTGACTACATAATACGAGAATAGTACAATGAAGGTATGTTTAGGAGGGGTTTATAACCATGAAGCATACTATATTGGGCAAAACCGGTTTGAAAGTATCCAGAGTGGCTTTCGGCGCACTTCCCATTCAAAGGATATCCACCGATGCAGCCGGAAGAATATTAAGGAAAGCCTATGAAAACGGTATTAATTTCTTTGATACTGCAAGGGCTTACTCCGACAGTGAAGAAAAAATGGGCAAGGCGTTGTCCGATGTCCGCGAGAAACTTGTGATTGCTACAAAGACTCATGCAAAGGACGCCAAAACACTGCGAGAACATCTGGAAACCAGCTTGGAAAAGCTGAAAACCTCATATATCGATATCTATCAATTTCATAACCCGAAGGATATTCATTCGGAAACTTTTATGGTAATGATGGAAGAAGCCAAAAAAGCCAAGGAAGAAGGCTTGATCCGATTTATATCCATCACCAACCATACTGCTGACATTGCAAAGGATGCAATAAAATCCGGTATGTATGATACATTGCAATATCCATTCAGCTCTATTTCGTCTGAAGATGATTATGAAATCACTTTGATGTGCAAAGAACACAACATGGGCTTTATTGCCATGAAAGCTCTCTCCGGAGGCCTTTTGACCGATGCGGAATCAGCTTTTGCTTTCTTGTGGCAATATGATCATGTGGTACCCATATGGGGGATTCAAAGAGAAGAAGAATTGGATCAGTTTATAGCTCTATCCAAAAATCCACCGGAATTCGATGACAAAATGAAACATAGAATAGAAAATGATCGCAAGGAGTTGGCAGGGTCTTTTTGCAGATCTTGTGGATATTGCTTACCTTGTCCCGTTGGAATTGACATTCCTCAAGCTGCTAGAATGAAATTTTTATTAAGAAGAGCTCCGTATCAACAATATATGTCGGACGAGTGGATCGAAAAAATGAACAAAATTAAAGAATGCATAGAATGCAACAAATGCAAAGGCAGATGCCCTTACCATTTGGATACACCTCATTTAATAAAAGAAATGTTAAAGGACTACACGGACTTCGTAGCCCGACACAAGTAAATATATAGGGGGAAAAAAGTATGAACGGTTATGACAAACTGGCCATTGACGGAGGAACTCCGGTGAGGCAAAAGGCTTTTCCTGCAAGGAAGCCTTTTGGTAACGAGGAAATACGATTAGTCACCGAAGCGTTGGAATCTCAAAACCTCTTTTTAGGTAGTAAAACAGCACAGTTTGAGAAAGAATTCGCGGGTAAATATGGTGTCAAGACCGCTGTGGCTTGCTCGTCCGGAACAGCAGCGGTTCATATGGCCATTGCGGCGTTAGATCCTAATCCGGGAGATGAAATCATCACTGCCCCGGTTACGGATTTTGGAACCATTGCCGGGATGTTGTTCCAAGGGGTCATACCTGTTTTCGCTGATTGGAAGCAAAACTCATTTACAATGGATCCGGAAGATATTGAGCGGAAAATAACACCAAGGACAAAAGCCATTGTTGTGGTTCACCTTTTTGGTAATCCATGTGAAATGGATGCCATCATGGATATTGCCCGACGGCATGAATTAAAAGTCATTGAAGATTGTTGCCAAGCCTATTTCACCTACTACAAAGGAAAACTTTGTGGGACTATGGGGGATATAGGCTGTTTTTCAATGCAACAAAGCAAGCATTTAACGGCCGGTGAAGGGGGAGTGGTCATCACCAACGATGAAACTCTTGCAATGAGAACCGGATTGTTTCGAGATAAGGGTTGGGAAAATAGACACAAATGGGGCCCTAGATCCTATTCCTTCCTAGGTCTTAATTATCGGATGAACGACCTGACCGGAGCAGTTGCACTGGCTCAATTGGGGAAAGTGGAAAACACCGTAGAAGTGATGCATACGTTAGGTGACTATTTAACGGAATCCATCAAAGACATTCCGGGAATCAATCCGGCACCGGTCACTGAAGGCGGTAGACATTCTTATTGGCTGTACCCCATTAAATTTACAGATTATGATGCAGTCAAATTTGTGAATGCATTAGGTGCGGAGAAAATACCCTTTGCATGGGGATATACCGTCAATCCTATATATTTATGCACAGATGCTTTGACAAAACAAAGAACTTTCGGGCAAACCTCTTACCCTTTTAATTCGGAATATTATCCCCATAAGGTTGAATACAAGGAGGGATTGTGTCCTGTGGCGGAAAGAGAATTAAAAATGTTGGGTACCCTTCGCATCTATGAGTCTTGGTCTAAAGAAGATATTGATGATATAGCAAAAGCCATTCGCAAGGTTGCAAAGGGCTTGAAAGGATCTGTTTGATGAATGATCAAAAGTTTTATTTGGTAGGAGCCGGGAAAACGGATATCACTCCGGTTAAACCGGTTCCTTATCTTGGTTTTTCGCCTCGTCACGCTCTTTTTGAAGGTGTTAACGATAAGCTTTATGCACGTGCGATGGTTATATCTGACGGCAATTGTGAAGTGGCGATTATCAGTGCCGACACCATAGGCATGGCTAATCATGTTTTGGGAAAAGACCGTCATTTTACCGATGAGGTCAGAGAAAAAATTGAAAAAGCAACCGGGATTCAAAAAGATCAAATTATGCTTACATCACCTCATATCCATTCGGCACCGGAAACCATTTCTTTAAGACCTCTTCGAGATGAAAACGGGATTGAATGGGTGGAAGAGCTGCAACTTAAAATTGTAGAAGCAGTGGCGATAGCCAAAGCTGACATGTTTGAAGCTCGAATGAAGGTGGCAACGGGGAACGTAGAAGGTATCTCCTATAACCGTCGAAAAGAATCGTTGCTAGACACCGGGGTGACTGCTGTTTTGTTTGAGTCAATAAATAATGATCGTGTTGCCTTGATCACTCATTTTTCACTTCATCCGGTGATTATGCAGGTTCAAGAACTTGTTTCAGCTGACTATCCGGGTGTTTTACATCAACAATTAGAATGCACTATTAAGGATTACGAAGGTGGTTTGTTTTTACAAGGCGCTTGCGGTGATATCGATCCGGTCATCGGCAACACAAGAAAGTTTCGGGATGTGCACATCACAGGTTCTGCATTGGCCGGAGAGGTATTAAAATTGTATTCTAAAATGTCTTTTCCGAGTTATGAAGTGCAACCGGTGCAAATAAAGACTGCGACAGGGAAGATGAATCTGCCTTCACGGTCTTTGCCTGATGCAATACAGTGTGAGGAGCTTGTTAAAAAGATAGAGGAATGTTATGCCCAAAATAAGGCTTGGCCTGCATCCGATCGAATCAAAGAGGAGCATTATTATCGAATAAAGGAAGGAAGCAATCCCTATGAAGGGGAATTGCAGATGTTCTTGATCGGGAATGTACTCTTAACCGGTATTCCCGGGGAGCCTTTCGGTGAATTAGGGCGAATCATCAAACAAGAAAGCAAGCCTTTTTGGGGCTTGCCTGTAGGGTATGCCAATGGATATTTAGGTTATATCGCACCGAAAGCCGCATGGGAAAAAGGTGGCTATGAGGTCCTTGGTCTAAAACCGGATATGAAGGGTTCGACATGGTTGTGGATACCTTTTCACAACTTCAAGGGATTATCCGAAAATCTCTTGGATGAGCTCTTCCACGTGTTTGTTTACCTTGTTAAAATCCATGTTATCGACATAGATTTTTTCCAGACGATCATGGTAAGCTTTCTCGGTGTTAAGTGTGTAAATAGCACGATTTAACAACTCTTCGAATTCCAAACGATTGTACTGGAGATAATCTTCGTATGCTTTCAGAATTTCTTTGTTGCAATCCTGGTCAAGGTTATAGCTACCGAAACCATCTGCTGTAACAGGGTGATACTTGTTGGATGTGGTGATGGAAAGATCTTTTTCTGCGATAACAATATGTTCAAGTTTTTCAGGGAACAAGGCACAATAAAATGTCTCGGTATCAAATCCCCTGGATTGAGCGGCTTCCAAAACCTTTGTCAGAATTTTTTCTGTTCCGGTTCCCGGGTTGCCTTTAAGTACAATTTTTTTGCTTGTATTTAAAACGGATGGCAAATGACTTCTTAAGCCGTCCGGTGTGATAGCGGTTGCGAATAAACGTCTTTGGTATCCGTCTTTTCCTTTAACGGGATCGTCTTTAAAGTATTGATCAATGATTTCCGCCGCTATGGTGTTAATTCGAGTTTTGTCGGCTGCCATGGTATAGATTTCTTCAAGGTTTTCATATATTCTGGCGGCTGCATTCAAATAACGGTATGCTCTTACAAATATTCGACTGACTTCATTGCTCAGGTTCATAATTTCAAGCTTTTTTTCTTTTAAGCCTTTTGCATCCCAACAATCGCCTAAGTTAAGGATTTCATCTACCGCACCGGGATATTTCGCATCAACTGTATGGGGAGAAGTCCCGTCAAGAATAACGACTTTCTTTTGGGGAAATACCACAGCATCTAAAGAATCCGGATCACTTGAACAGTGCATAAACTCAATGTCGAGATCTAATAAAGCGGCTTTTTGAGCGATCTTTCTCATAAATGTTGATTTGCCCACTCCGGGTCCACCCTTCATAATATAAATGCGTTCTGCCGTTGAGTGGGGCATGATGTATGGATAATTACTGAAAAATCCCCGGGATGTATTGTTTCCGGGAAACATATGTCTCTCGATATGCATAATGGTCTCCTTTTTTTCTGTCTTTATATTATATGCATTTTTACAGAAAATTGTTCGACTAGTTAACTTGGTGTCATTTATCATGTGTCAATTCAGAAACATTTATGTGAATATATAAATACAAAGAGAAAGAGGCGCTAATTGTTGCGCCCCCTTTTAGAACATAGGGTTTTGAGTTATGATAGTCACTAATAGAAGTTAGTGAATTATGAACCGTTTATTTTTTCTTGTTGCTTCCGTTATTGCCTTTGTGATCCTTTTCCTTATTGTTGCCATTATTGCCTTTGTCTTTATCTTTGTTGTTACCGTTGTTATCGCTGTCTTTGTCCTTGTCTTTATTGTTGCCGTTATTGCCTTGATTGCCATTGTTGCCTTTATCCTTATCTTTATTGTTACCGTTATTGCTTTGGCTACCGTTATTCTCTTCGTCTTTGTTGTTACCATTATTACCTTGGTTGTCGTTATTGTCTTTATCTTTATCTTTATCTTTGTCCTCGTTAATGCTGTTATTACCTTGGTTGACGTTACTGTCTTTATCTTTATCTTTATCTTTATCTTTGTCTTTGTCTTTGTTGTTGTCGTTCTTGCCTTGGTTGCCGTTATTCTCTTTATCTTTGTCTTTATTTTTATTGCTGTTGTTACTTTGCTCGGTTGTTTTTTGACCTTTGGTTTGATTGCTGTCAGCGTCTTCAATTGAGCCGGATTGTTTTGTCATGGTAGCAATGTTTTCTTTACCATGAATCACTGCCATGATATCTTTTACCGACTCTTCTTTAATATCTTCTAAAGTAGCGTTTTGGTCAACTTCTTGAAGTTTGCTTAATAAAACGATCTTACCAGGGCTTACGTCGTTTTCAATAGC
Organism: uncultured Clostridia bacterium; assembly: GCA_937894465.1. GTDB lineage: Bacteria > Bacillota > Clostridia > JAAYHZ01 > JAAYHZ01 > JAAYHZ01. Next base: position 17,711 of record CALCRE010000055.1, read on the forward strand.
TTGTTCTTTTATTTCCTGCCCGAAGGACTGGGTTACAATTTGAGTCGGTATATTCAGTCCGGTGGTGATTGCTTCACAGGAACGAACCAATTTCTCTATATAATTGCTTTCCGTTTTCTCATTGCTGTGAGGATGATCATAAGATATGAGAACCACATTATCGGTATCCGGTTTTAAATATCCTACTGATGAAGCGCTTGTCACTAAAAGACCAAGGGCGTCTTCGGCTTTTTTATGCTTGAGTTTGCTGGCATAAAGAATTTCTTCGCCGCTTTTATCCATTCCATGGGCACCGATTACATAACCGAAGCGGTTAACACTCATAGTGACGGAAGGGTTAATATCCAATGCCAATGTACGATAAGGCAATGCATATGTAAAAATAGAGGATGCAGCGGTTATTGTTACCAAAAAGATGGCCGCTTTCGATATCAAGGTTCGGGCAGGAGATACATAGTTAAATTCCTTGCCAATATCATGCCAAGATTCTCTCTTGATTTTCTTAAAACTCCCATCATTACATAGGATGTTTGTATGCTTTTTTCCTGTGTTCAGTATAACCGCTTTCATTTGATCACCTTATCTACTACTTTATGTATGTGGAGATTTGTTCAAAACCTCCGCTTTTTATAATGACTACCGCTATTATATATTTACGAAATCTCTCAAATTTTTTTATGGGTATTTTAAAGTTTTCTTCAATAATTTTTGCAGGTAGTTGCTTATTAGATATAAATTTATGGTACAAGTCGGAATCCTTTCGGATATATTCTCCGATTTGTATGCACATCTTTCGGGTACTTTTATGTTTGGGAGAAATATCGGACAATTCATTGAATGATATGTCCCATTTTTGCAATTCCTCATTGAGCATTTTGATCTCTAAAACCAAATCATTGTTTTGGACTTGCTGTATGTACTTTTCCGATGATACCTTCTCATCCAGAGATATGATCGGACCATCTTCTTCGGTCATGTCATCAAACACTTCCGCTTGTTTATATCTTTTCGTCTTTCGGTAATGGTCATACAATCTTGAACGAATGACTTGATTGGAATAGGAAAGGAAAGCCCCTTTATCAATATCGTAGTGTTCAATGGCTTCGGAAAAAGCCTCTAAGGCAACGGAGTATTCTTCATCGTTTGAAATGTCGATATAACGTCCGGTGACTTTTTGAGCGCAAGAGAGTATAAACGGAATATAGTCTGAAATTAATTTTTCTCTTTTGTAATTGTCAGTCTTTGATTCGACTGCCAATTGATCGACATTACTCATTCTTAATATTTTTTCCTTCACCTTTGTGACAATCCTCTAATCATTAGAATAGCACGAAAACGGAGTTAAAAGCAAAACGAACCTAAATCGCTTTAGGTTGCTTTGCTTTTATGTTTTGACTTTCCCTAGAAATGGCTTGAGTAATCCCCTTTAATTTTTACCCTTGCCATTCTTTTTACTGTTGTTATTTTTATTTTTGTTGTTGTTACTCTTATATCTGTTGTCATCATCATTGTCGTCGCTATCGTCATCGAAGAGATCTTCTAACCATTCATCATAATCCTCATCAAAGTATTCTTCGATGTATTCTACAAAGTCATCTCCGAATTTCTTTTCCAAGTTTTTGATGATATTAGCAGCTGCGTTTCTTGTTCCGTTGTTGCCTGTTTTAGCCAGCAATTTCTCAAGAATTTCCAACTTATTTTGTATATATTTTTCTAACTTGGAGAAATCAAAATCATCGTCATCATCGTCATCGTCATCGTCGTCATCATCATCATCATCTTTGTCATTCGGATCCTTAATGAAGGTGTATTCTGTATCATATTTTTTTTCTACAGTTTCGGTATAGTACTTGTCTAATTGGTCAAATTCGACTTGCGCTACCTTGTAGAGATTAGACGCACTGGTGTAATTTAGAATTCTTGTTCGTAAAGTGGCTAAGTCTGCTGTTTCATAACCGTTCAGCACTAATAACAAAGCATCATCCGCTTCTTTTTTTAGAAATTGTGCAGAATCTTTTTTATTATCCAGTATCATTTTTGAAAGTTTTAGCATAATAGCGTCTTGTGTTTTTTCGTTCAACAATGTGGAGTAGGTGTAATTTTCTTTGATGGCCGGTTTACCGGAAGGTAAAATTCCATAACCGTTAATGGTTAATAAATCTCCGGCAGTGTTGATTTCATATGTTACATGAATTGTAGCCGGTTGAATTGTATCGGTTGAATCAACTACTTGATTTACAACAGGTATGACTGTGATTTCATTCCAGGTGTTCTTTACGATATCAACAAAAACTTGTGTTGTATCGCTTTCAAAAATACCTGCTTCGATCATTTTATGTAAGGGGAGCTGCACATTGACTGTGGTAACATTTGCGTTATCCGTAGTCACTTGTACTTTAGCAGCTGAAAGTACTGTAAAGATCGCATTGCTTTGAGTTTGCGATTCTTCGGCTGATACGGCAATCGCCATAGATAATACCATGCTGATTGCCAAACAAAAAGCTATCCATTTTTTCATGTTCTTATATCTCCTCCGTTTTTTAGATTCGTTACATAATACGTAAACTGGAATTAAATTTTTGGGTAGAAGGAAAACTTTTCTTAAAAAGCATCTTGAATTAAAGCTAATTGGAGAAAAGGGAAGGAAAAAGGAGAAGAAGTGCCAAAATCCCCATCAAAGTAGTTCATTCAAGATACGTAAAAGGACGTTAAAGGACGTTAAAGATATGTAAAATCGTTCTTAGCTATTGATTTTAAGCTCAAATACGGTATAATTTGATTGTTCTGTTTTTGGAACAGCCGGTCTTCCGAAGAAGACGTGTATGGTAGATATTAAACCGTACTTGAAGAAATTACCGCGAAGGTGATTGGAACTCCTCCAGAGGAGAGCCATTTCTTTGCGGTTTTTTGTTGTAGAAGGAGAAAAAAGTGGTAGTTAACGGGAAAAATATTTCATATTCTTATGATTGTAACGATACAAGTTATGCTCTGCGTAATGTGGATCTATCCATAGAACAAGGTGAATTTGTTTGCATTCTCGGGTGCAATGGCTCCGGAAAATCCACACTTGTCAGGCATTTAAATGCTCTTCTACAACTGCAACACGGAGAACTTACCATTGCCGGAATTGATGTTTCTAATGAAAATGATATATGGCGGTTGCGACGGATTTGCGGTATGGTGTTTCAAAACCCGGATAACCAATTTGTTTCATCTGTTGTTGAGGAGGATATTGCTTTCGGACTTGAAAACTATGAAGTGCCAAGAGAAGAAATACCTGAAAAAGTTAACTCTGCACTTTTGCTTGTTGATATGGAAGGCTATGATAAAAGAGCTCCGAATTCTCTTTCCGGAGGACAAAAACAAAGAATTGCTTTGGCAGGAGTTCTTGCCCTTGAGCCGGATATCATCATATTTGACGAGGTAACCGCAATGCTTGACCCGGACGGAAAGCAAGAAGTTCTTGAAATGATGAGAAAACTTCATAAAGCAGGTAAAACCATTATTGCCATCACCCACTATGTAGAAGAAGCAGTCCATGCCGATTCCGTTATTTTAATGCATGAAGGTAAAATGATTGCTTCAGGAAAAACACGGGATATTTTAACGGATGTTCAACTGTTGAAAATAGCTGAGATTATGCCACCTATGGCTGTGCGAGTATATTATGATTTGCTTGATGCCGGTGTAAAGCTAAAGGAATGTCCAATCACCAATGAGGAGTTAGCTGAGAAGATATGCAAATTACCATAGACAACTTAAGTTATACATACACTGATCCATCCGGTCAAACGGTTCATGCACTACAATCCGTCTCTTGTTCGATTGATCCCGGTGATTTCACCGGCATTATAGGGCGGACCGGTTGTGGGAAAACAACCCTTATTCTGCTCATCGCAGGTTTGCTAACACCGACAAAAGGACATATTTTTTTAGATGGTCGAGATATCAATGATAAGAGTTATGACCGAAACCTTCTGCGGCAATCCATCGGTGTGGTATTTCAATATCCGGAAGTTCAACTTTTTGAAACCACTGTTGAAAAGGATGTTGCCTTTGGTCTTACATATAGCAGGCTTGGTTCGAAGGAAAAAGAAGATCGCATAGAATGGGCATTGGAAACTATGGGATTTGACTTTGAAAAAATTAGAAAGCAGTCTCCTCTTGCGCTATCCGGCGGAGAAAAGCGAAGAGTGGCTATTGCAGGGGTTCTTGCCGTAAAACCCAAAATTCTCATATTTGATGAACCGATTGCAGGGCTTGATCCTTACGGAAGACAAAATTTTATGGAATTGGTCTCAAGGTTAAATGATGATGGAACCACCATCATCATGATATCACACAATATGGATGCACTTGCCGAATATACCAAGCGGTTGATCGTCCTTGATGAGGGTAAAGTCATTCAATCAGGGAAAACAAGAGACATCTTTTTAGGATGGGGTAGGGACACCCGAGGAACGGAGCCACAGCAAATTGCATCTTTGATTTCAAAGGGTAAAAACACTCTTTTAGATGATGTTGTTACCTATGACGATTTGATTTTTGCATTAAAAAAGCAACTGTTGGGGGTGGAACAGCATGAATAAGCTTCTTGCCGGAAGATATTTGGTTGGAAACTCCCTGTTGCATCGCCTTGACGGGAGAGTTAAAATCATATGCTTGCTTATCTTGATTGCCCTTGTGATCGGGTCTCGTTCTGTTTCAAGCTATGCTATATCCGTATCAGCCGTTTGCATGATCGTTTTATTATCAAAACTACCGCCGGCTTATGTGTTAGGACCGGTAGGGAGATTATGGTTGTTTTTCATAACGATTTTTTTAATGAATGCTTTGTTTTTTGACACCTTAAACCCATTGTATTCATGGTGGATTTTTCACCCTTCCGTCGCAGGAATAAAACAAGGTTTCAGTGTGGTTGTTCATGTGGTGCTTGTTCTAATTCTCAGCAGTGTGCTTACAATGACCACATCTCCCACAGAGGTGACAACAGCTCTTGAGAGTCTGATCAAGCCTTTGAAGTTGATTGGTGTTCCCACGGAAGATGTTGCAATGATTATTAGTATAGCCATTCAGTTTATTCCTACACTTTTAGAAGAGACGGAAGCCATTAAAATGGCGCAGATAGCAAGAGGGGCAAGGTTTGAAAGCAAAAAGCTCAAAGAGCGTGCATTCAGCGTGTTTCCTCTTGTCATTCCTATATTTTTATCTGCTTTTAAAAGAGCGGATGAACTGTCCTTGGCCATGGAAGCAAGAGGCTATCGAAATGCAAAAAAACGGACAAAGCGAAAAAAAGAGCCCCTTTCTTCGAAAGACTATATAGCTCTTTGCATTTGTGTTGCTCTTTGCCTTGTACAATTTTTATTACTTCGTTAATCCGGCTTATGCCAGATTATATATAACAAGTTAGGAGGAAATTTTTCATGAAAAAAATGTCTTATGTAAAACTCTCGATTATTACAGCGGTAAGCATCGCATTATGTGTTGTTCTGCCCATGGCTTTCCATTCCATCCCAAATGCAGGTAGTATTATCTTACCGATGCATATCCCTGTTCTTCTATGCGGTTTGATTTGCGGACCGTTTTTCGGGTTGTTAGCCGGATTGGCGGGTCCTTTGCTCTCCAACCTTTTCACAGGGATGCCCCCGGCGGCTTTTTTACCACAAATGATGATCGAGCTTGCAGTATACGGGTTGATTTGCGGATTAATGATGAAGATGATTCGCACTAAAAAAGTATTTGTAGACCTGTATATCAGCCTTATTGTCTCCATAATCATAGGACGTGTTGTAGCAGGAATTGCTAAAGCACTGATCTTCGCACCGGGTAATTTTACTATGGCAGTATGGACAACAAGCTATTTTGTTACCGGTTGGCCCGGAATTGTCATTCAACTTGTTCTAATTCCAGCCGTTGTCTTTGCCCTCATGAAAGCCAAATTGATTCCGGAGCGTTATTAGATGATAAAAATGAATCAATTTTGTCTGTATATAAAAGATCAAGCTATGCGGCATCCGAGTATGACACCTCAAGATGCCGTAAAGCTATGCTTTCAGGCGGCATTCGGTGCAGAACATATTCTTTCGGATTATGTGAAAGCTTTGGAATTTTTACATAAGGAGTACTCTGAAACAAAGGTAATGGATATGGATGTCTTCGAGCCGATCAGTGATGAGTATGTCAGGATTAATATTGCAGCTTGGAAGTATAAAGGATTACCGGTAGAGTGGCTTTTTGAAATGTTCTACCAAACTGCCAAGAAAAGTAGAAAAAACTCGTCATCTCTCTTTATGGAATACTTGGAGATCGTGAGCACACCGGCAGAAGAAGGAATTCTGCCCTTTGACAACTCTATGTGGCTATCCTTTAAGAATCAGTATCTTTCAACCGGGATCAAGCCTTTACATCATAGCAATAAGTACCGAGATCTTGAACATCCTGCATATCGAGTAGTCAGCAAGAAGTTTGTAACGATTTTGCCGATTCTCGAAAAGGCAATCACACTTCCTGCCGGAGATACACCTAAAATAATTGCCATAGACGGTCGTGCAGCTTCCGGAAAAACCACTGTTGCAGAATTGTTATCTACTGCATTAAAAGCAGATACCATTCATATGGACGATTTCTTTTTACCCCCGGAATTGAGAATACCTGAGCGATATACCCAAAGTGGCGGGAATATCCACTATGAGCGTTTTTGTTCAGAGGTACTGCCGTTTTTAAAAAAGAGTAAAGCATTCTCTTATCGCTGTTTTGATTGTAGTATCATGGATTTTGGAAGTTCTTGCATGATAAAAAGCGACACATGGAGGATTGTAGAAGGCTCATACAGCCATCATCCTATATTCGGAGATTATGCAGATTTGTTTGTGTTTTGTGATGTATCAAAAAAAGAGCAGATGCAAAGAATTATCAAGCGAAACGGTAATACATTAGCAGAACGATTTGCAAAAGAATGGATTCCCATGGAAGAACAATATTTTGACACCGAGAAGATCAAAGAGAACGCAGACATCATTATTGAATGAACAAGTCAAGGAAGCCTTGTCACAGCTTACGTTTGACGAGGCTTTTTTATACTTAAATGTTCATTTCTCCAGTGATGAACTGTCTTTAACGAAGGGCTTCCAATTGGTGATTCATTCTGGATATATAAAGCTTTCTGCCGTCGTTATAAATTTTATAGACTTTATGGCTTGAGAGAGTGCTTTCAGGTAGAAGGTAATCCACCACTTGATATAGTATTTCTCCGGAAGACTTGTTGAACACTATGATGTGATCCCTTTGAGGAATGATCAATAAGTTTTTATAGACAACCGGCTTTAACAGCCCGGTATCATCAAAGCGATCGTAGGTGGATAGAAAATGGGCTTTCCATAATTGTTTTCCGGTTTTTCTGTCAATGCTTTGTATGGTATCTCCGGTGATGTGAAGGAAATGGTTCTTATCCAAAACACCTCCGTAAAAATGTCCTTCGTCGCTGAACAAAACCTTGTTTTCTTTTAAACTCACCAATTTATAGCCGGTCGATTCCATATTGGATTGAGCGTCATCCTTTAACGGATATTTCATGATGACTGCATGATCATTGTCAAGCAACAATAAACGGCTGTTAGGAGCAGATAATGTATAAAGGATCTTTCCGTTATCAATATTGACTTGGATGAATCCTTCCTGTGTGGCAAACCATTTCAGATTGGATTTTGCTTGCTTTTGATAT
>CALCRE010000056.1 GCA_937894465.1 uncultured Clostridia bacterium
AGACAGATAATTATTACAAAAAACATTCCATTGTTTTGTTCGAAGATATAAAGCCTGTTATCGATGATGTAGATACACTTAGACCCATCATTGTCCCGGCAACAAGTACTCAGCCTGAAAAAGCGATGATTTTTATGCAATGGGTAATGACGGACAAGGAAGCCGCCGATATATTGACATTCGGCTCACAATTATTAAGTACGAATCATTATCGGTATGCTTCTGACGGAACGATTATTCCGGAGAAATACAATACGATTTATGGCTTTTGCCATATGATTGCAAACTTCTCAGACAAAGCTTTTTTGTGTGGCAACAAGGACTTCGACTTGATAAACCAATATAGGGAATTGACTTATACGGCGGAATATCCGATATTTTATAAGAAAATAGATTCACAGCATTCTCATTACCATCTGCTCGAAAATTTTCACGACAATCCGACAATAGGATTTAGCATGACAAGGACATCATATCTGGACAACAGGATTAAAGAATGGATGAATAATCCGTATGACTCTTTTAATTTGGAATTGATCACATCGGAAATGTATGGGAAGGTAGACATGAAAAGATACATGACAAAGTGTGAAGAGTTTGTTAAAAGCATCCTTGAATCCGGAGATGTCATATATGGAAATTGATAAGCATGGAATTTCATTTAAGGAAATAAAGCTATCCTCACCTATTCACGTCGATTTTGTATAGCGATCTATGCATGAAAACGCCATGACTTGAATGATATAAAGAAGTACACCGAGAAGATATTACAACATAAAGAGGAAAAGGTACTTGATATTGCTAAAAAAATGTGATACTGTAATGGCATAAAATGAAATTTTAAGTACATAATGATTGATATAGGTGATGTTATGAAGAATTCATCAAGAAGAGGTACATACACAATACTAATCGTCATTTTGGTTGCAATAACCATGATAATCACTTGTGCTACTCTTTATCAATCCCCGAAAAGAATCGTGATGAATTATTTCTATACCAGATACAGTGAAACTAATTACACAAACATCAAAGAGCAAAGTGAAAAACAGAAAATATTTTTAACAAAAGAGTTTTTGAACTCTGGTACAAAATTTGTAAGGTTTGAAGAAGATATCAACAGCCTCACAGAGAATGAGTTCAGAATAAAAAATCCTGATTTCAAAATATATAAGTCGATTAAAAACAAATCCATCTATAACATCTTAATCAAAATAAATTTTGATGTTACATCGGAGAAGCTTACAAATTGGGAACAACGCACATATTATAACTTATGGGTTAAAGTAAAAAGAGTTGACGGAAGAAATTTAATCGACAATATTATAATCGTTGAAAATGACTTCTCCTATAATTATGCACAAGAGAATAATCATAATCATGATCATGATTATGATTAGATTGTAAAGACACATTTGACGTGAACATAATGCTCAATGCAGAACGGGTCGTTTTTCTAATTTGCTGTAATTCATCTTCTGTGCTGTATTGTGCTTAACCAAAAGAAGGAGGTGATAAAAGTGAAAAAGCGCATTGTTACGGTATTGCTGTTGGTTGTGACACTGACGATAATGGTTACCGGCATTGCAAGTGCTGCATACGATTTTTGCAGCTATTGTGGCTCGGGAGGACCTGTTTGGTGTCAAGGAGACTGCATTTACACAACAACTTGCATTGGCAAAAACTGCAGTCTTGAAGCATGTCGTTCAACGCAACATTTTTACTGCTCCAATAGTATGTGCGGCGCATCTTACTATGTGGGTGATCATCCTTGCGTATGTGGAATTTGCGGAGCTTCGTGTGGATACTAACTCGACCCTGTAATAAAGGGAAGAAGGTTCCGACAGAAAGACTGTGATAATATTTCATGTATTGTGGAATATTATCGCGACCATATAACAAACGATCTTGTAGTAATGGATCCGAGTGATATCATACATTTCGGCTCCATTACTACCGTTAAAATAGCTTGCTTAACAGCATTAATAAAATGCTTACTTAACAGCATTAATAAAATAATTGTTTTTGATTGATTGTTGAATAAAGTGCACATTTCGGCTCAGCGGTGCAACAATTTCGTCTAGAGCGGTGTGAGCAAAT
>CALCRE010000057.1 GCA_937894465.1 uncultured Clostridia bacterium
TATATTTCGGTACTTTCCGGTATGGAGCTAAAAGGGCCAATCGTAAAATTTCTTGCGCCGGAAAAACAACAAGAAATGATTTCAATGCTTGACTTGAAAGAAAATGATACATTGTTCTTCATATGTGATGTTCCTAAGTTGGTTGATAAACTTGCCGGGCAAATTCGTACGGAGCTGGGTAAACGCCTTGAGCTGATTGATAAGGGCTCCTTTGAAATGTGCTTTATCACTGATTTTCCTATGTATGGTGTGAACGAGGAAACCGGTAAAATTGAATTTACTCACAATCCTTTCTCTATGCCACAAGGAGAGATGCAAGCCTTAAACGAAATGAATCCCTTGGACATTAAAGCCTATCAATATGATATTGTTTGTAATGGTGTTGAACTGTCATCAGGAGCTGTTAGAAACCACCGTCCTGATATAATGATCAAAGCCTTTGAAATTGCCGGTTATACAAAAGAGGATATAGAAAGTAAATTTTCAGCTTTGTTTAACGCATTTCATTACGGCGCTCCGCCCCATGCCGGGATGGCACCGGGACTTGACCGAATGGTCATGCTGTTGACAGAACAAGAAAGCATTCGTGAAGTTGTGGCATTCCCAATGAACTCTAATGCACAAGATTTGTTGCTATGTGCACCGAATACGGTGACAGAGCTGCAACTCCGTGAAGCTCATATTAAAATTCGATAGGAAAAGGAAGGAGAAACTATATGATCGACATCAGGGATTATGAAGCGATGGAAAAATTAAGCTTGTCGGAAGCTGAGCGAAATTGGGTATCCTCCTGTGCCGAACTGTTGTTAAAAAGCTTTGATGAGTTGGAGAAGATCGAAGCTGATGTTGACCCGCTTATCACTGTGTTGGATATATTAAATATTTTCCGGGAAGATGTTGCAGTAAAGAAAGTATCTCGTGAGGAAATCTTGTCCAATGCACCGGAGCAGTACGACGGCTATATACAAGTGCCTAAAACATTGGAATAAAGGAGGGATATTGTGAATCGAGTAGTTCTGGAAGACTGTATCATGCAAAAAGGCATACCGGTTACAGCCGGCTCAAAAATATTGGAAAATTTCATATCACCTTTGACTGCCACTGTGGTTAATAAACTTTTGGATCATGGAAATGTAATTGTCCAAAGAGCAAAAATGTACGAGTTTGGAATTCCCAACTTCTTTACCGATGATTCTGATGAAATACCGGAAGCGATAAAAGTTGTCAAGGATGGTGTTGCCGATTATTCCTTGTGTAACGATCTGTTTGGCAAATATCGTCGAAATGCCGCTGAAACCGGATGTTGTTATATACATCCCACGTATGGGACAGTATCAAGATTCGGTCTTATTCCTTTGGTTTCATCCATGGATCAAATCGGTGTGGTTTGTAAAAGTATACCGGAAGGTTTAAAATTATTGTCACAGATCGCCGGAAATGATTTGGAAGATGGTGCAATGTTTCCTGAAAAATTCTATGACTATGCAAAAAACAAACAAAGCATATCGGTTGGTATTCCCGAATCTATTGTAAACAAAGCCGATCAAGAAACACAAAGTGCCATAAAAGAATTTGCAGAAAAATTTAATTCGGTGAATGTGGATCTTGAATATTTTGACGTTTACAAACAAGTAATGATGATATTAAGTTGTGCAGAAATCAGTAATAATATCAGCCGATATGACGGGATCAAATTTGGTTATCGAGCTTCAGGCTACAAGGGTATCGATGACCTATATATCAAAACCCGTTCGGAAGGCCTGGGAGTTGAAACAAAACTTGCAGCCATTATGGGAGCCATGGTTTTGTCGAAAAATCAATATACACCTTACTATGAACAAGCGACGAAAATCCGCCGCCTTATAAAAGAATCCTTACGGTTTGATGCGTATGATATAATTGTTCTACCGTGCTGTATAAGCGAAGATCCCTATGAAAACCTTTCACTTTTTGCTCTGCCTAATTTGGTGGGATTACCTTGTGCTTCCTTTTCATATAAAGGGCAAGGTATTCAACTGATTGCAAATGTAAAAAATGAAAACTTGATTTCAACTGCATGGGAGGTGTGCATGGCATGAAATATGAAGTTGTTATGGGTTTAGAAGTCCATGTGGAGCTAGCCACAGAATCCAAATTGTTTTGCTCTTGCTCTGCAAAGTTCGGAGCAGAGGCTAACGAAAATGTGTGTCCTGCATGTGCCGGAATGCCCGGAATGCCTGCTGTTACCAATAAAAAGGCTGTAGAGCTTGGAATTGCAGCCGCACTTGTCACCAATAGCGAAATAACAAGAACCATGTTTTTTGATAAGAAAAACTATTTTTACCCCGACTTGCCGACCGGGTATCAGATTACCCAATTGTTTGCCCCCATCTGCCGTAACGGATGGGTGGAGATTGAAACCGGGGAAGGGAAAAAGAAGATCACATTAAAACAAATTCATATTGAAGAGGATGCAGGTAAGTTGGTTCATGACAATCGAACCGGTACATCCTTGGTGGACTTTAACCGTGCATCCGTACCTTTGGTTGAGATTGTCAGCAACCCGGATTTTCGCACCGCTGAAGAAGTTGTGACTTATTTGGAAAAACTGAGGTCCCTTTTAAGCTTTGCCGGTGTTTCCGATTGCAAATTACAAGAAGGCTCCATGCGATGCGATGTGAACATTTCTGTTCGTGAAAAAGGTTCGGACAAGTTGGGTACACGTACCGAGATCAAGAACATGAACTCAATGAAAGCCATTGCCGCCGCAATTGAATTTGAGTCTCAAAGGCATATTGATGCATTGGAAACAGGCAGTGAGGTTTTAGTTCAGGAAACCCGCAGATGGGATGATAATATTGGCGAAACCTTTTCCATGCGAGAAAAAGAAAATGCAACAGACTATCGATATTTTCCCAACCCGGAGATTATGCCGATTGTCATTTCTGATGAATGGATCAGCGCAGTTCGGGAAAGTCTTCCCGAAACGGCACAAGATAAATATATTCGTCTGACGCAAAAACTGGGCTTGTCCGAGTATGATAGTTCGATCATCACAGGAAGCAAAAACCTTGCAGATATCTTCGACGAAACCATGAAGTATTTTAACAAACCCAAAGAGGTTGTCAATTGGATTATTGTTGAGTTATTGGCCATTGCCAAAGGTGACAATAAAGGCGGTGACGATGTTAAAATCGATTGCAAAAAGTTTGCAAAACTCATTGAGCTTGTTGACAACAACACCATCAACAGGGGAGTGGGTAAAAAGCTACTTTCGCTTGTATGGAAAGAAGGCATCGATCCGGATGTATACGTGAAGGAAAATAACCTGGGTATGGTCTCCGACACAGATATGATCGGTCAAGTAATCAAAAACATTTTGACAATGCATTCAAAGTCAGTTGATGAATATAAAAGTGGAAACCAAAAGGTGTTTGGATTCCTCATGGGTCAAGTGATGAGAGAGCTAGGGGGAAAAGCTGATCCCCAGGTCATCAAAAAATTGCTGACCGACCTTCTTGCAGGAAAATAAGAATAATCGGGGAAGCTTAATGAATATTGGTTACGCTTGTTTAGTTGTAGGAGTTCCGGGATGTAAAATTCGAACCTGCACCATAAAGAATGCTACGTCTGATGTTTTGTTGAGTTTGATCAAATCAAACATTGAAACATTGGATAATATATTGGACTATAACATACGAACCGGTATTATGCTGTTTCGTATCAGCTCGGACATCATACCTTTTGGATCACATCCTGTGAATGCACTAAACTGGTGGGATGTATTCAGTGGCAAGCTACAAGAAATCGGGTGTAAAGCACAATCAGCCGGGGTGCGTCTTTCCATGCACCCCGGACAATATACCGTATTGAATTCACCGAATCCTGTGGTGGTAAAACGGGCTTTGGATGACTTGAGGTACCATGCACGATTTTTGGATGCAATGGGTTTATCCAAGCAACACAAAATCGTTCTACATATCGGTGGGGTTTACGGTGATAAACCGGGGGCCATAAACCGATTCATAAAGCAATATCGTTGTTTGGATGAAAATATCCGACAACGGTTGGTGATTGAAAATGATGATCGTCAGTATACCATATCCGAAGTTCTGTCCATAGGTAAAAATGAGGGTATACCTGTTGTGTTTGATAACCTTCACCATCAGGTGAATCCGGATCACTGTTATACGGATATGGAATGGATCAAAACATGCGCAAACACGTGGAAACCGGAGGACGGCCCTCAAAAGATACATTACTCACAACAGAATCCCGGCAAGAGGCCGGGATCTCATTCATATACAATCGATGTAAATAAATTTTTGGTGTTTTATGAACGGTTACATAATCAAGATATAGACATTATGCTGGAAGTCAAAGACAAGAATTTATCTGCAATAAAATGTATACGTGCAACGGTGTAATGCTAATTAGTTCCTGCCTCTATGATTTTTCGTATAACTTTGTAAAGAGGTTTCAACTTTTCATACTCGGTTTTAAATTCCTCATCCTTCATTCGTAATCTTCATTACACCTCGGTGCTCGTTTATGCTAACGGAAGTGAATTAAATTTAGCTTACAAAGAAGCTTCAAAGTAATACCAGTGGGATTCTAACTTCCTTACAATACCCTGATTGTCACCTTCGCCATTCCATTCCCATTCGGTGTGTGATGTCTTAACCACACCATATCTTGAATTTTGAAAAGAAACAGGGACGTCATCCTTTGAGTAGAAGAAACCATAATAACTTGAAGCAGTAACGATGCCTTTGCTTATAACAATATATTCAACAATCGGATGCTCACCGTTCCACTCGTTAATCGTAATACCGGAATAAGAAGGCAGTGGTTCGCCTTGGTCGAAATAGTTTTCTATATCATTTATTAACTGTAATCTATGATTGTTGTAGTATCTCATTGTGCGTTGCTCGGGATTTTGAATTAATAGCGATGCAACAAAAAGTAATATAATAATAGTGCCTAATGTAATAGAAACTCTTTTCTTCATGATACTCCTAATGGTTAATTAAATAATAAAATCATAATTTTTACTGATAGGTCTTGTTACTTACTTTCCGAACAGTTCTGTTGCTTTTCTCATGTTTTCTATGACGGGAACATCAAAAGGACAGTTTTGCTCGCAACTACCGCATTCAATGCAATCTTGTGCCGTATTTTTCATCTCACCGTAATGTCCTGTTACTGTTTCAGGAATGGAATCTTCCGAGATCAAAGCCAGATCCAGATACTTTGTCACCGAAGCTATATCAATTTCAGAAGGACATGGCAAGCAATGATTGCAGTACATACATTTACCCTTCATGGAGTATAATGGTGTTGTGCTCAGTATTGAGGTATAATCTTTTTCTGCATCGCTAATATCGCTATATCGCACTGCTTCGTAAACCTCTTCCTTAGTGTAGCATCCTACCAAGACGCTTGCGACGCCGGGTCTTGTCAGTGCATAATGTATTAATTGGTGTACAGTGAGCCCTTTCCCAAAAGGTGAAGTTTTGTCAGATAACAATTGGCCGGCACCTAAACTTTTCATCACGGTGATCCCCACACCGGACTTTTCACAAGTTTGATACAATAGTGCTCTTGTGGGATCGATGCCTTTTAAACGATCATTGGAAAATGTGCTCTTTACAAAAAAGTCGTCTGCCTTTGTATCTTCCGGCAACAAGTCATAAGCCGGATTAATACTGAACATCAAAACATCAATCAAGCCGGTTTCAATGGCTTTCATCGCGGCGACAGGGTTATGGGAGCTCAGACCGATACTACGGATCACTCCTTTTTCTTTCAGCTTGAGGGCATATTCCGCTATACCGGAGTTAATCACATTCTCCCAATCTTCTATGGTATCCACATAGTGAATCATACCGATGTCTACATAATCGGTACGCAGATAGCGCATAAAATCTTCAAAACATTGTTTCCCCAAATCTAAATCCCTGGATCGCTTGTACTGTCCATTTTCATAGATTGCACCGATATGTCCTTGTAATAATACCTTGTCACGAGATCCCTGTAAAGATTTTCCGATGTTTTTGCGGACCTCCGGTTCGGACATAAAGATGTCAAAAATATTAATACCGCATTCAAGAGCAGCTTTAATGACGCTATCTACAACTTTCTCGTTTTCTCCTTCAAGATGCTCGCACCCTAAGCCAACCTCACTTGCCGATAATCCGCTTCTACCTAAAGATCTGTATTTCATGAAAAAATCCCCCATACAATTCATAATATTTGAATCCATTGATTGAATTGTACTATAGGTTCAAAGGAATTTCAAATGTTGTAACGGTATAAGGAAAAATTTAGACTATTAATGATATACTTGATATAAGCAGATTTTATGAAAGCAAAGCAGGTGAGCTCATATGAAAAAACAGAATGTTTCTATCGGTGTTTATCAATCGAAACAAGAGCTTGATTGGTCGTTATTTCTAAAAAGAGCATTGTTTTTTACCGTTGCTGTTTTAATCACAAGGGTATGTGTCCGATTGATGGCGATGAATCTGTGGTTTCCGATTTTGAAATTGACCGGTTCTCAAGAGATAGCAGATATATTCATGCAAATAAAAACTGCGGATATACGTCCTCCATGGCTGATTCCGGTCATCTTTTCACTTATCGTCAGTTTCTTTACAGTAAAAAAGGAAAAAAATATAGAGAATAAGAGAACAAAATCAGTTTTGTTTTATATAGCAGTCGGTTTAACCGTTTTCATCCTTTTCGTCATTACGTTGTTATTTAGTGTGTATTTAACCAAAGTGAATCAGGTTCGAGTAAGTCATATCATCAAGGTTTTGTATCCCCTTGTCAAAAGCGGAGCCTTGGACGGTATTTTATAGTATCTTTCGGTGGTGTTTTCATGAAAACCAGAACAGTCCTACTATTGGTCCTATCGATCTCCTTGATTTTATCGACAACCGGTTGCAGTTCACTCGATTCCTTTCGGGATACAGGAACCCATTGGACCATCGGATTTGATAAACAAGAAACAGTACCGGATGATATACTATCAAAAACTTACTATGTAGCAGGTTACAGCATTGATAAACCGGCAACCGGTATATTGGATCCTCAGTATGTTCGTGCTGTTTGGATGGATGACAACTCCGGTAGAGGGGGCGTGGCGTTTGTTGCAGTGGATTGCATCGGCTTAACCCGAGCTGATGTGGTACATATACGAGAATCCCTAAAGGACTTTCAAAAGACCAGCGGGTGTCGTGCAATTCATATATTTTGCACCCATACCCATGCCGGGATAGACACATTAGGTATATGGGGTCCTTTGCTATCTTCAGGAAAAGATGAAGCATTTATGAACATGTTGTATAACAATGCGGTAGAAGCTGTGATAGGTGCCTATGAAAACAGAAAAGACGGCAATTTATACTGCGGTTCAACCCAAGTGGATGATCTGTTGAATGATACAAGAGATCCTCAAGTATACAGCAAGGATTTATTCCGATTCCGATTCAAGCCTTCCGACGGTTCACAAGGGCTACAAATGATTCATTTTGGAGCGCATCCGGAGTCTCTACGTTCAGAGAACAGTTTGGTTAGTGCGGATTTTCCATGCTATATGGGAAAACGGATCAAGGAAGTGACCAATGACGAGTTTGTTTATTTCACAGGTGCCATCGGCGGATTGATCAACACCAGACGATTGAAGGATGATAACGGAATGAATTTAGATGTTTACAAAAACGTTGAAAAAACAGGTGAGATGATAGCGGATGCAGCATTATCCATCTCCAATGAACAAGAGTTGCCTCCTTCCTTCAATATTAGAACACAAGAATTTACAACCCCTTTGGAAAACCCGGTTTATCTGGTGGAAAAATTCTTAGGGATTTTATCCACAGAGGTCGTAAAGGGAAAAGGCCTTTACAACATTGTAGTCAAAACAGAAGTGTCCTATGCTGAAATAGGAGGCATTAAAGCGGTTCTTGTTCCGGGTGAGCTGTTTTCCGAAGTAGCATATGGTGTTCCCGAATCCTTTAAACCGGCTAATGAAAATGTGGAAAACCCTAAAACATTCGTTGAAATGATCGGGGATGAAAACTTTTTGGTGTTCGGTTTAAGTAATGATGAAATTGGTTATATAATGCCACCGGACAACTTTTTATTAGATGAAAAACTCCCATATATTGAAAACGCCACTGATCAATTCGGGAGACGGCATTACGAGGAAACCAACTCATTAAGTCCTGCCAATGCAGAGAGTTTGGTGAAAGCTTTAATAAAGTTGTTAAGATCTGTGAAACAGTGGTGAATAAACGATGAAATGCTACGATGATTCATAAATTATTGTCAAGACTTTTTGTTGGTTATACGGTATAATAGTGGCTAAATGGTTAGCCGGTTGTTTTATATTATATGGGGATCGGCAAATGTTTTTTAATATGGAGGTAATAATCTTGAAATTAGGAATGAGCAGTTACTGTTTGACTCCCGCTATGAAAGCCGGAAGAAAAACGATTTATGATGTTATTGATTTTGCAGTGGAAAAAGGCTGTGAACATATAGAGTTTGTACCTTTTTATTTACCGTTTGTCGATGAGAATAATAAGAAGTTGGATTATGAATTGATTGACAATGTTCGTGATAAATGTAGAAAGGTTGACTTGGAGATCTCCACATACTCTGTGAATGCAGATATTATCAATGAAGACCCCAAGGTAAGGGAATCCGAAATAGAGCGGATAAAGCTCCACATTCAAGCTGCTTGCCGACTGGGGATTACCCGTATGCGCCATGATATTGCATCATTTAGACGCCCTTTCTCCACAAACACATTACATAACTTTGAAAAGGATTTTCCCTTAATGGTGGAAAATACACGTATTTTATATGATTACGCCGCTAAATACGGGATCCATACAACTTTGGAAAACCACGGATTCTTCTGCAATGGATCGGATCGGATATTAAGAATCATGGAAGCTGTAGACCGTCCTAATCTGCGTCTTACCATGGACGTAGGAAACTTTTTATGTGTAGATGAATACAGTGAAGGTGCAGTAAAAAAATGCCTGCCTTATTCAGAAATCATTCACCTGAAAGATTTCTATATTCGTGACAAATCCAAATTGCCCGGTCAAAATGAAATGTTCAACTGCAACAATGGCAGTTGGTTTGAAACACTCGGCGGTAAAATGCTCAGGGGTTCTATTTTAGGTCAAGGAGATTTGGATATTTGGACAATCGTTAAAATGATTAAGGAATCGGATTTTGACGGTTATGTATCTTTAGAATTCGAAGGTATGGAAGAATGTGAACAAGGTACTGAAATATCTTTGAACATGGCAAGAGGAATCTTTAAGGAAGCATAAAAAAGTAGCAAATTTAAAATATAAAATACGGAGTTAGTAAGCTCCGTATTTTTTAATAGCTTTTATCATAGCGTTTATATTTTCAGTTTTCATATCATCAGTCAGAGAATTGCTGGAGGAGATAATGTATCGACCGCCCTTTCCGATCTCTTGAATTCGTGTTTTCACCTGTTCTTCAATGTCCTCCGGTGATTTATGTACCAAATCATCCATGAAAATGTTCCCGGTTAAGGTTACATTGTGCCCATATTTTTTCTTTACTAAACAGATATCCATGACATCAGGTTGGAGGGGATGAATTCCGTCTTGGCCAAGTTCCAGCCAAATATCCAAAAGGTCGGTCATATTGCCGTCACTGTGGGTGATGACCGGTATTCTACATTGGCTGATCACCTTTTTCTCCACAGGTATAATGTGATCTTTGTAAAAAGCAGGGGAGAAGATCGGACCGCTGTTAAAAGCGATATCATCAAATGCCCATATACAATCAAACTTACAATCATGGATCACATCCAGTACATCTTCTGTCCACTTTGCGTAATCATCATGTACGTTTTGAATAAGATCCGGATTGTCTGCCATAGCATAAGAAAAACCTTCGATTCCCATGGAGAGCAGTGTAGCCCCAATCCCTAATCGGACACAAGCAACAGCGCAATAATCGTCACTGTATTTTATAAATTCCTTTGCTTTCGCGACAAACTCGCGATCCTTCGGATCAGGCAGTTTAAACAGATTTTTGTAATCATCAAAAGATTTGATCAACCCGTCTCCAATTAAAACATTGCTACCGTCATCTGCTTTTTCCATTCGCTTCGCATAGATGGGAGCAAATGCGGAAAATTGAATATTGTCTTTTCCGAAAACTTTATTCACTTTAATTTGTTCTAAAGCAAGTTCCATACCGGATTGAACCGGAAAGCCCGAAGGAGACACCTCCCATTTAACATTGATGGGCACTCCGCAAACGGCTGAAGCAATACCGTTTCCCGTGATTCCTTCCATCCAAGGCACACGGTCGGGAATATCACCTTTTAAAACGGTCAAAACCCTTTCTCTTGAAGTCATTTTGCTTTTCATGAATTTATCCTTTCCGAATCGCTTTTTAGTTGATCGGTTATAAATATATATAAATTTTTTCTATACTTTTCCATGTATTCCGTAGGTGTCATATGCTCATACTGCTTAAAAACCCTGCTAAAGTACCGTGAATCTGTAAAACCGGTCATCTCGGCTATTTCGTTGACATTATATGAAGAGGCTTTGAGAAATTCTTTGGATTTGGCGATCCTGATTTTATTCAAGTATTTTATTGGTGTCATTCCGAATTCTTTTTTAAAAAGATCGATTAAATGACCTTTTGAGATGTTGATGGTGTCACTCATTTGATCAAGCGTTATTTGTCGATTCAGATGCTCATGCAAGTATATGGCTAGTTTACTGAACATATTGTTACTTCCCGGAAGCTCTCTGTCTCTAAAAGGATATACAGTATAATCATTTGCAGGTGGTTCGGAGCTGTCAACTGAATCTGACAATTTACGAATGAGTAGTAATAAAAGCTCGCTTAGTCGTAAATTTGCAATATCGGCATAAAAGGTGTTCTTGTTCAATCCTTCTTCAATAATTCCGGTCATAAGCTGGCGAACATGGGGGATACAAGGATAAACCCTAACCGGAATGGACAATAGACGATCTTTGAATTCAGACTCTTCCATGGCAAATTTTAATTCAATGGTAAATAACCCTGTAGAACTTGTAGCGATAAAATTATGACTTTCACCGGGTTTGGTCAGATAAAGGACATTTTCTTCGATGGGTATCATTTTGTCCTTGTCTAAAACTGTTGCATGACCTCCTAGTATGAAGACATAGTGAAAGTAATCGGCATGGGTGTGCACAATATCCGGCGTATTTTTCTTATAATGCTCTTTCGAAGCCCACCATAGGGATAAAGTGTTTGAAATCATAAAACTCTCCATTCCAATCCGTTAATCACGGGAATGTACCTTAAAGGTATATGATTTTAGATAAAAACTAAATTATGTTCTTGCCACGTATTATATCAATAATCATGCTTTTGTGCAAATTGTTCAATTTTCTAAAAGTATTAGTTTGATTCCGCTGCAAAAACTCAAATAAGTTTATGAAATTTATGTGCCTGGAGAATTTCACAAAAAAACCCTGAATACCTTGAAAATACTGGACTTAAGATAGATTAGCCAGTATACTAAGCATGACTTAATAAAACAAATATAGGCTGCACTCCTAATATTGTCCACACTTTGATGAATAAATGCTGTTCTATCTCAATCGGTAATAAAGTAAGATTATATAAGCATCATGGTAATGAAGGTATAAAACAACAATGATGAGATAAAATTCAACCTGTAGATAACAAAACCTATCTGTAGATACTGTAAAGCGAAGTATGTAATCTATTGCACCGTCAGAAAAAGGAGGGTAATTGGTGAAAACTACTGTAATTAAATCATTGATATTAATACTTTTTATAATCGTTATGGGCGCTCTGTTCCCGTTTCATAGGATCATGGCCGCCGATCATCAGAATTCCGATACCTCAGATCTTCTTTTTCTTTTGGACAGTTACAACGATTACTTGCAAAAGGTTAGTCATATAAAAGATGGCCGGGAAGAAATCGTCATTACGACTGATCATGTGGACGGGTATTTCGGTGATGTAGAAATTAAATCCGGTGTTGGTGCTTACAAAAGCCCTTGTGTTGTCACCGGAGAAAATTCGATAGTACATTGGACATTCCAAGTAGCGGAAGAAGGGCTATACTCCATAGAAGTTGATTATTACCCCATAGCGGGTAGAGGAATTAACATCGAACGATCCATAGCGATTAATAACACCATACCGTTTAAAGAAGCATACTCCATTTCTTTTAAACGTAGATGGATCGATCAAGAACCTTTGGTGGAAAACAAAAACGGTAATGATGTCACACCTGTTCAGGTAGAGGAATCGCAATGGATGTCACGCTACATATACGAGTCATCGGGTTACTATAACGAGCCGTTGAAATTTCGACTTCAAAAAGGAGAAAATACAATTGCATTTCAATCATTAGCAGAACCTATGGCTATACGGAAAATAAGGTTTGTAAAATATGAAGAACCGATTCGTTATGAACAAGTGAAAATAAATTACGATCAAGAAGGATATGTCTCAACGAAAAACTTTATTAAACAATTTCCTGCAGAATTGACACTGTCTAAATCAGATGCGAAGATACGACCTAAGACGGACAGATCATCACCCTTGACGGAACCGTACCATCCTTCAAAATTAAAACTTAACATGATCGGCGGATCATCATGGCAATATTTCGGAGAGTACATAGAATGGGAGATGGATGTTCCCGAGTCCGGGTTATATAAACTGGCATTCCGTTTTAGACAAGATTTAAAAACATCTTCTGCAAGCGTCAGAAAGCTGTATATTGATGACAAGGTACCATTCAAGGAAGTTGAGGATATTGCATTTGTCTACAACAATGAATGGCAAATTAAGTGCTTGGAAAGTGAATCTAAAGAACCATATCTGTTTTACCTGGAAAAAGGAAGCCATAAATTTAAATTAGAAGTGACACTAGGCGAAATTTCAGGAATACTGAAAGATATTGAAGACACGATTCTTGCGTTAAACGAAATTTACAGGAATTTCATTGTATATACAGGAACCAACCCGGATCCGTATACTGATTACATACTGGATCGAATTATTCCGGAAACCATTCAAGAGTTAGCCGATCAAGGAGAAAAGTTATATAAAATTTCAGAGGAAATGAAGACACATGGTGCAGTCGTAGGAACAGACACTTCGTTCATTGATACTTGTGCGGATCTGTTAATGGAAATGTATGAGGATCCATACAGCATTAATCACCTGTTAAATAACTTTAAAACGAATATCGGTTCTTTAGGGACATGGTTGAATGAACTGACTATAAATCCTTTAAAGCTTGATTCCATTATGATTGCTTCACCGGAAATGCCGTTACCTAAAGCAAAGGCTAATTTATTATCAAGAGTATTACATGAGGTAAAAGCATTTTTCGGATCATTCAAAGAAAACTACAGCTTGATAGAGAGTTCCGGAAAGCAATACGATGATAATATCACCGTCTGGTTGAACAGTGTTTCAGGTTTGGCCGGGCAAACAGGAGGACGAGATCAGGCTCTATTGCTAAAAAGTATTATCGAATCGGGCTTTTCAGATAAAACGAATATCGGAGTAGATATTAAGTTGGTCGATGGAGGTGCTATGCTCCCGGCTATATTAGCGGGCAACGCACCTGATGTTGCAATCAGTGTGTCCGGTGGAATACCTGTACAATATGGCTTAAGAAGTGCAATTGCGGATTTAAGGGAATTTAACGATTTTGATAATATATGCGCTCGATTCCCGTCCGGTGCTTTTATGCCGGTAACATACAATGGCATTGTGTACGGAATGCCGGAGAATTTATCTTGGGATATGTTGTTTTATAGAAAAGACATACTATATGAGTTGGGAATCGAATTGCCTGAAACATGGGGGGATATGATTAATCTGATTCCGATTCTTGCTAAGAACAACATGGAAATCGGAATAAGCACCGGTAACTTTTATACTTTTCTTTATCAAAATGGGCTGGAGATTTATAACCCCGTATCCGATCGTTGCTTACTGGATCAAAAAGAACATACAGGTCTGTTTGCCGACTTCACAAATTTATTTGTCAATTACAGGTTGCCGGTGTCTTTCAACATGTTGAACCGTTTTCGTACCGGAGAAATGCCTTTGGTGGTCGCACCTTACAATACCTACAATACAATGGTTATCTTCGCACCTGAAATTCGAGGTTTATGGGACTTTGCGATGATTCCCGGTACCGAAAGACCGGATGGCACCATTGATAGAACAACCATATGCAGCGGTACATACACGATGATGTTCAAACAAAGCGAGAAAAAACAACTGGCTTGGGAGTTTATAAAATGGTGGTCAGAAGCTGATACACAAGAAGAATACGGAATTGAATTGGAAGGTTTATTAGGTCCTGCCGGTCGATACACTCCTGCAAACACCAAAGCCTTACAAGGTCTTCCTTGGTCACCGGACAGTCTTGATATGCTTATGAAACAACAACAGTGGGTAAAGGGAATTCCCGAAGTGCCAGGAGGATATTTTCTATCAAGGCATTTTATGAATGCATTCTATGCTGTATATAACAAAGGGAGCGAGCCTAGAGAGACATTGATGCAATATACATTGATTATTAATCAGGAGATTGAGAAAAAAAGAAAGGAATTCGGGTTGGAGTAGCATGAAAAATTCTATTATCATAAAGATGAATAAACTTTCCGACAGCTTAAAAAACAGATATAGATATGATGTGAAACGTTTTAAGAAGAACAAAGTTGCTTATGCATTGGTTATGCCTTTCTACTGTTTGTTTTTTGTGTTCACCGTTTTACCGGTTTTCTTATCGATCATATTAAGTTTTACATATTTCAACATACTCGAATCTCCGCAATGGATTGGTTTTACCAATTATATTAATTTGTTTCTTAACGATGAAATTTTCATTCTTTCTTTGAAAAACACATTGATATTTGCTGTAGTCACAGGTCCGGTCAGTTACTTGGCATCTTTCATATTCGCGTGGTTGATCAATGAACTGCCGAGAAGAATAAGGACAATCGTGGTATTGATTTTTTATGCACCGTCTTTATCGGGTAGTGCATTTTTGATATGGCAGTTAATGTTCAGCTCTGACCGTTACGGATATTTTAACAGCTTTTTATTAAGACTTGGAATTATTAAAGAACCGATTCTCTGGTTAACAGATGTAAATTACATTATGCCGATCATTATCATCGTTGCGTTATGGATGAGCATTAGTACCGCATTTCTTGCCTTCATCGCCGGGTTAAAGAGTATTGACAAATCGATGTTGGAGCAAGGAGCAATTGACGGCATCCGAAACCGTTGGCAAGAATTGTGGTTTATTATTCTGCCTACAATGAAACCAATGTTGATGTTTGGTGCTGTTATGTCCATCACCAACAGTTTTACTGTTGCGTCGGTGAGTACTGAATTGGTGGGATTCCCGTCTACCGATTATGCAGGTCATACGATTGTCACCCACTTAATGGACTACGGTTCTATGCGATTCGAAATGGGATATGCATCTGCGATTGCATCTGTATTGTTTGCGATCATGATTACTGCAAATAAAGTAATACAAAGACTGCTACAAAAGGTAGGCAACTGAAAAAATAAAGGGGAGGTATGAAATCATGAGGCTATTCAATAGAAAATATAAAATTCATAGGCAATCAACAGCTGAAAGAATCATATTACCGTTGTTTCTCGTTTTTTTTGGTTGTTTCATGCTATTACCACTTTTATATATTGTCAATACCGCTTTTAAGCCCTTAGATGAATTGTTTTTATACCCACCTCGATTTTTTGTCTCACGACCGACTATGAAGAATTTTCGAGATTTATTCGTCATTATGTCAGACTCTTGGGTGCCGTTTACAAGATACCTTTTCAACACGGTATTCGTTACGGCAATCGGTACTGCAGGTCATGTCATACTAGCTAGTGCGGCAGCTTATGGTATGGAAAAGTTCGATTTTCCGGGAAAGAAACTTATGTTTTCTTCTGTGGTTTTATCTTTGATGTTTTCATCGGTGGTAACATCAATTCCAAATTACCTTATTGTCTCGAAACTCAACATGATCGACAAACTTTGGGCGATTATTATTCCTGCGTTACAGTCAAGTTTGGGATTGTATCTGATGAAACAATACATGGTGACCAATGTACCTGATTCGTTGCTTGAATCAGCAAGGATTTCAGGTGCCGGCGAATGGAGGATATTCTTTGAAATAGTAATGCCGATTGTGAAACCGGCATGGCTCACATTAATTATTTTCATATTTCCGGGATTATGGAATGCAACCGGTGGAGTTATGATTTACAGTGAACAAATTAAAACATTGCCTGTGGCGCTTGCTCAAATTGTTACCGGAGGTATTGCCAGAGCGGGGGTGGCCAGTGCTATATCTTTGGTTATGTTGGTTTTACCGATCACGATGTTTGTCGTTACACAGTCTAGCATTATGGAGACAATGGCGACTTCGGGAATAAAAGAATAAAGATTTAGGGGGTGATACAATGAACAATAAATTAATGAAAACTCTTGTCCTTGTGACGGTTGTGATTATCTTTTTGACTGCCTGCCCGGCGACAGTTCGGTGCTTTCAAACATATCAATCATATTACTATACCGAATCAGGAGAAGCTGTGGATATCGAAACACCTTATCTATGCGAATCGGTTGTAACAGATCTACATGGCGAAAAGTTGAAAAACCCCTCTGATCTGTTGGTACACAAAGAATTTCTATTTATCTGTGACTCCGGAAATAACCGTATTTTAAAACTAGACAAAGACTGGAATATTATAATGACCATTAAAGAATTTAAAGCGGATGCGGTTGAAGATGCGTTGAGCGGACCACAAAGCCTTTTCATATCTGATGATAACTTGATTTATGTTGTAGATACAAATAACGGTAGAATCGTGGTTTTTGATTATGACGGAGTGTATATTCGACAAATAAAGCCCAGCGGCCAAGAATTTGATAACGAGGCTCAACCATTTATTCCGACAAGTATGGTTATTGATAAAACCGGTCGATTACTGGTCAATTCCAGACAAATTTACAAAGGAATCATTTCCATGAATCCTGATGGAGTGTTTCTTGGATATTTTGCAGCAAATCCCGCACAGATCAAACCGCTTCAATATTTTTGGAAATCTATTGCGACGAGAGAACAAAGGGATAGTATGGTGCTGGATATTCCTACTGAAATTTATAAGATCCATTTGGATCATGAAGGATTTCCATATGTCATCAGTAATGCTTTCTCGAAAGCTGTATCGCCGCAGGAGGTGGAAGCCAAGATGCCGGTTAGAAAATTGAATTTAACCGGAGATAATATATTAAACTATTCTGATTCGGAATATTATCCTATAGGTGACATTCAATACGCCGTTGATATTGGGAATAACCGCGGGGCATCTAACTTTGTTGATATATGTACAACAGATTTTGGTATTTACTATATTTTAGATAGTAATCAAGGACGCATATTCGCTTACAATCAAACCGGTAGAAACATATTTACTTTTGGTGGAAGGGGCGGTTTACAAACAGGAACACTGAAAGCACCAATCGCTTTGGAATATTATGCCGGTAGACTTCTCGTCTTGGATCGGGTTTCCGGCAGTATTAACTTATTTATTCCCACTCGTTTCGGACAATTAATACTTGATGCCTATGAAATGCATTACAACGGTGAATATGAGCAAGCCGGGAATCTGTGGAGTGAAGTGAGAGATCATTATGGTTACTATAGCCCGGCATATTTAGGCATCGGGAAAGTATTTTTGTATCAACAAAAATATGAAGAAGCAATGAAACAATTTGAAATAGCCAGGGATAAGGAATATTACTCTACAGCGTTTAAGCACGTCAGGAAGAACAAGGTGGAGGAAAATTTTATACTCATATTAGTTGTGATAACTGTATTGATCCTGTTCTTTAAATACATTTTCAAGTATATCAGAAATAGTATTAGAGAAAAACACGGAGAATCCGGCTTTTATAGAGCAATTACATATGCTTTTTATGTAACGGTTCATCCATTTAAAGGATTTACAGAAATTAAAGAGGATAGAGAAGGAAATTATAAAGTATCTATTATCCTGTTTTTCTTATTAGCCATTATTACATTTATAAAAAGAACGGGAACAGCATTTTTGTATCGTTCGGATTTAGCGAATATAGAGAGCCTCTTGAAGCATATAGGAAGTTTGTTTTTGGTAGTGTTTCTCTGGATCGGTGTATTGTATTTAATGGAAATCTTTTTGGAGGGGGAAGCCAAATTCAGCCATATAGTTCATTTGACATCCTACTCATTAATCCCGGCCATCATGGCGCATATGATTGCAATCGTTGTGACATACGGTGCTTCTCTCGACGATGCGGCCATCATCAACACAATTGTAACATTAGGTTGGCTGTGGACGGTATTCCTGATTTTTATCGGCATTCTTGTAACGAATGATTACACAGTGACTCGAACATTGGTTGCAAGTGTGGTCAATATTGCCGGAATGGTTATTGTGTTTATGATTTCGGTTTTGTTCCTCAGTCTTTTACAGGATATGCTCATATTTATCAGCTTTACAATACGCGAATTAAAAGGGGTGTTTATGTTATGATGCGAAATAAAAAATCAATCTGCTGTGCAATATTATTCATATGGATTCTTTCTTCTGTCATAACCTTAATTCCAAGCACTGTAAAGGCAGATCATCCGATTCTACCCGACGGAATGGAGAAGGTATGCGAAAATGATCAATTCGTTCTTTACCTTGATATGGAAACAACACTTTTTTCAGTACTGGAGAAGGAATCCGGCAGATTATTGTTCAGTACTCCGGAAGATTACAAAGATGATTCCATTGCCAATAAAAGATTCAAGGATATCATGTCATCGAATATATTGGTAACTTACGTAAATGACGGTGGTGAAAAAACCATCTGTAGTGCAGGGAATGCTGTGGAGTTCGGACAATTCGAAATCACTATTCTCGAGGATGGGTTTCAAATAGAGTATTTTATCAGTGAAAATATTATAGATGAACTGGCGATTCCTCTTGTTATGCCCTACAGTTATATTCATGAACGATTGTTACCTCGTCTTACTGTAGATGAAGGATATGAGCTGCTGCAAAATTATGTAATCCTATCTGTGAAAGATGATATCATTAAAAATTATGTAAAACGTCATCGTATAAAAATGTACCCGTTTATTGTAGAAGAAGATATTTATGTTTTTATTCCCACTAGAAGATCTGCACTCAATAGAGAGATTATTAAGGGTTTATTGGAAAAAGCAGAGGTTACCCCTGATGAAATCATCGCATTGAATTCAAAATATTATGACCACACATCCGTCGAAAAAAATCCGTATTTTCATTTGACTTTGGAGGTTTCAATTGACGGATACGGACTGAATGCAAAGGTAGATATGTCGAAGATAGAATATGACAGTTTTAATGCAGAGCTGAAAAGTATAACGTTATTACCCTATTTCGGCGCAGCAGGTCCGGATGCTCAAGGATATATTTTACTTCCGGATGGATCGGGTTCTTTGATGAGATTTGGCGAAGGTAAAGAAGCTTTTACACCGATTACATTGCCGGTCTATGGTGGACATGAAACGGGTACGAATACAGAAACACCTCCCGGAAGACAACCGGTGTCCTTAGGAGCATTTGGTATTGCTTACGATAATACCGGATTTGCTGCAGTCATCCGTGACGGTGATGCGGTATCCGTAATAGAGGCCGGATTAGGTGGCGTTAGTACCGGTTACAACTATGTTTGTACTCAATTTACATATAACGACTACTACATGCTTGTAAACCCTATGAATTTAATAAAAAACCCCCGGACGGGAAAAAATCCCTATCAGGGAGCTGCAAGTGTTCTGTATATGTTCCTTGATACGACACAAGTTGACTATTCTGGTATAGCTCAAAGGGTCAGAAGATACTTTGAGGACACCGGAATGTTGTCCGATATGACCGCCGATACAGTCGCTCCGCTCTCATTAGACATCGTAGGCGCTGTTCCTGTAACAAAAAAATTTATGGGTATTACTTACAAGAGCTATGAGGCATTGACTTCTTTTAGAGAAACCGAAGAAATTATAAATAAGCTTCATCAAATGGGTGTAGACAGTATAAATGTACGTCTTCTAGGTTGGACAAAAGGTGGTTTTTTACAAAGGTATCCTACAAACTTTAAACCGAATAAAAATTTAGGCGGTAAAAAGGATTTTCAAAAATTAATAAAAACTGCAAATCATCTGAATATAAATTTGTATCCCGATATCAGCATGACAAAAATACATACAAATATTGTTACCGCCTTATTCAATGGTATATTCGATTTAAAAGGATCCCCCAAAGCAATCTATCGTTATAATCACGTTACTCAAGGTGCAGATGGTAATTACCCCGGCTATTATTTGCTCAGACCTATAAAATGGTCGGATTTTCTAGGTAATGCTACGAAAAAAAATTGAATCCACAGGGTTAAACAACATTTCATTATCTGATTTTGGATATAACTTATACTCAGATCATAGGAAAAACAGTCAGAATAGACAGGACAGTTTGACTATGGCTGAAAATGAAATGAATTTGCTCCATCATAAGGATGTTAAGATCATGGGTCAATACGGTAATGGAAGACTGATCAACAAATTTGACATTATTACCGATATTCCATTAGAAAACAGTGGATTTATAGCAGCGCGTGAGTCGATACCTTTTTTACAAATGGTGGTTTCCGGGTATGTTGATTATTACGGGATACCGGTTAATAAAAGCGATAACAGTCGTATGGCAGTCTTGCGGAGTATGGAATATGGAGCATCCGGAATCAAATATCTGTTGACTGCCACTGACAACACGAGTGCTTGGCAACTTAAATGGAATGAATACCGGAATACATTATTTACACGATACATCGATGAGATCCTTGACTACTACAATATATATTATGAATTTTCTAAATTGACAGCACAGAGTGTGATGATTGGCCACCAAGAAATTGCTCCGAATGTCTACATGACGATCTATGATAACGGTATAAGAACATATGTAAATTATAACGAAGAAGAGGTTACTGTAGACGGTGTAAGAATAGACGGTTTTGATTTTTCAATAAAGGAGGGATAAGGTTGAAACGAAATAACAGTAAATTGATTCGTAGGCAAGCATACTTGGGTTATTTATATATAATGCCCTTCTTGGTAGGATTCATTGTGATGTTTATCAGGCCGCTGATAGGATCGTTACAATTTAGTGTGTCAGATATATCATTGACTTCCACAGGGATTGAAACAACTTATATCGGGTTCCAAAATTATTCAAATTTAATGCGAGTAGATCCAATATTCAATCAAAATTTTACTGCAACTATGAAGGAATTACTGTGGATGATTCCGGCTGTGATTGTGTATAGTATTTTCATCGCTAACCTTCTAAACAAGAAATTTTGGGGCAGGTCAGTTGTCAGGGCAATTTTTTTCCTGCCTGTTCTAGCAAATATGGTTTTCTATACTCCTGTTGAAGCGGTTGTAGCAAGTGACACCAATTCTGTTGTAAACCAATTGATGACCAATATCAGTTTGACAAGGTATCTAACCACATTGAATTTATCTGAAACAATGATCGATCAAATCACATTAATTGCAGATAACATATATTCGGTTATCAATATCACCGGTATTCAAATATTCTTGTTTCTAGCTGCATTACAAGCCATACCGGAGCATTTATATGAAGCTTCAGCCATCGAAGGTGCTTCCTCTTGGGATAACCTTTGGAAAATTACAGTACCGATGATTAGTCCCTATATTATTATCTGTGTGATCTACACGGTCGATG
>CALCRE010000058.1 GCA_937894465.1 uncultured Clostridia bacterium
AACCTAAGATAATGAGAGATAATCGAAGAAAAATGAACTTAATAGAAGAAGGAGAAAAAAACATGAAATTTAAGATGGTGCATAATAATTTTAATGTATTCGATTTGGAAAAAAGCTTAACCTTTTACAAAGAGGCATTAGGGTTAACCGAAGTCAGAAGACATGAACACCCTGACGGAAACTTTATACTTGCTTTTTTGGAAGACGGAGCTAGTCAACACCAGTTGGAATTAACCTGGCTTAGGGACTGGAATAAGCCTTATGACTTAGGGGACAATGAATTTCACTTAGCCTTTGTAACCGAAGATTATGAAGATGCATACCAGAAGCATAAAGATATGGGTTGCGTATGCCAAGAAAGTAACGGTCGCTTTTATTTTATTGAAGATCCGGATGGCTATTGGTTGGAAATCATTAAGGCGAAGTAAGGAATCTATGAATTAGAACAAATTAACGGGAAGGGGTTATAGCCGTCACGCTACAACCCCTTCCCTTTTATGTTTCGGTTGGCTTTGAGTTAATTATTATCATATAATAGGCGCTAACAGCATTGCTTCCTCATTGTTACGGTATATTGTATTGAATTGCGTGATGGGTAAAGGATTAACCCCTAAACCCAGTTCAAATGTATAACCCGGCCTGCGGAAGTCTTCAATGAACCAATCCTTGTACCCTGCAAAAGAGGCTGCATAGGGCGTGTCTGTAACAGCATATCCGGTGGCTCGACCGAATATAGTGGCAATCCGCAAATCCCCCGGTGTCCTTATATCTTTGTATTTCCAATAAATCACCCTTCCTTGGGTATGGTAAGCAATCACCAGCCTGAAGTTATGTTCTCTCGTAAATTTTGTCATTGCTTGCGTTTCAGGTTCTGACAAGGGAGAAGGTCCTCCATAGCGCGTCGGCCCGGGGCCGGTGACTCCTAATTCCGCCTCTTGAGCTTTTGCTTCTTCCCAGCTAGCGGGATAATTTCTATTCAAGTCCACTCCTCTAATATTTGCATTCCAAACCTGAGAGAAAGGTCTTCCGGTATCGTTCCATTTTAAAAGCTCATTATAGTACGGGTTGTCACGGTTCAAGCCTTCCAACACAAGGTCCACTCCATCCGGATTAACCATAGGAACGATATAGATGCTGCTACTGTCAAATATCTGTTTTAAGTTATATCCCCTTATACTCTGTCTGTTTGAATATGCAATGCTAAAATTTTCAATGAACTTCATTAAAATAGGAGCAGTAATCCATTCCAAGGAATGGTGGGCACCATTGTAGGAAACCTCTCTAGGCCCGTTTCCAATTCGGATATAGTACAGGTTTTTACCTAAAACACTAGTACCGATGGTACCGGTTTCTAAGAAAGGATATCTGGCTTGCAAAGCCATGATGTTCATTTCCATGATCGTGTATGTATAATCAATATCGGTAAACACCACATCAATTCCATAGGGTACAATCAAATTTTGCCCAATCATCAGGTTGTTGGGATCTATTCCCGGATTAGCCGTCATAATAGCATTGACCGTTGTATAATATCTTAAAGCGATATTATACAGCGTATCTCCCGGGCGAACGCGATATTCGTCATATCCTTTTAAAATGCTCAAAAAGCTGTCCCATGTATCCGGTCCCACAACTCCGTCTGATGCAAGGCCGTTATCCCTTTGATAAGTGGCTACTGCTTGCCGTGTCATATTTCCAAATACACCGTCCACAGGGCCCGGATTGTATCCGATCCTTGATAAAAGACTTTGTATCAATTTTACATAAGGGCCGGTAGACCCTACTCGTAATGTTTCCATAAAATCACCCTTTTTCACTTATATCCATATTCTATTATTCATTTTAAAAATATGTTCCCCTTTTAGGCCAAGTTTTTCAGAGTGTAATTCATTGACTTGTTAAGATATTGAATATACAATAGATTTAATGACATGAATAATGTATTAACACGAGGAGGTTTTCATATGTCTGTACCTGTTATCATGCATGTTAATTATTGCGAACAAGGTCAAACCATTTTAGAAATATGTGAAAAAGCAGTTTCATGGGGATTTGACGGTGTCGAGTTCAGAAGAAAACGAGCAAGAGTGGACGAAACTGTCGAAGGTTACTTGGACAGCATAGCGGAAGGAGTGCAGAAAAGCGGTTTAAAATACGTTCTTTTCGGTGGTCCGGGCCCGAATCTCAATAATGAAGACAAGGGTGCAAGAGAAGCTGAAATCCAATCGGCAATCGATTTCTTCCGTATGGCATCCGAAAGATTTAAATTGACTGTAAACAACACCTTTACAGGCGGGCTGACAAACAAGACTCCGGGTGTACCCGCTGCGGATTATACCCAGCACGGTTCATTCATTGCAACAGAAGACCAATGGAGCTGGGCAGCTGAATTTAAAGAGTTAGGGAAATTAGCCAATGAATTGGGTTTCCGCTTTGCATTTGAAGCCCATATGAACTATATCCATGACACACCTGCTGCAGCTAAAAAATTGGCTGACCTCATCGACGAGCCCTCTGTAGGCGTGAACCTCGATTACGGTAATGCTGTTTACTTTCCAAAGAATCCCAGTATTGCAGACACCATCAAAGCATTAGGAAACAAGCTGTATTACGTTCATCTGAAAAATAGCATTTCCATTGCAGGCAAAAGATTTCCTACAGGATTAAGTGAAGGTGAAATCAACCATCGCGAATATTTGAGATTGTTAAAAGAATCCGGATTCGATGGACCGATTTGTATAGAAGCACCTCGCCCCGGAGATCGTGAATTTTATGCACAAGTTGATTTGGCATATACCAAGTCGCTATTAAAAGATATCGGCTGGAATTAATAAAAATAAAGGAAACTTAATTTAAATGGAAGGGACGGAATAAACCCCGTCCCTTTATTATTGTTTTTATTATCGTTATTGCTGTTATTATGTTTATTCAGACATCAGCCTTTTTTCTCCGGTCAACTCTTGAATCGGCTTGATGTTTTGGGTGCATTCCATAGTGCCCAAATATTCTCCTTTTTCGTTTCTTACGGCAAAATATCGAATCAACACAAACTTGTCTCCCATTTTGATCCAAAAGTCTTCATGATCCTTCTTCCCGCTCATAAAATCTTCTACAATCTTTTCAACGATATGAACACTTGCAGGCGGGTGGCAATTTGCAACCGTTCTTCCGATCACGGTTTTAGGACGTGCAAATATACGCTCCTTGCCTTGCGAAAAATATTTAACCGTGCCTTCTTTGCCCACAAAAGTAATGTCCACAGGCAAAGTGTTCAATAAGGCATTGACCTCTTCAGAGGACATGGATCCTGCATCAAATCGGACTTCTGAACCTATCTGCTCAGCTGCAGGTTGAGTTTTTATGGCACCCGCTTTGGAAACTTTCCAGGTAGCTTCCGGTTTATAGAAAGCATAACCGATCTCATCGCTTTCTTCGGCAATCTTGATCCATTCATCCTCGGATAAGGTTTCTAACGCCATGGGAAACAAAATATGTTCTTCCTTGTAAATCATTTCATTGATTCTTCCGATGGTTTCTTTCACTTTTTCCACAACGGTATTACGATTTGTACTTGCCTTAGAAATCATGCCAACGCACTCTTTTAATGCATTACGGATTTCATCGTCCACACCCCACATCACTTTTGGAGGTGCAGTGATATTGTATTTTTCCAAATAAGGGAAAAGTAAATTTTCTTTTCTCGAATAATGAAGATCCAATTTAAGCAAGCGATTTAAAGGCTTCAACAAAACATCTTGATCTTCAGTTTCCATCCACTTCTCTATGCCAGGTAAAACTTCAGTATCAATAAATTCTTTGATTCGATTATTTTCTTGGTTAAAAGTATGAATAGGGTGACCCGGAGTTTCTTCCGGTTTGACATCCCTGTGAATTTCCTCGATGGATCCTTTGAAAACAGCGGCATGAACATCACAAAGGTTTTGAATTTCCTCCACCGGCATTCCTTCCATGATTAACGCTTGCTCCAACTCGGTAATTTCTTTCGTGGAAATCCCTTTGATCAACTCCTCAAACCGTGGTTTGACTTCTTCAACGGTTTTCCCGCCGTGAAGCTGACCAATCAATTCCTTTAGCACCTTTTGGCGGTATTCCCGGTTATTGATGATTTCGCTCATATGGATTTTACACTCCTATTCTATAATTGAATTTTGAACTTCAATGAACACATTTGGTATTTTACCCAACTGGTAAAGGAACTATGAAAAAACAAAGATATAAAGAAAACCCCTGAGCTTGTTAAAAACTCAGAGGTTTTTGTATTAAAACTTATTTCTGTCTGCCCATAAGCCTAAAGCCGGGTTGCTGATATAATATATCTCTTCCCCGTCCGGTAACTTGTTAAAACCGTCTTTCAACTTTTTGGGATCATATTTCTTAGTAGTTTCTTTGTAGTTTGCATAAATGAAGTTGGCTTGTTCCACTTCTTCTTTTGTCAGTTTATCCACCGCATATGTGATAGAAAACCTTCCGTCCGAAGAACCGTGAATCAAGTGTGCCGCCACCGATAAGTTTTCTTGTAAATCTTTTTCGGTCTTGGTTAGCTCCAAAACTTTATCTCTTCCTACATAGCCATATTTGCGGATCAATTCATCATTTCGATCATCTTCTCCGAACTTTCTGACACCCGGTGCAAGAATAATCAATTCCCCATCATCAGCAATGGCCATTCTGGTACGATAAACCGCTTTGTTACCCAGCCATGTGCTCTTGAATTCTTTCTCATCCAAGTACACAACGACCTTCTTCAAAGGTTCATCCACATAGGTCAGGTTCTTCTGTTGAGCCAAGCTCACCGCTTCTTCAAAAACCTCGCGTTTACGACCGATGAACAAGCCATGTAGACTGACATCATTTTGTACTGCTGTGGTTACGGTCAGAACATACATCAACGGAACATCCTTTATGAAGTTTTGCTCTGCATAATCAAACACCTTTCGAACAGGAGTATGGTCCCTTCCCATCATTCGTTCCATTCCGTAGAAAGCACCTAACATGTGGGATTGGTTGATCATGGTGTTACCGCCGCACCCAACAAAAATGTTCTTGCTGTAGTTGGCCATTCCCACCACTTCATGCGGAACCACTTGTCCTACTGAAAGAATCAAGTCATAGGACTTATCCATTATTAATTTGTTCACTTCCACTGCAATAGCATTGGTTACAAGACCTTCGGATACTTCAGTGACGAAGTCCGCCGGTACCTCTCCAATCTTCACTACATCGGTTTTCCAATTATGGACGATAAACCGATCGAAGGGTACATCAGGTCCGAAAAATTCCAAAACTTCACTTTCGGTCATGGCTTCATGAGTTCCCAGTGCCGGTAATATATCAATTTCACAACGGTCTTTTAACAAGTTGTAATATATAGATGATATTTTTCCAGCCAAAGAATGAAACCGTGTAAAATCAGGCGGTATAATCAAGACTTTTTTCAAGTCGTCCATACGACCCGCTAAGGAACTTTTGATCGCCTCTACTAACATCGAATCCGTTACTAACCCTTTTTCAGGTTTTACAATGATACTCTTCAAATCTTTCACCTCCAAAAACCGTTCAAATTCGGTTGCCTTATACTCCTGAGTATGCTGAGAATCCACCGTCTACCGGTATTACCGTTCCATTTACAAAACCGGATGCTTTTGCATCAACCAGCCATAACAATGTTCCGAGTAAATCTTCCGGATCTCCAAAACGATCCATGGGAGTCTGGCTTAAAATTTTCTTGGAACGTTCACTGTAAGATCCGTCCGCATTAATTAATAGTCCTCTGTTTTGATCTGTAAGGAAGAATCCCGGAGCAATGGCATTAACACGGATTCCAACCTTGGACATATGAACAGCCAACCATTGTGTAAAGTTGGATACAGCCGCTTTTGCACCGCTGTAAGCAGGAATTCTTGTCAATGGTGTAAATGCATTCATGGAAGATACGTTAATCACTACTGCATCTTTCTTGTCGATCATATCTTTTGCGAAAACTTGAGTGGGAATTAATGTACCGATAAAGTTTAAGTTGAATACAAATTCAATACCCTTTTGGTCCAAATCAAAGAATGTGGTGACGCCTTCAACCTTCTCGGTCAAGTCTTCCTTGAATAAATAGTCTTTTGTGGTTGTTCCCTTTGGGTGGTTTCCGCCGGCTCCGTTTAAGAGGATATCACATGTGCCAAATTCTTGAGCAATCGTGTTTCTGGCCTTTTCCATACTGTCCTTATCCAAGACATTACAATCCACTCCAATGGCGATACCACCTTCGGCTTTGATTTCATTCGCTACTTTATCAGCATTTTCTTTTCTCAAATCCAATATGGCAACTTTTGCACCGCATGCCGCCAAAGCTTTGGAGAATGTACCGCACAGGATTCCGCCCCCACCTGTAACAACTGCAACTTTGTCCTTCAAGTCAATTTTAAATGGTAAATTCATAGTTTTCACTCCTTTTTCATAAACAATTCCTATATATGATATATCAAGAGGATGTTTTGTACAAAACATCCTCAAATCTAAACTTACTTCTGTCGTTATTCTTAAGCGTTGTATTGTGATGCTGCCGTGTCTCCGCCTTTTCCGGTCCAGTTGGTATGGAAGAACTCTCCTCTGGGTTTGTCAATTCTTTCATAGGTGTGAGCTCCGAAATAGTCACGTTGTGCTTGTAACAAGTTAGCCGGTGTCACTGCACTTCTGAAACCGTCAAAGTATGACAATGCCGATGTGAATCCAGGTACGGCGATCCCATTTTGAACGGCTGTTGCAATAACATTTCTCCAGCTGTTTTGTGCTGCTTCCACTTTTTCCTTAAAGAACGGATCCAACAACAAGTTAGACAATTCCGGATTGTTGTCGAAAGCTTCCTTGATTTTTCCTAAGAATACCGAGCGAATGATACATCCGCCTCTCCACATCAGAGCGATTCCACCGTAATTTAAGTTCCATCCGTATGTTTTAGCTGCAGCTGCCATCAATGTATAGCCTTGTGCATAGGATACGATTTTAGATGCGTACAAAGCATTTTTAATATCATTGATAAATGCAGCCTTATCACCGGTAAAGTTCGGCTTAGGACCTTGGAGTTGCTTGGATGCAGCAACACGTTCTTCTTTTATTGCAGACAAGCAACGTGCAAACACAGCTTCTGCAATCATAGTCAATGCAATGCCTTCATCTAAAGCAGCAATGGCTGTCCATTTTCCTGTACCCTTTTGTCCTGCAGTATCCAGAATCTTTTCTACCAATGGCTCTCCGTCTTCATCCTTATATGCCAAGATGTCTCTGGTAATTTCGATTAAGTAGCTGTCCAGCTCACCTTCGTTCCATTCTTTGAATACTTCGTGCATTTCATCTGCACTCATTCCTAACAAAGTTTTCATTAAATTATAGGCTTCGCAAATTAATTGCATGTCACCGTATTCAATTCCGTTATGCACCATCTTTACAAAGTGACCTGCGCCGTTTTCACCTACCCACTCACAGCAGGGGCTACCGTCTTCCACCTTCGCTGAAATCGCTTGTAGAATAGGCTTTACATGCTCCCAAGCAGCCGGGGATCCACCGGGCATTAAGCTAGGTCCGGTCAAAGCGCCTTCTTCACCACCGGAAACTCCGGTTCCGATATATAAGAAACCTTGATCTTCCATGTACTTTGTTCTTCTGATCGTATCCGGGAAATGAGAGTTTCCGCCGTCAATGACGATATCCCCTTTATCTAAATGAGGAATCAGAAGCTCAATAAAATCATCCACCGGTTTTCCGGCTTTTACCATCATCATGATTTTTCTCGGTTTTTTTAATGCACCAATTAATTCTTCGATCGAATGTGTTCCAACGATATTCTTTCCTTTGGCTCTTCCTTCTATAAAGTCGTCCACTTTTGACACTGTTCTGTTGTATACTGCAACGGAAAATCCTTTGCTTTCCATATTCAATACCAAGTTCTCACCCATAACGGCCAGACCAATCAGACCAATATCGGCTTTACAGTTGTTACATTCACAGCAACCCATGTATAAATACCTCCATCATATTATCTTTTTTGTATTAAAAACCGATGAATACATCAGCTTAAAAAGCACTGGTTATTCTATCATACCGGACAATGATAAATCGGCACAATCTTACATATAATAATTATACAATAAAAGTCCCTTTTTTTCTACGATATATTGCTAGTATTGTTGCATTTCTTGCTTTATATCATAAAAAAAATTGTAAAAAAATTTTTAAATGTATGAATAAAAAATGTATAAGGGGTAAGAATATCTAATGACCTCACAAAATACATTTTGACCCCCTTTACACGGTTAGTCTTTCGCAAGAAAGACTAACCAATTTTTTATTTTCAAACCCGTCTCAAAATATTAGTCATGAAATATTAACAATTTGTTTACTTTTATTATCTTCATTAGTTCAAAATTCCGGTATAATGGTTTATGGCACCGATATAAAGAAAAACAGGAAATGCCAAAGGAGGTTCTATTGAAATGCAAAAAGCTTCCGTTATACAAGGAAAACGGAGTATTGCCATCATAGCGTATTTAACACTGATTTTTGAAATCATATCAATTGCGCTGGCAGTCTATTCAAAAAGTATGACCGATATTGCCTGGTTGGCGACAATTGCAAGAATCGTTATAGAGTTGACTGCGTTGGCTTTGATGTACAATGGTAAGAACTTTGCCAGATTTTTAATCGGCACGGTGATGTCAATAACCGTTGTGTTCAATGTAATACTGTTTGTAAACATGGTTCCTAATCTTGTCACCGCAC
This sequence comes from uncultured Clostridia bacterium, assembly GCA_937894465.1. Classification (GTDB taxonomy): domain Bacteria; phylum Bacillota; class Clostridia; order JAAYHZ01; family JAAYHZ01; genus JAAYHZ01. Next base: position 8,788 of record CALCRE010000058.1, read on the forward strand.
AAATTGTCATCATCATTTTGTTGCTTTTGTTGCAAGCAGTCACTGCTGTCTATCCCTTTTTTGCCAAGGATATTTCCGGATATGCCATTTACACCACTCAATATGAGAGCTTGGAATGGATTTGGAATTGGTCCGGTAAATGCTTTGGATATATTGACAGGGACGAGCTATGGAAGTATTCCGGGCAATTTGCCGGACTAGTTGTGAAGGATAACGGTGCGGAAGAAGTATACAACGAAAACGGCGAATACATTTGCGAGGTATATTCAAACGGACGATTAACAGTCAGCTTGAAGAAGAAAGACAAAAGAATTGATCCATATAATAAACCGACGCAAAGACCTTCCTTCGAACCTCGGGAAAACAAGATCAAGATGCCCATGTACAATGAATATGAAGATTTTTGGATGTAAAATATAAAGCAAAAAAGGCAATTTGCACAAAGCATATTGCCTTTTTTATTATAGAAGGGAAAAATAAAATGCATAAAAAATATGAATGTTTAAAAAGCAAAAGCACATTCTATACTCAAGATATGGTGAGCAATGCAAGAAATAACGCGGTTAAATTTGATTGGGCAAAAAAAATGAAAGATGACACCCTGCAAAGAGCGGATGCCTATCTCGAGCAGGGTGTTCAAGCCTTGTGGTCTCTGATTACCTCCCAATCCATCCCCCGTAGCATTGACGTGTGTAATTTGGGTTGTCCCGTATGCGGAACAAAGATATTCAAAGAATTCGGCAACTTTTCATGGAAATCCGATGTATTCGAGTCTCCTTGGAAAATATCTTGTCCAAGCTGCAACAGTATTTTCCCGTCTAACGATTTTGAAGCCTATTACAAAAGCGGATTGGGCAAAAACGGTTTCTTTGAGCCTGATAAAGCAGATCCCACATTGCTTAAAAATCAATTGTATCCTGACAAACCGGAAGATTGGTGTGTGGATGATGGTTACGGTTGGGTGGATGAAAACAACAGGCATTGGAAATTTATTGCCTATTACAATCACATGGCACTATGGTCTTTGGATCGAAACACCGAAGGAAACATCATCAAGGCTTTAAATGCCTTTTCTGATGCCTATATATATACTGGTCTAGAAAAGTATGCACAAGCCGGACTCATTATGCTGGATCGTATCGCTGATGTATATCCTTTTATGGACTTATCCGTGTACAAGGACTCCGATGGATATTTCAACAGTCATGGACACACAGGGCAAGGCAAAATTGCAGGAAGTATTTCCGAAACATTTGTCATCAAACCAATTTTAACTGCATACGACGCTCTCTTCCCTGCTCTAACCAAAGTGAACATCATTCCGTTTTTAAAGGAAAAATCCAAGCACTATTCCATGGATAATCCCAAAGATGCCATAGATACCATTCAATACAATATTGAAAAAGGAATTGTCGAAGAAGTATTCACTGCAGTAAAAAATGCTAAAATAAGGGGAAACACCGGTATGCATCAAAGCTCATTGGCTTTGGCCGCCTTAATCATTGACAATGAAGAATTGGCGAAAGAGTGGATGGAATGGGTCTTCCAACCGGGCGGAATGAAGCGTCTGGCTGATGGCTCTACCATTTTGACCGGAGGCAACATGGACGTTGCGTTGATCAATGATGTGGATCGGGATGGATTCGGAGACGAGTCGGCCCCTAGTTATAACTATTTATGGTTGAGAGAATTCTTAACTTTGGCCAAAGTGACACAACATTTTACAAACAATCCCGAGTGGAATTTGTTTCACCACCCAAAATTCAAAAAGATGTTCCATGCATTTATACCATTCATCTTTTCATCCAAGTACACACCGCAAATCGGAGATACCGGTGTAGCGGGAAAACCGGAGATTACCATAAGATCGGAAGAGATGCTCCTTGGCTATAAGATATATAGGTCGGATATACTGGCTCAAGCTGTTTATTTCCTCAATGGAAATTCCACAACAGGAATCCGTGACGATATCTTCTCCGAAGATCCTCAAGAAATCGCACAGAAAATACAGAATGTAATTGATACAAAGGGTCCTTTAACCCTTGGAAGCTTTTTATTATCAGGATTCGGATTCGCAGCCCTTCGAAACGGAAAAGGTAATGACGAAAGATCAGCCTGGATCTATTTTGGTCGTAATTTTGGGCACGGTCATAGAGATACGTTAAATTTAGGAATATATGCACAAGGTGTCGATATGGCACCTGATCTGGGAAATCCGGAATACAAAAGGTATGATTGGGCCAAAAGATATGAATGGACTCTTAATACCATAAGCCATAATACAGTAGTCGTTGATGAAGCCAAGCAGGATAACTCCATAACAGGCAATCCTCTTCAGTTTGAAGCAAATGAACATTTTCAACTGTTGGACGTGGAGGCCCCTGATGCCTATCGTCAAACCTCCATGTACAGAAGGACAGTTTCAACCGTTCGTATAGACCCTTCCTCATCTTATATCATTGATCTATTCCGTGTTAAAGGAGGAAGTGACCATGTTTATAGTTTCCATGGCCCGGAAGGTGAGGTCAATGCATCAGGTTTGACCCTTGTAAAACAAGCCAAGGGAACTTATGCAGGAGAATGCATTCCTTTCGGTTATGCTTACGACAAGGATGAAAACCAAAAGAGAGAATACACCGGAAGCGGATACCATTACTTATATGACGTGGAACGGGATAATAATCCGGCGAAAGAGTTTCATCTTGACTGGGATGTCAAAGATACATGGAATGTTTTACCTTCGGATGCTAATATGCATCTGTCATTCACCATGTTAACCGATCTTGACGATGTAGCTATGGCCTCCGGAGATCCTGCACGTAATCAACCGGGTAATGCTGATCACTTTAGATATATGTTAGCTCATAGAAAAGGTGAAAACCTATGTAGTTCCTTCGTATCCGTCATAGAGCCTTATCAAGGTCAAAAGAAAATCGGTTCTGTGAAAAGACTTAATGTACTTCCCTTATCAGGTGATGATAATAATGATGTTGAAATGAATGTCATTGCATTAAAAGTTACTCTAAACGATGGGAGAGTTGACTACATAATTCACTCCACGGATTCAAGCACTACTTATCTGATAGACAACCGCTTCACGTACTGTGGACATTTTGCGTTCTATTCTGAGAAAAACGGAAAGCTCTTGTACGCTAATCTTTCCGACGGTGCATTATTCTACGAATCCAATGTAAAATTATTTGACCAAATGACTTCCGCCATTACAGGAGTAGTAAAAGGCTTCACAAAGAACTTGCGAGATGAAAACCAAATTATGATTGAAACCAAAAAACCCCTTCGCGAATGCTTAAAAGGAAGAACCATCTTTGTTAAAACCGGCAAAGATAAGCAAACAGCATACCCTATTGAAGAAAGCCGAAACATTGATGATGCCACTATTGTCTTAGACATTGGTGATATCACCTTAATCCATCAATGGCAAGACATCAATGACCTATCTAAAGGCTACCGATATGCAATAAGCGAGGGCAATGAAATCAGAATACCTTTGACCTACAGTGTAGAACGTGTATAGCCCGCTCTGTCTTAAAGGCATCAAAGTTTAAGAGAAAAGCGTTGTCCCGCAAGGGGCAGCGCATTTCTCGCATTATAAAGAACAAATTTTTAAAAAAATAATGCGAAGCTTAAGCAGACGATTAATACATGAATTTTACGAAAAGCGACAGCACGGAAATTGAAGTATAAGTCCTACGAAAACAAAGCTCCTCCTGCTGTTGAGACGGTGAGAAGTTTTTAATGCGTTTATAAGATGCCGTAAATTATTCCATCAAAAAGACTTCCGCAATAAATATTAAGGTAACAATCACAAATATACAGAATACCATTTAAATTTACCTAAGACAAAGCTTGGTAAGTATGCACAGTTGTGAAGAATCAAATTAAATAAAATCGACACTATTTCCGTTAATATGTAA
>CALCRE010000059.1 GCA_937894465.1 uncultured Clostridia bacterium
ACCTAGCGGAGCAGCAGGCGCAGCAGGCGCAACCGGACCTAGCGGAGCAGCAGGCACAACAGGAGCAACCGGACCTAGTGGCGCGTCAGGTGCACGGGGAGCAACGGGACCTAGCGGAGCAGCAGGTGCAACAGGCGCAACCGGACCTAGCGGAGCAGCAGGAGCTGGAGTAGGTTGTGCATGTTCAGCGCAAATTAAGAACATTATACAACAGATTATAGCGGCTTTTCCTACTACTAATATAACTGTAAACTTGGACAGCGGTGGTAATGTTAGTGGAAGACCGTTCAATATTACACATAATTCTATTTTTAATTTAGCAAGTCCTACAGGGACGATAACCGAACGAATCAATATTTGTAGGATAGCCTATATCACGTTAACAGGTAATGCTAACTTTACAGGATTCAGTTTCTTGGATCCACCGGATCCGTTACCAACAGGTTGTGAAGCAGAATGCGAAGCCGGAGTAAGAGCCACTCTGCAATCATTTGTTGGAACAAGCAAAAAAGTAGTGGTTAGTGCCGGTAATGTTTCAACCGGAAACGTTACAGTCACCTCTACAGCATTTGGAGTAACGATATTAAATAACAATATAGCTGTATCCACATGTCTTGTTGAAAAAATATCATAAAATATGTTTACGGGATATGGTAAAACATACCCCGTAAACCCACATAAAAAATATAAATTGTGAGGTCTGTTATGTCTCATTTACGATTCCATTTATTAGGACTCGCCCATCTAGAAACACATAGAAAAAATTCAACCTGTGCTTATACGCAAAAAATTATTAAGTTGGCAAAAATGATTAAAGCATATGGTCATACAGTCTATTTTTACGGAGTGGAAGGATCTGAAGTTACCTGTGACGAGTTTGTTCAAGTATCAACGCAAGACATTCTACATCAGGCTTACGGGGAGTATGACAGAACAAAAAGTTTCTACAAACAGGATCCGAATGATATTGCGCACATTACTTTCAATAAAAATGCCATAGAGGCAATTTTAGAACGGAAACAACAACGGGATATCCTTTTATGCCCGATGGGTATATATCAAAAACCCATTGCCGATGCAGTTAATCTTCTTACAGTAGAACCGGGAATCGGGTACACCGGAGTTTTTTCTAATCTGCGTGTTTTCGAGTCTTACGCTTGGATGCACCATATTTATGGTTTACTTAAAATTGAAGATGGAGTATGGTACGATGCAGTCATTCCAAACTACTTCGAAACTGCAGACTTCCCTTACCAACCCAAAAAGCAGGATTACTTATTATATTTCGGCCGAATTATTCATCGCAAAGGTGTTCAGGTGGCTTCGGATGTTGCAAAAGCCACAAACAATCAGCTATATATCGTAGGCCAAGGCTCTCTTGAAAATCCGAATGAGGATATTCATTTAAGTAATGAGAAGCATATTGTTTATCATCCGGCTGTCGGACCTGAAAAAAGGGCTGAATTGTTAGGTAATGCGAAAGCTGTCTTAATGCCTACCTATTATCTTGAACCTTTTGGGGGAGTCAATGTGGAAGCACAGTTATGCGGTACACCTGTCATTACAAGTGATTGGGGCGCTTTCCCGGAAACTGTTCTACATGGAGTCACCGGATACCGCTGCAGAGTGCTTGAGGAATTCTGTTGGGCCGTCAACAATATTTGGCGCATAAAACCTGAAAACTGCAGAGAATGGGCAATCACTAATTATTCCATGGAACGTATCGGTGAAATGTACGAAGAATATTTTCAACGGGTTCATCGTCTCCATGACAAGGGTTGGTATGAACCGAATCCGGAACGAACCGAGTTGAAGTGGCTTGAGCGATATTATCCTCAGAATCAAGTTCCGCAATAGGTTCTGTATATGCATGATGAAGGTCGAGGAAGTTGTGCATACTCTTCTTGATCAGGAGAATATGCATATGGATCTTTTAAAACATGTAAAAGCTTTTCCATGATCGAAAGGTCATTCTTGTCTTCAGCCGCAACCAAAGCATCCTCCACACGGTGATTTCGAGGTATGACCGAAGGGTTGGCATTTTTCATCATTTGCATTGCCTTATCTTTTGTTGGTGTTTGGTTGCTTCGCCTATTATCCCAATGGGTGTACCAGTTATCAAATGCTGAGCAGTTTAATCTTATATCTTCCGGTCGCTCTATTGTCAAAGCACGGAATGTATTTGTGTAATCCGCCTTATTTTCTCTTAATATATTCAACAAATCATCAAACAGAGCTTGGTCTTGATCTTCTTCTTGAAACAACCCGAGCTTTTTTCGCATCCCGGACATCCAATGTTCATGAAAAAGCACATGGAATTCATCAATGGCTTCTTTGGCTATTTGAACGGCTTGATCAACATGATCAGAAAGAAGCGGGAGCAATGTTTCAGAAAACCTTGCTAAATTCCATACCGCCATCTTCGGTTGCCTTTGGTATGCATATCGTCCGTGATAATCAATAGAGCTAAATACAGTGTCAGGATCATAAATGTCCATAAATGCACAGGGACCGTAATCGATGGTTTCACCACTAATGGCCATATTGTCGGTGTTCATGACACCATGGATGAACCCTGTTAACAACCAAAGGGCTATTAGAGACGCTTGAGCTTGGACAACCTCTTTTAAAAGCAGAACATATCGATTTTCATCGTTCTGTAGGGAAGGGAAGTGCCTTGCGATGGTGTAGTCAGCCAATGCTCTCACGTCATCTTTAGTTCCTTTTTTTGCTGCAAACTCAAACGTTCCCACTCGAATGTGACTTGATGCCACTCGAGTCAAAACAGCACCGGCTTTCACCGACTCTCGATATACCGGCTCTCCCGTGGTTACCACGGCAAGACTTCTCGTTGTGGGTATTTTCATAGAATGCATGGCTTCACTGATGATGTATTCGCGTAGCATAGGCCCTAACACTGCTCGGCCGTCTCCACCTCTAGAATACGGAGTTCTACCGGAGCCTTTTAATTGTATATCAAATCTTTTTCCTTCGGGTGTTATTTGCTCTCCTAATAAAACAGCTCTTCCGTCTCCTAGTATGGTAAAATATCCGAATTGGTGTCCGGCGTAAGCCATAGAAAGGGGAACGGAACCTTCAGGGAGTTTGTTTCCTGCAAAAACATCGAGATCATTTTTGTCAAGTTTTAACCCCAATTCTTGTGCCAGCTCTTGGTTATAGATCACCGGTTCAGGTGATTTTACAGGAACGGGTTTTTGCGTGGAATAGAAAAAAGAAGGCAATTTAGAATAGCTGTGTTCAAGTTTCCAACCGGTACGATTTTTTTGATTTGACATCGTTTGCATACCTCATAGCTCACATGATTCTAATATTGTCTTCTTTTACATTGAAATCTATACGAAGTTTATGTAGCACGAACAACATTCGCCGCATTTTCCCATGCTTGCTTCACAAAGGGGATTTCATATGAAAAACATGAATGAGCTAATAATAGTTTAAAAGAACTACGGTTATAAGATGCTTTTAAGCATTTAGTAAAGTATTCATTAAGATCCTTCCCCGATACGGCATGACTCAAATCTCCATAATACACTTTACCTGTATTTGCGCAGTCTCCTAACACTTCTTCCATATCATGCTTTTCAGGATTTCCTAAATTGAGTCCACATATGGAAGGTATCTTCATCACTTGTTGGTATAAGTGCTTATTTTTACCACAAAAATGAACATAGCCGCCTCCGTAGTAATCGGCTAGCTGCTTCAGATAGGGAAGGGCATATTCATCAATCTGGTCGGGATTGAGCAAAGTGGTTGTGTCCTCGCTGAATTTGATTCCGCCCTTGGATTTAGGAATAACAAGATCGTTGTAATGAGAGATAAAGGTCATTTG
>CALCRE010000060.1 GCA_937894465.1 uncultured Clostridia bacterium
TTCACGGCTTTCAGTGTGATTCCCGTTAATTTAGAAATGTTTTTATATGCAATTAACTCTTTATCTTCCTCAGAAATTCTGGCATAATCAATTAAAGCCCTGTGTGCTCCCGGACTTTTAAAAGGCATATTTGTTCCAAAAACAAACCGGTGAGCACCGTACTTTTTAACCAAAAACTCTATGTTTTCATTACTTTGGAATGATGTAAAATCTGTGTATGTGTTCGGGTATTTGGATAAGAGACTATATATATATCTTTCTTGCCCCCATGATGCTCCTTGAATGATGACATGTAAACCGGGATGCATCTCCAAAACAGTAATCAGTTCATTATATGATACTTCGGACCAGTCGATCAAAAGAGGAATACTTGCTTTCTCCAAGCCGGATAATTGTTTTCCCACTGTGTCTTCATCAAATACATAAAAATGTCTTTTCGGAAACATCTTTGCCAGACGTATATTGTTTTCTTTCATTTGAGATATAAATGTATCTATGTCCGGGAAATCACCGGCATTATCCGGCAGCAATACCCAACAACCATATAAGCGATCACTTTTTTTCATCTCATCTAATAAAAGCCTATTCCCATATTCCGGTGAATAATGTTTTGCTAACCCATGGTATGCAAACGCTCCTGCAATCCCTGTACGATCCATTTCTCTTAAAATATCTTCTGTTTTCCACCTTTGTAAAGGATGCTTGTATGCATACTTACCAAGACATAAATCACAATCGAAATAAATTCTATTTCCCATAGAGCTCCTCCTAATGCATGTTAGACAGTACATGTCTAGATTTTACCATAACTAATCTTTCGTTAACAGCAATCAAATAGAAAAAGGGGACGCTTCTCAACCTTTTATGCACAAAAGATTGAGAAACGTCCCCTATCTTAATTTTTCCCAACTTATCATTTAACACTCTTGTAATACTTAAATGTCTTTATTTCATCATTATTCCATATTTTAACCCAATCGTCTAAACCGGCATTATAAAGTTGCTCTATATATTGCTCCCATTCCGTATCGATGTTTGCTATCTGTCCACCCCAAATTCTACCTGTAAAATCATTTATAACAGAGTTAATTTGTGCGATGGTCTCTTCACGAAGTAATTTAAATTCTTCATATATCTCAGATGGCATAGTGTATTGACTATACAATTTATCCGGTTGAATCCACAAACTATCACCGAACCAACCATCCGGACTATATACTTCCCAGTACTTTATGAATTGTGTATAGAATGCATCGTAATTAAAATATGCATTCAAATCAGACATAAAATTCAAGTTGCCGAATTGTCCGAACATTGTTGTTCCTTTTCCGGCATATTTCGGTGGAATCTTTGTGGCATCCGTGAAGATAATGGGACTGTCCAAAGGTTCTGAATGCCAAGTATAATGCACTCCTTCTATTCCCCATTTATATCGCATCCAATTCTCACCGAAGTAAGCATATTCAACCATTTGGAATATCCTTGCCAGTTTTTCATCCGGAACATCACCTACCAAATACATCATCGTGCTCCAGTTAAAAGGTTGATGTGGTCGATAATTGCCGTTTTCACCGGCAACGGGTGTTACAACGAATGTAGCATCCGGTTCAACACCGTTCAGAATAGCTGCCGGAGGCCATTGATCTCCGTCGTTGTATCCAAGCCCTAATACTCTCGGTGGTCCTAATGTGTCAATAAATCCGGTTCTTCCGGTATTCCATATAGCCCTCAATTCCAAATTGTACGCTATTTCTCCAGGTACCCATTTCATATATCCTTTGTCTAGCATCCTCATCAAAAAGCTTAAATTATCTTTGTATGGTGTATATGCAAAATATGGTACATAGTCGTTCGTCAAAGGATCCTTATAGAAATGGGCTCCGTCTTGGTCGAAACCGAACATATTGTATGATATGTACCGATCATATGCGGAATTAGCAAAAGGTGAACCGTATGTATCATCCGCCCCATTACCATCCGGATCATCTTCGGTAAATGCTCTTAGAATTTCCTCGACTTCACTAATAGTAAACTTTGTAGTTGAAAAATATAACCTATCATTCCATCGTTCAGGGTTCAATGCACTTTCCATAACGACGAGATTATCAAGTTCATAACCTAAATTCTCCAACCAATCCAATCTCCATATGGGTACCCATCCGGTATGCCTGGACAACGGAGTATACATAGCCAATCCATAATATTCATCTTCAGTTCCTTCAACTAAATTAAAACTTAGACCAAGCGGGTCTTCTTGGATTAGTTTATAATAGCTAGGATAGAACTGTTGAATCATTTTTAACGGCACTGTTCTGCCTAATCCATTGTCAAACATGTATTTCCCGGTGGTGTAATAAAAGCCGTAATCAGGAACATCACCGGCAGCAAGCATCATTTGAACTTGCTGCATCTCTGATGAGCTTACAAGAATATTCCACATTCTGATATCAACATTAAATTTCTCTTCTAGCTCTACTTCATCCCATCTTCCATCCTCATATAAGTGAGATGAATATGTGCCTACCAACCAATTAATTGTCATTTTCTCAGCAAAGGGATTCTCGATTTTCGTTGTAGTCTCTGGTTGAGTCGTAACTGCTGTTGTAGTAACTGCTTTTGTTGTGTCGGCTTTTGTTGTTTGGCTTTGTGCCACTGAACCGGTAGTTACACTCTCGTTAACTTCTCTTCCGGAAGAGCATGCGACCAAAGAAAAGAGAAGTATCAACGATACGAGGATTGAAATAATTCTTAACATACTATTCCTCCCATATCTTTTTTATCATTTTACATCATTGGTTAATTTAAGTAAATAGGGTTATTTGTCCTATCTTAAGATAAATATCTTTTTTTAAATAATCATTTGTTCTTAATCTGTTATTGAGATTGTTCTCGAATTATAAAAGGGGACACATCTCAACTTTTCATATGGAAAAAGTTGAGATGCGTCCCCTTTCTTACACAACCTTTTTCCCCAATCTTTTTGCTAATTCCATTATGCCGCTATCAATAACTTCGCTTATAATAAATTGTCGTCTGGCTTCATCTTTAGGATTGTAGAAATTCCTATCTTTGAATTCATAGATTTGGTCAGCATATGCGACAGCAATACAGAAATAATTTTCAGTTTCGAGCCATACATTTTGCATCATTTTGTTAATCTCTATGAGTATTGAAGTGGGATCATTAAAATTCCAAGTTTCCAGATTCACCTTATTAAATTTTGCATGGGTCATAACACCGTCCGCCATAGCATAAACTGCTTGCTTCTTTGATATTGTCAGGTACTTTACTTCCTGTTCTGTGAAAAAACGTGTCGTATAAATTTCACTTGGATTAAAAAAGTATCCGTCGCCAAATTCATCCGTATGATCAAATGAAAATTCGTCCATAGGTAGTTTTACACAGCACTCTGCGCCACATTTTTGACAATAAAAGAATGCACCTAAGTCATCCACAAAAACATTCACTTTTTTATGAAAGTGACCGCAGTCACGACATTCTTGTTCAATGGTATACATAAGCAAAGCTCCTTTTATTTATTATCTATTTATATTCCGAAGGAGAACAATATTGTAATCCTCGACAAAAAGAAATTGCTCTGTATTGAAAAAGACTATTTAAACCAAATAGCCTTTTTTATCAATAGCTCATTACTCTATACTTTATAATACTCAAATATTTTTATTTCATCGCTATTACAGAATTCAACCCAATCGCTAAGACCCACTATAAAGTTGTTCGATGTATTGCTATAATTCCGTATTTATATTAGAAATTATTTGCTTCTTCGGTAATCCTCGGTATGATATTGTTTTTAACATCTATATTTGTTACAGTAATATTAAAATACGAAAATCAAATTTTAAATTTCCTACTATTCAATGTTTATTATCTAAAAAGAAAAGTATGAAATTTATAATTGCAAAGGAGTAGGGTATGAAATATCAGGAATTAGGTTATCCTTGCAGGAACTTCTGTGTCATGGCATCGGAGACTTTTTTAGACCCACTGGACAATCGGCGTAAATTTGCAATATCCAGTTTTGTCGCAAGCGGTACCGGGATCATTGTTATTATTGATATTGAATCCGGGCAAGGTGAAAGAATCGAACTGCCAAAAGATGAAGGCGCTTGGGCTTTGTATTGTTGGAACAATGAAAAGCTATTAATCGGAACCTGTTCAAGATACGGTTTTCTTCATTGTTTGGATCTTAAGACAAGAACATGGTCGCCGTCATTAAGAGATGAAAAAGAAACCTATATTTGGAATTTGGTTGAAGGTTCCGACGGAAAAATCTATGGAGGAACTTATCCCGGAGGCGTTTTGCTTCGGTACGATCCTGTGGGACACAAACTCGAGAATATGGGTAGAATGTCACCTGATGAAAAAAACAACTACACCCGACCTTTATATAACGGGGTTGACGGCAGAATATTTTTAACATCCGGATATAACAGCACCCATATGGTTTCATGGGATATCGAAAAGGAAAAATATATGAAGTTCGGACACGACGGCTGTATGGTCAAAGAAGCCAATCAACACTTTGTATGCGGTATCAATGAAAAGACCAAGGAATTAACTTTTTATCATCCTTATACTCTTGAGCAAATTGAAGATGCCGTTCAATATGAATCCATTGATTTGACATGTATAAAGAATCCAGCCATAAAAGAATATTTGAAATCCTTCAAATTGACCAGAGAACATGGAGGTCCTAATGTACGAAAACCAAAATGGGATGACGGTACAGTAAAATGCGGCACAGCAGGTCAAAGCTACTATATAGAGCAACCGGATGGATCTCGCCAATACAAACGAATTCCCGTAGAAGCTCCCCCCACTGCCATTTTAGGTCTTGCCTATGACGGTAAAGGAAAGATTTGGGGATCCAGCGGGTTCGGTCAAACTATTTTTTCATACGATACACAAACCGGAGAATATTTTAATACCATAGAAGTGGCCAATGCCGGTGGTGAAGTATATGGTATTTGCCCTGTAGAAGATCGACTATATCTCACCAGTTATTGCGGAGGAGAACATACGGTATATTATCCGAACATGCCATGGAACAAAGGAGAAAATCCAAAAACCATTGAAGAGTTGCGTCCTCGATATATTCGACCACATAGTAAAAGTGTGATCGGTGCCGATGGTTATGTGTGGACAGGTTGGTGGGCAGATTATGGTACTTACGGCGGTGCAATCAGTAAAATTGATGTACAAACAGATCAAGTCACCATTTATGAAAGTCCCGTACCGGATCAAGGTATCGAATCCATTGTCGCCGGAACAAATGGTATTATATTTTCTACAACCGGACACGGAAACGGCCTTCCGAGCAGAAATATTCCTTTGTGGCTAGTAAAGATGAATTATACGGGAGAAACCTTATGGAAAAAAGAATATGACGTCAAATATGGAATCGGACCGATGGCTATAGTCGGTGATTATTTATTTGTAAGACTAGGAAGTGAATTTGCAGTGTTTGATACGGTTGATATGAGTCAAGTCACAACCCTTACATATCCGATTACAAACAAAGGTCGTCCTTTGACCGGACTACTAGCATATAATCATGAGACTTTGGTGGTATTTCATTGTCAAGAAGCCTTGTTTGTGAAGGTTCCTGAGTTTACGATCTCAAAAAAGGTTGAAACAGGCAGTGATATTCATTATGCAATCACAGGTGACCATCAACAGATTTATTTTGCAAAAGGATCCTTGCTGTGTAAGTTAGGATAATCTTTTTTATAGAAAAACATTTAAGCGACACAAAAATTGTGTCGCTTTTATTTTGCTTGCCCCGATTTGTACCCGGCCAAAGAAAAGAATATACCGATAAAACATACTATCGTCATGATTAAAAAGGTGAGTTTAACGGCTGATAGCAGTTCTAGGGAATGGCTAACCTTGATTTGACCGGCACCGATATAAGCGGTTAAAATTGAGGTTGCCAATCCCATACTCAATGTTTGGCCTATGGTACGTGCAGATCCTAAAATTCCGGAAGCCGTGCCGTAATATCGGTTTTCCACTGAACTCATAATGGCATTTGTATTCGGTGAAGTAAAAAATGCAAATCCCAGACCGATCACCAACAAAGCAAATATAACGGTAACAACACTCGTAACGGGACTTAAAAAGATGAAGAACGAAAGACCTAGCGTAGTAACAGCCATTCCAACAGAGGCAATCTTTTGGGGATGCATTTTGTCCGATAGCATTCCGGTAATCGGAGATAATAAAGCCATAATAATAGGTTGTGCCATCAACACTAGACCTGCTTGAGCAGGATTATAACCTTCTAATATCTGTAAATATAAGCTGATTAAAAAACTGATGGCAAAAGTTGCACAATAATTGATCAATGCTGCAAGACAAGAAAAAGAGAGTGTTTTGTTTTCTTTTAACAATCGAATATCCAATACTGGATACAGAACCTTTTTTTCAACTTTGACGAATAAGAAAGCAGACAAAACACCAAACGCGATCAACAACCATCCATATCCGGTGCTTATAAATGAAAATCCTGCAACAATTCCTAAAACGGAAAAACCGAAAATGATAGAGCCTGCATAATCGACTTTTTCGTCCTTTGTTACCATCCATTCCTCTTTCACTGTTAATAATAATACAAAGGCCAAAAGAACGACACACGCAATGAAAATAAAGATGCTTCTCCAACCTAAATGCTTTGTCAATAAACCTCCTAAATAAGGACCGGAGGAAAGCCCCACATATGTCATTGCAACATTCAACCCTAAAGCTTTTCCTCTTTGACCTGCAGGATAAACACAAGTCAATATTGAAACAACAGTAACGGTAACGGTAGCGCTGCTTATTCCTTGCAGTATTCTACCTGATATCAGCAATAGAGCATTACCGGAGATACCGCATAAGAAAGACGCGAGGGTAAACACAAATAATCCTATGAGAAGGAGTTTTTTTCTTCCGATGAGATCCGCTAGCTTACCAAAGGGAAGAACAAAGATTGCCATAGAAAGTGTGTACGATAGGACCACCCAATTCAGTAATACGGAGTTCATGGGTAAATCACTATTGATTGCAGGCAGAGCGATGTTTACCGACGATGTCATGAAAGGTATGATAAATGCCCCTAGGCTTGTTACGATCAGTATGATCTTTTTATACTTATTATGCATAAACCACCTTTTAGGATAAAGTCTTTACCATGATCAAACAAGGATTTTGTTCATTCCAAATTTCTTTAAATTCATCCAATGGGAAAAAACCAACGTTCCTATAAAAAGCTCTTGTTCTTGCATAGTAAAGATCATCGCTGGAGTCACCTACTGTTTTCACCATAAAAAATTTATATTCATTTTTCGTTAGATATTCTTCCGCGGCCCCTATCAGCATACAACCGATACCCTGTCTGTGAAATTCCTCTAATATCCCCACCAAAAACAGTTCAGCAGTAAAGGGATTAACATGTCGAAGACAAATAAACCCTATAACCTTCCCATGAAAAATTGCAGCATAAAAAATTTTGTCTCTTACATCCTTCATATATTCTTGAATTGATGACTCAATTCCAAACCAATTCGGAAGTTTGTGCAAGATCTCATCCGTAATGTTCATCTTTTGCGTTTCATCAATAATTTCAATGATATCAATCATGTATCCACCTCACTGAGCGTTGTAACTGCTTTTTCATATTGTAGCATAAATAAAATCCTGTTCCTGAACTATCTCGTATTCATGTAACAATGTTAACATAACCGTAATATAATGTATATGAAAAGGAATTAATGGAGATTAAAATGAATTACATACATTATAACGGCGGCTGCCCCGCTGGTTTTATCTCATATACCATACAACCCGGTGACACTTTATATGAACTTGCACAACGTTTCAATGTTACCGTCAATGATATTATAGCCGCAAATCCCGGATTGTTACCGGAAAGCTTACAAGTGGCCCGTATAATATGTATCCCTAGAAGTGATTCAGATCCGGCATGCCCGACTTCAAATTTCTATGTGATCCAAAATCAAGATACTTTGTCGGCCATTGCAAAAGCATTTCAAATATCGATAAAAAGTATAGTAGATGTCAATCCGGGCATCGTCCCTGAATCTCTTCGGATCGGGCAAATGATTTGCTTGCCCTTGTCACCTTTACCATATTTGCTTACCATCAGCTTGAATGCGAAAACATTGTCTTTTTATCGACAGGGTATATTTGTCAAAACTTATCCGGTTGCCATCGGAAAACCTTCTACACCCAGTCCCCAAGGCACATTTACCATTGTAAACAAAGTATTTAATCCCGGTGGACCCTACGGTACACGTTGGATGGGCCTATCAGCCAGGGGATACGGCATTCACGGTACAAACAATCCTATATCGATTGGAACGAGAGCATCGAACGGATGTATCCGGATGTATAATCAGGACGTTAACGAATTGTATTCACAAGTACTTGTAGGAACTACCGTAAAGATCTATAAATGAAAGTAAAAAAATTAAATTTATTTAGAAACATTATGGTCCGCTGTAACAAGATAAATTCCTGTTACAGCGGCTAGATTTTCAAATTCTAAAGCCGATTGTTAACTGCATTTTAAAGATTGTTCTAAAAGTGTTATCACTTGAAGAGATCACTGTCTTATCATTTTCAACATCTTCTGTTTCACATTCTAATGCCGCTGCCTGCAATTTTTGTTCTTCCACATTGATCATATGTGTTAAGACCGCTTCCGTCAAGGCTATGGATTCTGTTGATTCAGGAACGTTATTACTCAATAATGACAATTCTGCATAAATGAATCCGCAAAAAACCGATGTGATAACATTCGTCTCGGTTTTTAATACCATTTTTATAGGATCTGTCCATAGTTTTTTATTCATCTTAAAACAGATACTGATCCGATCCTGGATATAGTTACCGCCAATAACATCATCACCGTATGGTGTATCATCAAACGACAAAGAAATACATTCGGAACGGGGCTGCGTTTCCATAAAAGCACAGAGGTCCGAAAACACCATGGTGACCGGGGCATTCCCAATATCTTCTTGATCCATATAGGTTATTTTCATTGAACAATCGGTGATATCCAAATCCGTTATATCCGTGCAGAAATTCATGTGTATATGACCGATTTCCCTTTTGTTAGAATTCATATGAGAGCGTTGAATTGTATACTGGAATTCCGAAGTTTTTTCTCTGTTTGAAAGAACAGGTTTCAAAACAGATATGTTCCAACCGTTTTCCGCATCAACTTCGCTGCAAACTTTATTCTTTGACATATTAGCACCTCCTTGTCTTGTATAGTGGCGATACAAATGATCTATACAATATATTCCCTTGCACATAATCGGTGCTTTTGTTTGATTTAATAAAATGATTGAGAACCGTCCCCGCTCATATTATAATACATTTAACGCTTTAATGAGGGAATTAAATTTATGAGTATATATGGTAAGTATTTTAGAAAATACAAATATCCGTTCTTGGTAGCGGTTTTGTGTGTTGCTTTAGAAGGGGTATGCGATTTACTCGGCCCTACTTTGATGTCCAACATCATCAACAAGGGAATAGAGAAACAAATGATGTCCGAAGTTTATCGTTGGGGTGGATTGATGTTGCTAGTGACTCTATTTGGTGCATTTTTCGCAGTGACCAGGAATATTTTCGCCAGCAAAACCTCTCAAAGAATGGGAGCTGATTTACGATATGATTTGTTCAAAAAAATCATTAGTTTTTCAGAAGAAGGATCTGATAAGATAGAAAGCGGATCATTAATTACACGAATGACCAATGATACCGCTCAAGTCATTCAATTTGTGAACGGGATCATGCGTATTTTTTTAAAAGCTCCGATCACCTGTATAGGAAGTATAATCTTCGCGAGTATTCTAAATTTTCGCCTAAGTTTAATCATTTATGGAGTAGTGGCGGCGGTAGCCGTTCTCATCACCATCAGCATGAAGCTAAGTTACCCTAGGTTTTCCAAGCTACAAGCAGCAAGGGATAAAATGAATATTGTTGTGCAAGAATATCTTATTGGTGTTCGAGTAGTAAAAGCTTTCGGTACATATAAAGAAGAGACGGAAAAGTTTCATGATACGAATGACTCATTAATGAAAAGAAGTGTATCATCTCAAATGGTTATCACTCTTATTTCTCCCATTATTAATCTAACCGTAGGTATAGGAACTGTCGCAGTCGTTTATCTCGGTAGTATTCTGTTTCCAATGCAACTTGCCGAACCCGGAGATATCACCGCATTTATTATTTATATGGCACAAATTCTTTCCTCTTTGATTATGATCACCAATGTATTCAATGTATTCGTTCGAACCAAGGCTTCCACTGCACGTATTAAAGAAGTATTGGACAGTTCCGAAGACTTTTCAGAAACAGGCGAAAAGAAAAAAATTACCGGTGACATTGAGTTTCGAAATGTTACTTTTGCCTACCCCGCTGGTAGCGGTGTCCCGGCTGTTAGAAACCTTTCTTTAGTGATTGAGCACGGCCAAAACCTTGCCATCATCGGACCGACCGGAAGTGGGAAATCTACCGTTGCATGGCTTTTATTACGGTTTTACGATGTGGACAACGGTCAGATTTTGATCAACGGTCAAGATATCCGTCAATTGAATGTAAAATCTTTACGAAATCAAATTGCCTTGGTACCGCAAAACCCAATGCTCTTTTCCGGAACCATTTCCGAGAACATCAAATGGGGAGATAAACAAGCAACAAACGACTCCATCGATCAAGTTGTAAAAAAGGCTGAAGCCGGTTTCATTTATAACATGCCAAACCAATACGACAGTATACTAGGAAGTTCCGGTGTCAATATTTCGGGTGGGCAAAAGCAACGGATCTCCATTGCACGGGGATTAATCAAAGACTCCCCCATTCTAATTTTAGATGATGCAACAAGCGCTCTTGATGCCGTCACCGAATCCAAAGTCCGACAAAACTTAAAATCAGATCAAATGGAACGAACGGTTATCACAATCACACAGCGTATCGGTACAGCCATGTCATCTGATAAGATCCTTGTAATGGATAACGGCAATAGTGTCGGTTTCGGAACCCACGATGAACTGATGAAAGAATGCCCGATGTATAAAGATATTTACAAATTACAAATAGAAGGCAGCAAGGAGGCGTGATATGGCCCAACAACAACCAAGACAAGATACAAAGGTTCCGTCATTAAGCAACAGGCCGGCTGGTGGAGGTGCAGGTCGTTTTGCACCGAATGCAAAACCTAAAAACGCAAAGGGAACACTTTTAAGAATTATAAAGATATACATGCAATGGGGTAAAACTATATTAGTCGCTATGTTGCTTACGGCCATTGCATCCGGTATTGCCGTAAGTATACCCTACTTTACCGGTAAAACATTTAATACCTTTGATTTACAAACACGTACTGTAAATATTGATGACCTTCTTCGCTTTTTATTAATCCTATTGTCACTTCATGTGTGTTCTTTGACCATCTCATGGATCAACGGGATCATTATGCTAAAGGTGTCTCAGAAATTAGTGTTCACGATACGTAATGAAGTGTTTTCCAAAATGCAAAAGCTTCCCTTACAGTTTTATGATACCCGCTCACATGGAGATACCATGAGTAGAATCACCAATGACGTGGATAATATTAGCTCCACCATCGCACAAACCACAACTCAATTAGTGTCCAGTATACTGACTTTAGCTGGATCATTGATTGTGATGATTTCATTGAGTATTCCTCTCACACTGATTGTTTTATTGGTAATTCCCCTTGTTGCATTGTTAACGAAATCCATCGCATCGAAAAGCCGTGCATATTTTAGAGCGCAGTCTAAAAGTTTGGGGGAATTAAACGGTGTAATTGAAGAGAATATCCAAGGACTAAAGATGGTAAAAGCTTTTGGAAAGCAACAAGATATGCTTAATCAATTTAACGGCATTAACGAACAATTATATGACAACAGTAAAAAAGCTATGATATGGTCCGGATATATGATGCCATTAATGAATGTAATCAATAATTTTGTATTTGCTTTGGTTTCCATCATTGGCGGTATATTGACCATAGAGCAAGGCTTAGTGATTGGCACGGTAGTTAGCTTTTTAAGTTATTCCAAGCAATTTGCTTTTCCTTTAAATGCTATTGCCGGTATGTTTAACACCATACAATCTGCTTTAGCAGGTGCCGAACGTGTTTTTGAGTTGTTCGACAGTAAAGAAGAACCTTCTGATCTTCAAGATGCCATTGATATAAAGAACCCAAAAGGGTACGTAGTATTTGATGATGTAAGCTTTTCCTATAAAATCAATCCTGTCTTAAAAAATATATCATTCCATGTCAATGCAGGTGAGGTGATTGCATTAGTGGGTGAAACCGGTGCAGGTAAGACAACCGTAGTGAACTTGTTGACACGATTTTATGATGCGGATAGCGGAGTGATACATATAGACGGAATCCCTATTCATGATATAAAAAGAAACAGTTTGAGAAAATGTTTCTCGGTTGTTTTACAAGACACATCACTATTTAGTGGAACGATTTTGGAGAACATCCGCTATTCTCAGCCTGATGCGACAGAACAACAGGTGATCAAAGCAGCTAAAATAGCGCATGCACATGATTTTATCGACAAGCTTCCTAATGGATATCATACCATGGTTTCCGGATCTACCGACAACTTAAGCCAAGGACAGCGCCAGCTCATATCCATCGCACGAGCAGTTTTAAGTGAAAGTCCTATATTGATCTTAGATGAAGCCACCAGCAGTGTTGATACCAAAACCGAGAAGGATATCCAAAAAGCTTTGTTAGGATTGATGAAAAATCGTACCAGCTTCCTTATCGCCCACCGATTATCCACCATCAGAGATGCAAATCACATTATGGTGATCGGTAATGGCTCCATATTAGAAAGAGGAAACCATAAAACCTTGATGCAACATAAAGGTCATTATTATGAAATGGTGACAAGTCAAACTCAGATTAGGGACAGTTCTCAACAAATTTTATAACAAATATTAAAAAGAAAACCGGTTTTACTTTGATAAAACCGGTTTCATTAACTTAACAGATATGCCCATATGCTTTTTTCTATCTGATTACAAGCGCCATATAAAGGATGCCTGTTTCGAAAAACGATTCAGTAAATCGGATATCTTAAATTCCCTGCAATCATTCATGTAAGTGTGTACTTTGTCGTTAAAACCGGCATACCAGTGTTCCGGTAGTTTTTCAAAGCCTGAAAGAGCACCTGCAATGCTACCTGCCGTAGCTCCATTACAATCATTGTCTAAGCCCATTGCAACGGTTTGGGATAAAACTTTTGTCAAATCATCTCTGCCTATCATTAAACCGAATATTGTCAGGACAGCATTATTAACAGTATGTACTCCGCTCATACCTTGATACCTATTATCAACAATTTCCCGGGCTTGGCGATAATCGTGTACATTTTTACCTTCCTGGATCGCCCAAGCAATCTCTTTTGCCAATGTGCAATTCTCCGGTATTTCCGTCAATCCGATTCTTAACGCTTCCTCTAAATCGTCGGTTGTAAAAGCAGCTGAAATAACTGCCGCAAAATACATAGCACCATAAATACCTGTCCTTCTATGGCTGAGCATAGCATCAGTCCAAGCCATTTGCGCAGCCTTCTCCGGCCATCCCGGTGCCATATATCCCCAAGGATCCGAGCGTATATATGCACCGATCCACAACTGATAGGGGTTATCCTTTTCCCCACATTGATCTGCCGGTATACCCTTCTTTAAATTCTTTAATGCTATATCCTCGGCGGTATAAGCAACAGGAAGATATTTCACCCATGCTTGTCCAACATTTTCAACTGTAAAGTCCGTACCGTATTGTTCGGCAATCAATAATCCTAAAATAGTGTATGTTATATCGTCATCTACCGGAACACCGTCCATTTGGTAGCGTAAATATTCTTTTCTTTTGCTGACGCCATAACGTACAGTATCAGGATCCGGTATATCCGTCCAATAATCGGTGGGTGGAAATGGTTGATTACATTCTTTAGACCATTCTTCCATTTTTGATATGGGCCATGCCTCAACGATTGCCCCTAATGTACAACCTGCCATTCGAGCTAAAAAAGAGCCTTTCAATTTGTCCATATAGATTTCTTCTTTGAAATCATGCCAAATCTTTCTCGGTCCGTCCGGTCGAAGCTTTTTAATGTCATCTAAAGAATTCGGTTCATTAAAAACCGAATCGGATTCTTCCGGTAGATTATTCACATAATTAATACATGATTTCAATGTATCCTCTATTTGTATTAGAGCATGATCAATTCCTATCCCGCCGTTTTCAACTTTCCTCTTTGTGTATAGCTCTAGCTTTCTAAATAGATTCCATATTACATCTGTGTTTGGATATTTCATTTTCATCCCCCTTTATGGGTGTTTTTTAACTTTTTAACCTTTTATGATTTTTACAAAAATGCTCCTGCTTCTTGGACCATCAAATTCACAAAAATATATACCTTGCCATGTGCCTAACATCAGACTTCCGTTTTCAATGATCACTGTGCACGATGAACCGGTCAATGTAGCCTTGAGATGCGCATGAGAATTCCCTTCCATGTGTAGATATTGACCTTTCACGGGATATGTTTGATTCAAACCGGAAATGATATCTGTGATCACATCAGGATCGGCATCCTCATTAATCGTTACTCCGGCGGTAGTATGCGGTACAAACACCATAACAATTCCATCTTTGATTCCTGTTTCCGTCACTGCTTTTTTAACAATGGATGTAATATCATAAAAGTCCTGATTTTTTATTGTCCTAATATGATATATCATATTGATTTGTCTCCTAAGAATAAACTGTTCATTTTCTCACTAAAAGGAACAGAACCTTTTTCAGTGATTAAATAAGCTGTTTCGATACGAACTCCGTTGAAATCCGGATGTCCGAAAAAGCTGACATCAACGCAAACCGTCATACCCGGAACCAGCAAATCTGTACTATTTGGACCAAAGAAGGGAGCTTCGGCTTCCATGATACCGGTGGTATGTGCAAACGGGCAAACTAAATAAGGAAGATAACCGATTTTATCAAAATATGCTCTTGCAGGCGCATCGATTTCTTTACCGATTTTTCCCGGGACCAATTGCCGTTTGGTTAAGTACAAAGCTTCTTTCATATGTTTAATACATTCCTTTTGCTGTGGTGTATATTCTCCGGATACAGGTAACGTATCTCCGAAAACTCCGCTATACCCCTTCCATCTCGGAGAGATCCCCAGCATTACCATTTCTCCGTTTTCCATCACTTTATCCATGGCAGTAGGCACAACAGCATTGGACCTTTTTCCGCTACCTACAATAGTCTTGAAAGCAAACCCGTTTGCACCGAGAGCACGTGCTGCCGCTTCTCCTGCCGCTGCAACCTCAAATTCTGCAGCACCGGGTTTTATTTTTTCAATCATAGCATCGTACGCAACATCTGCTAATCGAAAGGCTTGTTTCATCTGTTCAATTTCCCATTTGCTTTTTACATAACGAAGCCTTAGAAACTCATCGGTGATATCAACAAGCTCAACACCCTTAAAATTTTCTGCAACTTCTTTATATACGGAAACCGGCATCTGAGCTGCACCCACCATACCTATTCTTTTTACAGGCTTTCCTTCGCTGATTTCATTAAATAGCTCTGTAAAATTAATTATGGTTGCATTTGGATATTCTTCATCCGGAACCATAAAAACAGGGAGATTTCGGGTTTCGCGGATGGCACTATCTTGTTTTGCGAAAGGTTCACTTTCGGGACCGCCAAGAATGATAGGTGCTCCATCTTTAGGTACCAAAACAGCCCCGCTTTCAAATTGAGGACACCAAGCGGTCAAATACCAACCGTTTGCAATATTGAATTCATCGTAATAGATAAAAGCAAAGTCAAGTCGGTTCTTTTCAAGAATGTTTTTTACCTTCAATATTCTGTCGCTGTGTTCTTTAGATTCATAATAAACCATAACGCACCTCCAAATAAATACATTTCATTCTAATCGCTCATATAAATACCAATTTATATCTAATATATCGTTTATGTTTTCATTAGTCAAATAGAATTAAATGAAAATGAAGAAGCCGGCTTTGATAAACATAAAACCGGCTTTGAAAATCTTGTCTGCATTTAACTTTGAACAAAAAGTTGAGAACCGTCCCCTTTATGGTTCTAGTCTTTCGGTATCTCTCGGGAATAAGGTTGCCTGCCGGACATTCGGCAAGTCAAGTAATCTTGCAGTGAATCGTTCCAAGCCCAACCCTAATCCCCCATGGGGCGGTAGACCATATTGATGAGCCATCAAATAACTTTTAAAAAGATCGACATTCATGCCTCTGTTTTTCATTTTCTCCACTTGTTCATCGTAATCATGAATCCTTTGTCCACCGGTGGTAATCTCCAGCCCTCTGAACAAAAGGTCAAAGCTTTCCGTCACATTCGAATTACCGGGTGTT
Source organism: uncultured Clostridia bacterium (assembly GCA_937894465.1). GTDB lineage: Bacteria > Bacillota > Clostridia > JAAYHZ01 > JAAYHZ01 > JAAYHZ01. Next base: position 16,498 of record CALCRE010000060.1, read on the forward strand.
TCCATTGCATAAAAAGGTCTTTTAGATGACTTATACCGGGTTACAAAAACAAACTCACTACCGGTTTCTTTTTTAATAAGATCACACAGTAATTTTTCTTCCTCGGGTTCAAAGTCTTCCATGTCGGTACTGACTCGCTTGTATGTTTTCTCAAGCATACATTTTGCATCTTCAAAATCCACGGCAGGAATCTGATTCACCGTAGGTATTTTAACCTTGAGCAAATTAAGTTCATATGCATAATGAGCCTGTAGAAAATCCAAAGTCTCAATAAGCATTTTTGTTTCATATGTCATAATTTCCGTATAGTTCTCAATGAAACCTACTTCAAAGTCCACACTTGTATATTCATTAATATGTCTTGCGGTATGATGCTTCTCTGCTCTGAAAACCGGGGCTATTTCAAAAACCCTTTCAAAGACGCCCACCATCATTTGTTTGTAAAATTGAGGACTTTGAGCAAGATAAGCTTCCTTACCAAAATAGTCCAGCTTGAAAATATTGGCACCGCCTTCTGCCCCTGAATATACAATTTTAGGTGTATGGATTTCAGTAAAATTGTTTTCCCCAAAAAACTTTCTAAAGCCGCTACACAAACCTTCTTGTATTTTGAAAATAGCTCGTTCCCTTTCATTTCTCAATGTAATAGGGCGGTATTGAAGCAATATGTCCAATGATACACCCACTTGCCGGTTGTTAATAACAATCGGTGTTTGTTCCACCGGTGCGGAGAGTTTTTTGATACTCTTCATACGAAGTTCACAACCGGTAGAACTCCGCTCTTCCGATATCACAACTGCTGTCAGCAATACACTCATATTGCACACAAGGTCAGAAAGAGGAAATAAAGAAAATTCTTCACTCCAAACACACTGAACCATATGCCTCTTCGTTTGTAACAACACAAAAGCAAAACCGCTCATTTCCCTAATCTTATAAATCACTCCTTGTAGGGATACCTCTTTACCGATAAAATCAATAAAATGTTCAGCTTCAACCCGATTGTTTTCTATATTACCATTTATATAAATCATAAAATTATAATCCTCCTAATCTAGATTCTTTGACAAAAATTGTATTTCCAAAATCTTTAAAGAGGAGGTCTGTCCCGGCATCATCTATATGCCGCATTATCATCACATCCTTTTATAAATAAAAAAGTCACATAGATATTAAAACCTATGCGACATGATTGTTCAAGTAATACATGGAATCAGCAGAAGAAAAGGCGCACAGGCATGTGTAATCAAAGCACTTGTACCTGTGACAACTTTGTCAAGGACAAGTGCTAACGATCATCATCTGTTCTTTTATAACAGTACCTGTTCATCTAAAAAATCCCATCATTTAAAATATTAATTTAGCGGTATTATATACTATTTCGAAAATTGGCGCAACTGTACGGAAACTCCGTTCGGATCGTAAACATAAAAGTATCGAGTTCCGTCTTTAGGGTCTTGTACAGGAGAAGGATTCAATCCTTTATCAGTGACAAGCTGATGCATTTCATCTAATTTGTTCGTCTCAAAGCAGATGAACCACCCTTTTCCTTCAAATTTTTGTCCTTGCGGCATGTATATAAGTTCAATTTCGGTTTCTCCTTCACCATGTGCCAAGAATGCAATTTCCCATTGATCTCCTTTTTCACGACGCTTCACTGATAACTCCGTTACACACTCATAGAATTTTATCGATTCATCAATATTGTTGACCTTTATAGCCAAGTGTTTAATATGCATTTTAATACTCCTCCACGTCAGTTATATATAAAACTTTTTATTTGAAAATTAATTTTATCTATATGTTACCACATAAAATCAAATTCAACTCATCAATTGCTTAATTCTACATTTGCTTTTTTATATATTCCATGTATCGGTTCCAGTCATATCTTCCAAAATAGTGAGTACCGGTTCTCAAATGATAAGCAATATTACCTTCATGATAGGTATCCCAACCTTTAGGATATTGATCCCCATGGATAAAACCTTTAAAACCCAGGAGCTCATACACAGGGCTTGCTGCAACACAAGAAAGATATTCCGAATCAGGATCAGCCCATGTATCCAAAGTAGCACTTGCTACATACACCTTTCTTGGTGCGCTCAATGCCAACAAGAAATGTTGGTCAAAGGGTAGGTGATCCTCATTGCCAACGTATCGCACATAATTCTGGCAAAACCAATGAGGAAAGGACTTGGTGATATGAACAATATGCTCACCGGTTTTCTCCCTTGTAATGGCAGCACCTGAGCAACCGGAATCGTTAGAAATGATATAGGCAAAGCGTTCATCCAATCCGCCGGCCAGCAGTGCGGTTTTCCCTAGTCTTGAATGACCGACAACGGCAATATTAGAAAGGTCAATGGATTCAAGAGTTTGAACATAGTCCATAACGCGGGATGCTGCCCAAGCCCATAACATGATGGTACCGCAATCATCCGGATTTCTTTTTCCTTCCGGATACATAACAGCACCTAACCCTTCTGAAAGGCCGTCTTTTCTGTCCGGCACAATGTCATGATAACAAAATGAAAAGACAGCAAACCCGTTATCACATATTTCTTCCGTAGGCATATATTTGTCAGGGATACTGTCCCTAAAGCAAATATGTACAAAAGCAGGTACCTTTTTGTCCATATCATTCGGAATAGCAGAATAAAAAGGAAAAGAAAATTCATTATTTTTCAACTTCAGTTTTAACAAGATCTTTGTCAAAGTGACATTCCCTGCGCAGAAGTTTTTTTCTTCGCTTAGTAGTTCATAGGACCAGTCAATCGGTTGAGAAGGTGGAAAACCATATTCCTCCGAACAAAGAAGTTGAATGATTTCTTGTCTACGTTTAGCCCAATCCTCTCTGCAAACAACCTTCTTTCCATGATCAAGCATAAGAACATCCGGTACACCTCTTCTTATTAATTCCCCGTTTAGCATTTTTCAAGACCTCCTTTATTCCATTCTTAATCATTCCGCCGCTTTAAAGTTATAGATCGGTTTAATCAGATCTGTGACCTCGGCAGTATCCGTTATATTCTTGATAATTTCTTCTACCGGCTTATATGCCAAGGGGCATTCATCCAATGTGTCCTTATTGACACAAGTGGTATAAATCCCTTCCATGGTTTTCTTATATTGAGAAAGAGTCAACTCAGACTTTGCTTGGGTTCTACTCATCAGTCGACCTGCACCGTGAGGTGCCGAATAGTTCCACTCCGGATTTCCCTTCCCAACACAAACCAAACTACCGTCACGCATATTGATAGGTATGAGAAATCTTTCTCCCTTTTGTGCTGAGACTGCACCTTTTCTCAAAATCATATTTTCGGTATCAATGTAGTTGTGGATGGTTGAAAAACTGTCCGCAACCTTTAATTTCATTCCTTTTACAATTTCATTCATCATGGCTTTTCTATTTAACAAAGCAAACCGTTGAATGATTTTCATATCGTGAAGGTAGTCATGGAATAAATCAGCGGATACATATGCCAATGATTTAGGAATTTGTTTGATTCTTTCATCTGTGGACTTCTTCAAAATTTCATACCCTTGCTTTTGGTAATGATTGGCCGTCTCAAGACCTAAATGTCTACTTCCACTGTGAATGACCACATAGATGCGGTCATCACGGTCTTTATTGACCTCGATGAAATGATTTCCTCCACCTAATGTGCCTATACTCAGAATAGCCCTGGACAAATTTACATTTGACTTACAATTTAATTGATTCAAATCAATTTCTTCATTATATGGATGTGCTTTATTCCTAACGGCAAAACCGGAAGGAATTTTAGAATGAATCAGCTTATCCAATTTTTCCAGTTCCAAATGCCGGCTCTCCACCCGGATCACTTCCATACCGCAACCGATGTCCACACCCACTAGATTAGGTACAATTTTGTCAGTAACCGTCATGGTTGTTCCTATGGTGCACCCTGCTCCGCTGTGCACATCTGGCATAATCCTGATCTTGTTGCCTTTGACGAATTCCTGATCACATAATGTTTGGATCTGAGAAACAGCACCTTCTTCCACAAAATCGGTATACACAACCGCTCGATTGTATTTGCCGACAACTTCAATCATATCTAATGAACCTTTCTTTTCTTTATTCTTCACCTCTTTATTTTTTCAACAAGTCCACCAGGTATTCACATAACACCCTATTTCCAAATTGAGTAAGGTGAATATTGTCGTATCGCCATCGGTTAACCGGGATTCCCGAAAATACTTCATAAGTATCGACGACACAAGCATTTGTTTCTTCTGCAACCTTATTCACTTTATCATAAAAGCTTGTCGTAATGGGGCTTTTACGATAAATCCATCTGTCATATTGAATGAATGCCGTGTTCTTTTCTGTCGGTGGAACCGGAATCAACACAAATTCGCAGTGCGGGTTTATCGATCGACCTTTTTGGATCACCGAACGCAAAGCTCTTTCAAATGTTTCAGGGTCGGATAATATGATATCGTTTCCTGCCAACGATATAAAAACCAAATCGGGTTTATATCGTAATATGCGCTCTTCACAGTTGTCATCCAACCACTTGCAGGTGGTTGAACCTTGTCCGGTCATATGGACATGAACCGTTTCAGATGAGATACCCACAAGGAATATTTCCGACAAAGATTGATCCTGTGTGTCCGGAATGATGTTTTCAAAGCTGATTTTGTTTTCTTGATTCGGCGGTCCCGCAAGTTCTACGATAAAAGGTTCAAATCCTTGGTACAATTTGTTTTCTCCGGAGTTACTGACAGACAAAGAATGTTTACCGTTAACATGCAGATCAAAACGACATGATGTTTTCAAGGGATTTGAAAGCATATACAAGGCGATTTTTCCATGGGAATCGGCTTTGTACTTTACAATCAGCTTATCATCCGGGGACTTTGCCGTAAACCCTAAGACACGACCATACTGGGGAAAGACATATGCTTTTTTATAGCCGCAATAAATGGCGCCGTCTCCTTCAATTTCAGAATGCTTTGCCGCAATAATATCTCCATGCAAATATCCTTTAGTGTTTTGTATAAACAAATCCCGAAGCAGGAAAGACCAGGACTGCATTCCAGGATAACAGTCATATCCGTTGGTACGAGGTACGGGATCAAAATCATATCGATTGTAGGATACACTGTCACCGGTAAAGAGAATTGTAGCAGGATCCTTGATGAATAACTGTCGGATTCTTTCTAGTGTTTGGATTTTTGTACTCATTTACAAACCCCTAATCAGCCAAAATTTTTATTCGTTAACCTATTGCCTTACACTATATCCTTCTTCAAGATATCCGTCAATTACAAAGAGCCCCGTAGGGCTCTTGTTTTTTATTATTTTTTTACCGTCCGTTTATAGTTTCTTCATTGTTTTCAAAGAAACCTTTCCTTAGACCTTTTTGATATCGTTCAGGACCGGAGCATCCCTTCCATTGGTATGCAGATTCATATTCAAAACTGCAAATACCGAAACTAGAAGGTATTCTTTCATAAATCCGGCGGACAATTTCCCTTGCCGGCAAAGTATCTCCGGGAAGCATATCCAGCTTCTGGAATGTGTCGGCATCCTTTTTACGATCTCTTAAATGACATCCGACAAAACACAATTTTCTTTCATTATCAAAGCCGTAGCAAGGCGGACATACCATGCAATCGCCGGGGCCTTCGATCAATGTGACGGGAATGTCCGGGTTCTCCCGCATTTTCATCCACATCTCATATAAATTATCTTCGGCTAAAGGCTCATATCCGTTTTTAAAGTCGTCTCTGGAAATATAGCATATGATACAAAGCATATGGTGAGCTCTGACCTTAAAGACTTGCGCTTCCTCGATTTCCTTACAAGATATTTCCTTCCAATAACTCATGACCTCTTTGTCATTGAGTAAATTGATCCCTTGGTTACCATTGGCGTAATAGTTTTGATCGGCTAACGGGCAAGCAGGCCATTTGCTGCCTTCCATTCCGTTGTATCCGCATATTTCCTTAACATCCTTGATTCTCAAAGCAATCAACTCGTAAAGGTCTCGAGCAATTCTTACATCACCGGGCAATAGCCCCAGCTTTTGAAGCACATCCAAATCCCTCTTTCGCTCTTGAGTGGTTTGCTTGAAAAACATAAGCGATCTGGCTCCCATTTCATCAAAGGAAGTTTCCAGCTTAATATGTATTTGGGGATTATTTTTGATTAACTCAAGCTTTTCATCCAGTTTCTCTTCTTCCATAAAAGGAAGACATCCTCCACCGTTCATACATTTCAGGCATAACAATCTCCCCGGTCTGATGGCAACACAGTTTGTATCCCGGTCGCTCAACTCAATATTACATTGATTACACATCACGTTACCTCCTGTTTCGTAGGATAACCTTTTTCGTTGCGGTTTGATATCTTTTACATTTTCAACCATACTATCATATTAAACATGATTTGTTGAATATGCAATCATCTTTCAAGACAATCTTTCCTTTATGGTGTCTGCTATTTGTAATAAAATGAAATCGGTTGAGAACCGTCCCCAATAATCACCAAACCACTGATGGGTCTCCGTGGAGATTAGGCAGTCTGTTGGGTATTACCAATGCTCCCCCTTCTTCATATGAAGTGATTGCAGCAAAAGTATACTCCAAAGATGCCAATGCATCCCGTCCGGAAGCGCGTATAAATTCTTTGGGTACCTTGTTTGTGATATCTTCTAAAAATGCATGTAGTCTTGTTGGAAATGTGGAATTGAAATCAGTGATACCAGTATTCATTATCACAGGATCGGGAGCTTTTTCTCCTTTTTTGGGAGATTCCCAAAATGTAAGCTTTTCCACACAGTTTTCTATACAGAATGTGCCTTTTGTTCCGGCTTGTTCATAACTCCACCAGCCGCCCAAACCGAACATGGCGTCTCCCCTTTGTGATAACAGATATCCCACACTGCCGTTTTCAAAACGAACGTGAATGCTGTTAATGGAAAGCATCAAATCATCTTTACTTTTTCTTACTCCCGGCTTATTTAAAAATGCTTGAACATGGGTGATGTCCCCGCAAAAATATCGCATAACACTAAAAGGATGCGCCAGGAAAGCCTTTACATGGGAATAAGGTCTTTGCCATCTTGGGCTGGCTATTCCGCCATAAGTGTCTTCTCCGCCGTTAAACCCGACTTTGTGAAGACAATACACCGGTTCGCCCACTTTGCCTTCATTCATATATTGCTTTGCCTTGTCTGCAGGTTGGGTGAAAAAATGATTCAGATTGCATCCGAGATAAACATCTTTCTTTGCAGCATATTTCACCATTTCTCTAGCTTCTAGAATATCATTGGATATTGGTTTTTCGACCAAGACATTCTTGCCTGCATCCAACGCTTGCATCACCGGTTCGTAATGCCAGCTTCCGTTTTCATATCCGCTGGTGGTCACATCAATGATATCCAACTCCGGCATTGCCGCCAACATGTCCTTTAAACTATAAAAAGCTTTTACACCGAATTTCAAAGCAGCTTTGTCCGCCTTTTCCTTAACGATGTCACAAACAGCTACAAGCTCAGCCAAGGGGTCCTTTTGATAACATGTAGCATGAGTATTTCCTATACCCCCCATACCGACAATTCCTATTTTTAAAGCCATTTTTCATCCCTCCGTAGTTCATTTTTCTTGGCACAACTTAATTATATCATTTAATAAGGATCACAACTTGTACTCCGGACCCTTTATTATAATAAATCCGATTTATTTTTTATCGATGATAATTTTTTTGTTGTAGTTCATGGTGACATGAATATCCACTGCTGATATTTGTTTAAGCTCTCAACCCTATGAGACATTTGTGCATTCCTTCCGGTTGATTTTTCAAACAATGCCCTGTTCTCACCTTTCTAGGATATGACATATCGCATATAAGCGGTTTCTAAAATAATTTCTTTTCCATCTTTATGAAAACATTCAGCACAAAATCAAATTTGATTCATAGTATATGTTGGAAACCCATATTGAAAAACGGAGAAAAACAATGCGATACATATTTAAGGACGGGAAATACAGGCAGGTATTACCGGAGGATCCCTACGAAGTAAAAGGTCATAATCATGAGGTTTTAGGAACGGTTCAAGTTGCAAATGTAAAAGGTTGCCCTCACACCCATCGTTTTGCAACGGTATCCGGGGAAGCAGTAAGAGAAGGTACCGACCACAGGCATGAAGTAAGGTACATAACGGACACTTATGAGGGTCATCATCATGAATTCTGCGGTATGACGGAGACGTCTGTAAAAACATGTGACAGACATGTTCATTTTCTAAAAGGAACCACCTCGGAAAACGCAGGCCACAAACACGGGTTCCAAGCGACCACTTTAATAGAGGATCCTATAGGCAAATAGCTTCCGGGCGGTCTTACCGCCTTTTTTTATGCTATAACAAAGGTATCAAAAGCTTTAATACAAATTGTATGATTTTTGAATGCACAGGCCTGTTTTTCCATTGTTCCAGAGTGATTTCTTCGCTGATAGGGAATAAGGATTCAATATCATGTCGAATCTCTTGTAACACCGGTGCACCACAAATCCATACACCGTTTTCAAAGTGAAGAAAAAAACTCCTGTAATCCATATTGATACTGCCGGTAACTGCATGATTGTCATCACTGATAATGGTTTTTGCATGAATATATCCCGGTGTGTATTCATAAATTCTGACTCCGTTCTTAAGAAGACGCCCGTAGTTGGAACGGGTGACCATGTGAACATACCAATGATCCCAGATTTTCGGTGTGATGATTCGAACATCCACACCGCTTTTTGCTGCAAGGCACAATGCGTCGGTCATGTTATCCTCCACAACCAGGTATGGTGTGGTTATGTACACATACTCACGGGCGGAATAGATGATCTGACGATAAGTGGCTTCTGCCGGGTTATGGGGATGATTGACCGGACCGTCATTAAAAGGTTGATAAAAGCCTTCAGTTTCATCTTGCACATATGTACCTGTCACCGAATACTTTTCATAATCCTCCGAGGAGTTGCTCTCGGTTTCCCACATTTGCAAAAAGGTAACGGTCAGACTGTAAACCGCTTCTCCTTCCAAACGAATGGCGGTATCTTTCCAATGTCCGTGTTTTTCATATATATTAGCATATTCATCGGCCAGATTGGTTCCCCCGGTATAACCCACATTGCCATCGATGACGGCAACCTTTTGATGATTTCTATAATTGATAAACAGCCTTGATAATTTACAGTGAACCGGGTTAAAACGATAGACTTGAATATGATCATCCTTTAATGTTTTGTGCAACTGATCCGGAGCAGTCATTATGCTTCCGAAATCATCATACATAAGCCGTACTTCAACTCCTTGAGCGGCTTTTTCTCTTAGAATTTCATAGATCTCATCCCATAAAAAACCTTTGGATAAAATGTAGTATTCAAGGAAAATGAATTTTCGTGCCCTTTTCAGGTCTTCGATCATAGCTTTAAAGTGGTTTTCACCCAACGGATAATAGGTGCACTTGGTGTTTTTGTACAGGGGAAACCCTTCATTTTCAAGATATACCGATACTTTATTGCAATCAGGATATTGCTCTTGCAATGCCAAGCGAAGCTTAGGATCATGTTTGAATTTTCTTAAGCTTTCAACCAATATTTTACGAATGTGTTTGCTTTTTTTGGTGTTTGTTGCACTTCTCCCCCACATCAAATAAACTAGACCGCCGAATACAGGCATGATCAAGATGATAATACTCCATGCGACGGTATATGCAGAAGTTTTATTCCGATCTATAATATAGAAAACAATCAGTAATCCGAAAACCTCCAAAAAGGCATATGCAAAAAAAGCATAGTGACGCAACAAGAGGGCGATATATGCAAACAATATCAGTTGTGTAACAATAGCTACAGTCACGATCATGAGACGAAAAGTGCCGTCACAATTTTTTCTTGATTTCATTTGAATCAATGTTTCCTCTATCTATTACTCTTTTTGTTCTTTTTATTATTTTTCTTTCTAATAATATAGTATCATATGCAGTTAAGATCATAATTATTGTATAATAGTAATGGTATCATAAACCGTGAAAAGATCAATGAAAATTTAGGTAAATAACAATGAAAACAGTGGAATATTGATGAAATGTTAGAAAGGATCCAATATGGAATATATACCTGCTGAGAATGTTTGGGAAATAGAACCGATCGCATGGGAAAAAGCAATTGATAACGAGATGTCCGAAAGGATTTATAACATACTGTTAAAGTGGTTGCCTTATGCTGATTCCCAATTTAGCGACACTTGGAACACACGACCTAACTGCGGACACTTTTTCGGTGGTTCCTATTGGTACGGGCAAGAAACCGCACATACTGTGGTTGTATTCGCAGTACTGTCTAAGCTTGGCCCCTATCAAGCCGAAGTGACCTGTATCTCCAGAGACCAGGTAAAGATCAAAGCAATCAAAGCCATTCGGTATTTAGCATTTACGCATGACACCGGTCCTGAGGATTGCGTTCGGGATCAAGGTCCTAATCCTCATTGCAGCGGCAAAAAGTGGGGTGGAATGTATGACGGTTTCTTTATGGCTTCTCAAACCGGAAGAACCGTTGCATACCTAGGCCTTGCGGCATGGTTGCTGTGGGACGATCTGGATGATGAAACTAAAATGGCCGTTCAAAATGTCGTATCTTGGTATGCGGACAGGTGGTCAACGGAGCCACCCCGTAATGGAGCGTTTTTTGACACCCAAGTTGAAGAGAACGCTTGGACGGCTCAAGGCATATCCACAGCATACAACATGTTTCCGGAACATCCACACCGACAGACTTGGAAGGATGGGTTTATACGGTGGTCTCTCAACACCGCCACCACTTTTGCAGATCGGCTCAATCAAGAAAATTATGAAGGAAAACCGTTGAATCATTGGATTAACTGCATTACACTTTTCCCGGACTACACCACTGAAAATCATGCATTTGTTCATCCTAGTTATCTTAGCGCCGGTATCAATTTAAGAGGCGTCCATGCCTTGTTCAGTATGATTTCCGATCAACAAATTCTTGAAAGTGCTTTGTACAACAATGAAAAAGTATACGAGAAAGCTTTAAAATTATTCACACAGTATGACGGGTTGGTCATTCCGGTACAAGGTCAAGACTGGTGGTACAACAGACAACATGAACGACAACTCACTCACACCATTTTAAATGTTCTGCATCATAACGCTGATGCGGCAAGACTGTGTCGCAATGCTTTGACAAGCATAGAGAAAATACAAAACTCCAATATAAGGGGCTGTTTATTGGAAGAAAAAGGTGAAGAATGTGTCATTCGTCCCGGATTGCAATTTGCAAAGGATATGGAACACGGTTCTGCGGCGGATCTTTTGGTTTCCTACATGCTTTATTTATTCGGCGGGAACGGAGTATCTCCTTCGGATCAGCAGCAAATGCAATCAAGGTTGTCCGGAGTGTATTACTTCCCTTATGGTAGTTTGTTGGTGCACCGCAAACCGGACAGTTTTACAAGTTTCAGCTGGCGAAATAATTGTATGGGATTATGTCTTCCGGAAGCCGGTATGTGGGATATCACCGCGATGTTTTCAAGCTTTACCGGTCACATCGTCTTTTCAGAGAAAAAAGGTGTCAAGGGCTTATCTAATGAGATTCATATCCGTGAAACGTTGAATCACAGCGAAAGGGTATACAATGACGGATTCGCAGCTTGTGCATCCATTTCCCGTGGCGACCGGGAAATCATACAGGATGTGGCATTTGTTTCACTACCTGATGGTAACACGGTATATATAGAGCAATTAAACATACAAAAGCCTTGTGAAAATGCGACCGTGGAAACAGGTTTGATCGGTATAAGGAATGAAAATCTAATCAATGCACCGGATCTGGCTCCGGGTAAGATCGATTTATACACAGAAAACGCAAAGAAGACCTATAAGGGGTTTTATGGTTCCGAACCGGATGAAATCGACGATTACAAACCTTCGAAGTATGTGAATGTGAACAACACCATGGGTTATGTATTAGGCGGTTCTTCCGGAATCCGCTATGTCAACAAGCACGTTTATCCCCAATGGAAAGGCGTTGAGGATCAGTTGATACTGAATCATATGGGAGAAAAGACCTTTGACAAAGAGCAGACTCTTGCTCCTTTTGTTGTCATGGTTATGCCCAATAAAACATATCAACAAACCGCCATGTCGGTAAACGATTTGATGGTGATGAACCCGAAATGTCCAAAAACCGTATTATTAACCGCTTGCAATCATCTTGTCACAGTAAATTTCAATGATAAATCGGTGAATACCGCCGGAGAATTCGAAATAAAAAGAGCTCAAGTGATGCTATTCAAGGGGATCAATCGAATTTTCGACAATCATTATATTTGGCACGGAGAACTTTCTGCATTTTCTTCGGATTATCACCCTTGTTTGTATATGATCAAAGCAAGCGACTTTCCAAGATTCAATCTTCATGTACTGGTGTCCAAGGAGAAGGTTTTTTTTGAAAACAGATCCGACCACACAACTGTGTTTACTTTATGCAATTCCTTTGGTGATGAATTAAAGGATTATCGTTTGAAAAGAAATGAAATTGATATGTGGAATTTGTAGGATAAATTTTTAAAATTGGAGGTCATTATGATACCCACAGTTGATTTTTACGGCCACAAGATAAGCAGATTGATTTTAGGCGACAATCCTTTCACCGGACATTCCTATATCGAGTCACTCCACTCCGGTGAAGAGATGATGGATTATTACACAGCAGAAAGTTGTGTAAAAGCTATGTTTGAGGCTCAAGAAAGCGGAATTAACACTTATATGGCTTTAGGAGATCCTTTCATTTTACGTGTCATCCGGCAGTACAAGAATGAAGGCGGAAAGATGAACATCATGTTTCAATCCTATGCCGGAATGGATTTAGCCGTCAACTTGAGAATGATGTTAAAATGCGAACCCATAGCCATTTATCATCAAGGATCCACCGCAGATTACTATTGTGAACAAGGTCAGGAAAAACTTCTGAAAGAGCGCATTAAAATGATTAAGGACACCGGCGTCATAGCGGGAATGGCTACCCATGTACCGGAAACCCTTTTACGCGCATATGAGGAGGATTGGGGCGCAGACTTTTACAGCGCATGCCTTTATAACGCAAGAAGACAACAAAGAGGTCAGCAAAGCGGTTTCATCACCGGTAAAACAAAAGAACACCTTGTTTTCTTCCCGGAGGATCGACTCTCCATGTTTGATGCCATTAAAAAGGTTCAAAAACCCATCGTAGCGTTTAAAGTTTTTGCAGGCGGTCAGGTATTCTTAGGTCATGAACCGGAAGAAATCCCGGCGGTTGCTCATACAGCCTTAAAGGAGGCATATGACAACATCAAGCCTTCGGATATGATCATGCTTGGGGTATTCCAAAAACACAAAAATCAGCTGAAGGAAAACACAGATATCGTCAAGAAAATCTTTAAATGATTCGAACAAATAAATAAATAATAAATCTAATTAGCCGGAACCATATGTTTTCCGGCTTTTTAATATTCGTATTTCATAATGATGTTGTCACCTTCACGAAGTTCATCGGTGATCACAAATCCTAATTTGGTATAAAGATTTTTTGCCGCTTTATTTTCCGGTTCACAATCGATATAGATTTTGTGATAGTTCGGATCTACCGTTATTCGATCCATCAGAAGCTTCATGGCTTTGAAGCCATAACCTCTCGATTGATATCCGGCATCGATCATCAATCGATATATGTAATAGGTGTTAACCTCGGCATCAATACAATACATGGTGAATCCCACCATAGTCTCGTCATCATAAATAGCCAAAGGAATGCATTCGGGTTCGTATTTGGATTGCGCTAAAGACACGGCATTCGATGCAACAAAGCTTTGTTGTTCCTGCTTCACTCTCAATCTCAAACATGCCCTGTAATTATCACGAGTTATTGCTCTTAAATAAATCATCTGTTACTTAATCACCTTCTCCATTTCAAAATGAGGAACGGTCACTTCCATAAATTCTTCACCGATAATTTTGTAATCCATTCTTTTGTAAAAGGACAACGCTGTCTTTCTAGCATGTAAAACAATTCTGCCGTATCCAAGTTCCTTTGCCACTGTTTCTGCAAAGGCAACCATCCGGGTTCCGAACCCTTTACCTTGGTGTTCTTCTTCCACTGCAACCTGTCTCATCTTGACCGTATGCAAACTTAAGGGGGTTAATACCAATACCCCGATGATAAGCATGTTATAGAAAACACCGATATGGATATCGTTGATTTCCTTGTTTAAATTCTCTTGGAATAAATTCAATCCCAAAGGTCTTCGAAGAATTTTATCCCTTAACAACAAGGATTGTCGGTAATCTTCCGACTGATATTTTATGATTCTTATATCCACTTTTATCATTTTTGTTGCTTCATCTTTTTAAGCATGGGAACAATACCGCTATAAATGAAACACATGGATATGAATAATAGGAAAATCAACAGCGCACCCCATGTATTGTTCATTTCCGCTTTCACAAGAATCACTGCGTATGCGATAATACCTACAACACCGATTAATATCCTGATCAATTCTTTTTTGTTCTCTTTCAAAGTAAAACCTCCGTTAACCGTCTATTAAGTATCCATTTTCAACCGCTTCTTGCACAATCATTTTTATATATTCCCACAACAACTTGGAGCCTTCCTGTATATGGGCATTTTTAGTCAAGACTTGTTCTTTTGTCACATTCAACCGCTTCCATTGCAAGCCTTCCGTCATATAGTTATGATAAATAGGCATAAATCGATCCAAAGCGTTGGCATATTTGGACTCGTTGCTCCTTCTCTCGTCAAACTCAATCCAAAGGGCAATGAATTGTTTCTTTTGATCGGAAGGCAACAAGCCGAATATTCTCTCCGCGGCATTTCTCTCTTGTTCCGCTCTTAATTTCGGATCAACCTTCGCATAAGCAAACACATCCCCCGCATCAATTTCCACGATGTCATGCAATACGACCATTTGAAAAACCTTAGTTATGTCCAACTCATCAAAATCGGTGTATTCCGATAAAACAAGCGCTGCAACCGCCATATGCCACGAATGCTCTGCATCGTTTTCCCTACGGGATTGATCCATCAAAACCGTGTTGCGGATTATCTGCTTCGCTTTATCAATTTCAGCTAAAAACCCCAATTGGCTTTCCAATCTTTCTAATTTTTTTGCATCCAATTCATATCACCGTTTCTCTTAATGCATTTTATATATTTTTAATACTACAACAAATTTCATCATTCTTCAACAGGATGATTCCATAGGAGGCCTGAATAGAATTTCTTGAAACACGACCGATTCTACCGGGATTCATCATCCATATACCTCCTTCGTTTTCCAAATACGGTATATGAGTATGTCCGAAAAGAATCATGTCGGCATTAACGCTCTCTCCTTTGTAAAAGATTCGAGACAATCCGAATTGTACATTATACCGGTCTCCATGGGTGATATAGATTCGCTTTTTGTTTTTGATGATTGTTTTTTCATAAGGATAACATATGACAGTATCGGTGTTGCCCGGCACCATCTCCATGGGTATTTCCGGAAAGTCTTTTTGCAAGTGTTCTGCATCCGTGATATGATCTCCTAAGTGAATCACCAATTCAGGTCTTTCTTTTTTGACAACGAAAGTCATTGTCTCGTTATCCCTATGAGAATCAGCAAAAACAACGATTTTCAAAACGTCTTCCTCCTATTATTAGCCATCATTCGGCTTTTTCGTGTGAAGAATTCATAGGCTGCCAAAGCCATATACAATAAAATATTCATAGATAAAAAAGCAGGATTTGCCAATAACATGTTAATCCCAAGTTGCTCCGGCCGATCATCCACCAGATAAGTCCATGTGGAAGACGGTCCAATCAGACCTTCTTTTTTAAGGTCAATGCCCTTTTCGGTCAGGTTTATTGTTTGCAAGGAATTACATACACCGGATTCAATATCTTGCACCAGTTCATCATAAGCTTGAATCGCCATCTTATGAAATTCGTCCAAAGGTGTTTTACCGGCCATATTCGTAAGATGGATTCCGTTTCTTATATAGTTGATATACGATAGATAATCCATCCAACAATGATTGATATGATAAAGCCAAATCATTCTTTCAGCTTCCTCTAAAACATGCTCCGGAATGAATGAACTGTATTTTTTATATAGTTCAGGAAGTTTGCTTTTTAAAAGTCCCGGACTCCATCCGAACAAGATCTTCATCCTTTTAGTGTACATCATCCTTCTTTGCTGATCGAGAATGAATGTATACCTGTATAATGTCCTTCTTATATCATGGTTTTGACCTTCAATGATCCTTTGTGCATTTCGCACTCTCTTAACAATGATCTTATGTTCCAAAGGAGCGTCTTGTTTCTCCGGGTAGAATCGAACCGGTATCAATTCCTTTAATTGATATCGGACCATCAAATTATCTTCAAGGCTTGTAAAAAAGCAGCTCACACCCGGATCTCCTTGCCTTCCGGCTCTTCCCTTGAGTTGGTTGTCAATCCTTATACTCTCATGTCGATTGGTTCCTATAACATAGAGTCCTCCCAACGATTTGATTTTTTCCCGATCAATCCCTTCTTCTCTACCCAACTTGATATCAGTTCCTCTTCCCGCCATATTGGTGGATACCGTCACAGCAAAAGAAAGTCCCGCCTTTGCAATGATACCGGCTTCCAACTCATCATTTTTTGCATTCAACACATTGCATGGAATCCCCGCATTGTAAAGATCCTTTGCCAACCTTTCGGATTCTTGAACACTGGCAGTCCCGATTAAAATAGGTTGTCCAGTTTTATGCACCTTGCTTATTTCTTCGGTCAAAGCCTTAAATTTTGCATCCTTATGAGTGAATATCTTGTCCGGATAATCTATACGAATACACGGCATATTTGTTGGAATCTCCAATACATCCAATCCATAAAAATCAAGAAACTGAGTTTTAGCTGTCGAAGCCGTTCCGGTCATACCACTGACTTTTTGGTAATTTACAATATAATCTTTCATGGTCATGGAATACAATATTCGTCCGTTTGGTTGGTCTTGAATGCCTTCCTTTGCTTCTATGGCTGCTTGAAGTCCGTCGGGCCATTGACGGTTATCCGCTATTCTACCTGTGAATTCATCTACAAGTTCGATTTTCCCTCCCCGGACAATGTAATCGATGTCTCTTTTCAACAATCCATTGGCATGCAAGGCATTATTTACCCCTGCTAACAAATACCAATTCTTCTGATCATAGAGATTTTCGCAATCCAACATTTTTTCCACATATTCAGTTCCTTCTTCGGTCAACATAATATTCCGAGCGTATTCATCTGTTTGATAATGGATATCTCTAGTCAATTCCTTGATCACCGAATCAATGAATTGTTCATCGCGAATACTTTCATCCGGCACATTACCCGCAAGCACCATTGGGATTCCGGCTTCATCGAGCAAGATGGAATCCACTTCGTCAATAATAGCATAATGGAAACCTCTTTGAACCAATTGTTGAGGATTGCTTGCAGTAAAGGATCTTAAATGATCAAATCCGGCTTCTTTGGCTGTAGCGTAGGTTATATCCTTGCAGTAAGCGGTTTTCTTTTCTTTCCAATCCATTCCTTCTTGGATATACCCTGCGGTCAGCCCTAAGAATTCGAATACCGGTCCCATCCATTCAGCATCTCTTTTTGCCAAGTAATCGTTAAATGTAAGGATATGTACACCTTTTCCCGTCAAAGCGTTTAAATATGCAGGACAAACAGCTGCAAGAGTTTTTCCCTCTCCGGTCTTCATATCGATAATTAATCCTTCGTGCAACCCGAGCCCCGCCAATAATTGCACATCAAAATGTCTCATTCCCGAAACTCTTGTGGATGCCTCCCTTACCAAAGCAAATGCCGGTATCAACAAATCATAGAGATTCTTTCCTTTTATTGCATCGGTTTGCAAACTCCTTGAAAGATTTTTCAGTTTATGATCACTTAAATCCGACAAATTCATTTCATTGATTTGATCTAAGATTTTCAAATACATCTTCGGAATTTTCTTGTATAGAGGATCGTTTTTATTGCTCGGACTGAGTTTTTGTTCCCTTTTCATATTAAAAGAATTGCTCGGTTACATGATAAACATAAACCGCCTTATACCTTCACTTTCTACTGTAGGATGGTTCAATATTACCTCAATAACCGCTTTCTTGCAATCATATAATTAGTTGAGAATTTAGTTGAGAAGCGTCCCCTTGATTATTTCAACCTTTAAATCTTAGCACTTTCCATCCGTGCTTTTTCAGCTTTCTTGATGCTTTCAACAAGCCATTCCGGAGAATCGGTACCGGAGAGAATTTCTGCATAAGTCATCCAACCGGCCTCGCTGACTTCATCGGTATCCAATTTTAATTTACCGGATTGGTATTCACATAAAAACACCACATCCACAACCGGCTCGCCTTTGCTTGAATAAAACAATTTGCTTTCTAAATAATTAACGTGGTTGGTAACAGTGATTCCTCCCTCTTCTGTAATTTCTCTTTTAATTGTTTCTTCCAGAATGTTCGGCGTTGCGGAATCAGTTTCAACCTTCCCTCCCACCAAAGATAAAATACCCGGGGCATGTTCCTCTTTCTCGCTTCTTCTTATAATCAACCATTGATTGTCTTTATAGATTGCAGCTTCAACATTCACAATGTAAACCATGGTACCCATGTTCTCTCCCCCTTCATCCGAAACTATTTTTGATCAACTTCCAATACTCCCGCTCTGTCAAAGAATAGCAGACATCATCGTTTACATCTCCATTATAAATGACAGATGCATTTCTTAATGTTCCTTCATATAGAAAACCGCATTTTTCAATCACTCTTTTAGAACGTTGATTGTAAGGATAGTGATACACCGAGAGCAAATCAAGTTCCATCGTTTCAAAAGCATATTTTATAACCGCTTTTGCAGCCTCGGTCATCAAACCTTTCCCCCAATACGGTTCTGCCAAAACATAACCTAGCATTCTGGCTTTGTCATTGTTCCGCTTATTATCTATATGCAAGCCGATGGATCCAATGACTTTCCCCGTACTCTTGTCAGTTATTGCCCAAACATCATCTTTTTCTATAAAGATTCTCAGTATATCAGATGAATCTTCTCTACTCTCATGAGGGCACCATCCTGCATTCGGACCAACCTTTGGATTTCGGGCATACTCATATAAATCATCCAAATCCTCGTAACGGAACTTCCTAATAATCAATCTGTCAGTCTCTAATGTCTTCATAATTTGCCTCATTGCCGTCTTAGCCGGTTTTATAGTGGATAATAATTATATCACTTTTTGAATATACCGGCAAATTTTTTCTTTTTGTTCCGGCTATTTGAAAAACTGTGGTACGATACACCGTCTCATCACGGTACAAGGGCATAGCGATCATGTAATTACCGTCATATCTTTTACAATTGTTCCAACTGATGAATAACATCTTCAAGCAATTGCTCGATGTTTTTATCCTCACCTACGGCGGTAATATCGGCGTATTGTTCATACAACGGAGCCCTTTCCCGGTAGATGTCTTGCAGTGTTTGTCCCTTCCTTTGAACAATTCCCCTGGTGGAGATATTATTAATTCGTCTTATCATCTCGGAATAGGAGATTTTCAAATAGACGATGATTCCCGTGTCTTTTAAAGCCGTCATAGCTTTTTTACTGTACACCACACTTCCCCCTGTTGCAATGACACTGTTTTTAAATGTTGTTTCGCAAATATACTTTTGCTCAATATCTAAAAACCCGAAAGTGCCTTCTTGATCGATTATTTCTTGTAGTAACCGCCCCTCTTTTTGTTGTATAAGAATATCGGTATCGACAAAATTCATTCCTAAAGTTTTTGCCGTCAAAACACCTAATGTACTTTTTCCTGCACCGGGCATACCGATGAACACAATGTTTTTCATCTGCTACCTTCCTTTTTTTAGTGTTTTTAATATTATCACAGGCAAATGTACAGTGCAATATTTTAGATTGATTCATGAAATTTCTTGTGACAAGTGGATCTTTTTCCTTTATTATGGTACATATGTATTACATGTTATCGGGTGTATAACCAGGAGGTATTTCATGAAAAACGAATTCAGCAAATTATTAGGACCAAAAATTGGGCATTTGGATTTTGAAATTGTACCTGACCAAGGAGACCCTTTAAATTTAGATTCATATGTTATTAAAATCAGTAGGTTTCAAGACGGATGGATTGTCACCGGAACATATGCAGACATGAAAATACAATGGACTTTTAAGCCGATCGCTTTAGGTTGGCAGGTGAACCTATCCGTCAATCATTCCGTACCTAAGGGATTAAAGTCCATCACCGCTTTACAGTTTGATTTTAATACAGGCGACGAAGATATGGATCATTGGCTTGTTCCGGTCTCCGGAAACCATGTATCCAACACCGGTTTTGTGAATGTAAAGAATCTGTCCGGCTACAAAGCCAAAGCAACCGGTATTTTCAAAGATGGCAACTATAAAGGAATCTTTTTATCCGCCATATACCCCCTTTCATATAGTGTTAATTGTACCGCTTCCAAAACAGGTACGGAACAATTACATTTTATCGCCCAAACTCAATTCAACCCGAACCATAAAAGTGCATTTCATCAAAGCGAATCTTTTTGGATTTGTACGGACTCTAATATGAAAAATGCAGTGGAAGCTTATGCTTCCTTGTACAAGGAATATCAAGTCGACAAAGCGGATATTCCCGTAGGCTGGAACTCCTGGGATTACTATTATCGCACCGTTTCACTTGAGGATGTGATTGAAAACATGGAGTTCATCCGAAAAGATCCGGATTTATCCGAAAATATCAAATACATAACGGTGGATGACGGGTGGAACCATAATTGGGGTGAATGGCAACCGAATTACCGATTCCCCGGAGGACTGGAGAGGTTAGTGAAGGAAATTTCCGATCGAGGTTTCATACCCGGCATTTGGACTGCTCCCTTGCAAGTGGAATCTCTTTCAACTCCTGCCATGCGTACACCTGAAATATTAATCAAAAATCAATATGGAGATCCTTTACCTTCGGATGCCGGAGGCCACTATCTGGTGGATCCTACAAGCCCGGGAGGACGGGGATTCCTCCAAGAATTGTTTGCAAGGCTGTATGACTTAGGTTTTAGGCTTTTTAAGGTGGACTATGTCAGAAGTCTTTTAAAGGTAAATCAATTTTACGAAGAAGGTGTCGGACCTTACGAAGCACTACGGGAACTGTTTCGAATCATCAGAAGTTGTGTCAAGGACAGTCACATCATCGGTTGCTCTCTGCCGGAGGAGTGTGGTCCTTTTGTTGTTGATTCCGGTCGTATCACCATCGATATACATAATCAGTGGAGTCATGTGGAATGGGTAACCGATTCCATCCTCCATAATTATTGGATGCATAAAAAAATATGGATCAATGATCCGGACTTTTTAGTTGTACGGGGACTGGATACATCTTTTGAAAAAGAAACCAATGTCACCAATCCCGCTGCGAACAATCCTAACCCCGGTCGTTGGCGGTCCGGTCCTGTCTTTAACGAAGACGAAGCAATGACATGGACAAACATGGTGATCATGTGCGGTGGCAATGTGTTTTTAGGAGACAGGTTGTCTAAGCTAAACGATAAAGGTTTGTCTTTTGTTAAAAAAGCCTTAAAACCCTCCGGTATTTCTGCAAAACCATTGGATTTAGGAGATGACTTGAGACCCTATTTTTGGTTGCAAGACTTGGGTACTTCCTATCGTCTCATGGTTGTAAACTGGAAGGACACAGAGCATGAGTTTTGCTTTGACTTTACAAAATACCGGCTAACCGCCCCGAAACAGCTAACGGATGATTGGAGCAAACAAATACACCAAACACTGGGCGGAAGATTGAACGTTTTCTTAAGGCGTCATGAAAGCATATTGGTGCAATGGGAAAAATAGATAAAAGTAAGAAAACAGGATGAGAAGAAGTGACAGAGAAGTTGTTGATGTTACAAAAATCAATGAAATTATAAAGAAATGTAAATGCTGCAGGCTTGGTTTCAACGATGAAGGAAAAGTATATATCGTTCCTCTTAATTTTGGATTTTCCGTGGAAGACGGTAAAAGAGTATTCTATTTTCACAGTGCAAAGCAAGGGCATAAGATTGACTTGATAAAGCGTTCTCCTGCTATAGGCTTTGAAATGGATACAAGCTATGCATTATTAGAAGCCGATAGTGCATGCAATTTTTCCGCCGGATATCAAAGTATCATTGGTAACGGTAATGTGGAAATCATTGAAGAAAGCTCTGAAAAACAACATGCCCTTCACGAGATTATGATTCACAATACCGGAAAGAAAAACCGGGATTTCAATCAGGCAATGTTGGATTCAGTTTGTGTTTTTAAGTTAATTGTAGAAGAACTGTCATGTAAAGAAAATAAATAAAAATGAGGTTTTATACATGTTTATGATGTCAGCAACGGAACTTATTTCGCAGATTCGAAATAAATGTATCGGCGTAGAAGAACTTACAAGAGCATATGTAGAACGAATAGAGAAATATGACGGAATTAACGGATTAAATTCTATAGCGGAATTAAATGAGAACGTCATAGAGCAAGCAAGATTTATGGATTCAGTAAAAGATGACCGAGGTAAAGCAATGTTTGGGCTACCTGTTCTTGTGAAGGACAATATTGATGTTTCAGGATTACATACCACTGCAGGTAGCCTTGCATTAGCAGATCATATCGCTAAAACCGATGCTCCCATCGTTGCGAATCTGCGTCGCAACGGGGCTTTAATATTGGGAAAGACCAAAATGACCGAATTTGCAAACTATACCGGCAAAAACATGCCCGGTGGATATAGCTCCGGTGGAGGCCAGGTTAGAAACGCATATGATCGCGCAAAAAATCCAAGCGGGTCTAGTTCCGGTTCGGCTGTTGCCATGTCGGCAGGTTTTTGTTCCGCATCCATTGGTACGGATACTTCCTTTTCCATTGTTGGGTGTGCCACAGAAAACGGTGTTACAGGACTAAAGCCTACACACGGTTCTTTGTCATCCGCCGGCATCATACCTATCGCTACAACCCTTGACAGTGCAGGGCCAATCACTAATAATCTGTCCGACGCACTTATGGTATATTCTTGCATGAAAGACAAGCACTTACAACCAATTGAACCAAAAGCACCGGACAAAATCAATCTTGCGATCAATATATACAACCGGGATCAGGTTTCCCAAGCACAACTCGAAAGATATGATACTGTGTTGAATGCACTAAAGGCAGACCATGTAAGCATTACAGAGGTCAATCATGCTGATACCAAATATATGCGTGACATCATGCGTTGTGAATTTCGACACGACCTTGAAGAATATTTATCCCTATCCGGTGCCCATCGAAAAACTCTTGAGGAAATTGTCAACTATTATGAAGCAAATCCTGATCAAATGATGAAATATGGTATTGCATACCTACAGGACGCATTACACTCCGCTTCAAGGAAACTTGACGATAAAGCATATATAGAAGCGATGTCCGCACGAAAGAGATTAAAAACAATAATTACTGAGAGTTTGCAAGCATATGATGTCTGCTTGATGACAGGTCCTACAAATATCATGCATTTTATCGGGTTGCCATCTGTTGCGTTAAGGCTATGTATGTCCGAAGATGGAACTCCCAGGGGTATGATTTTATACGGAGCTGACGAAAGACGGCTTTTTGCGGCGGCATTGACAATCGAACGGTATGGTGCTCCCATTCCTATGCCAAAACTTTAAGTTTTTTAAGCTGTGACTTTTATCGACAGCTATCAATCACCTTTTGGATTTGCCATATGTATTCATTGTTTCTACAAAACTCAATGCTTTCCATGAGTTTCTCATATGTTATATTATAATCGAAAAACGAATTGATTTGACTACGCAGTTTAACCTCTTCTGTAAGTGTATATCTAAATTCATCAAGTTTCATCAACCGATCCATCTTTAACAAGAAATGATCCTCTTGTTCGATTACGCTTTTCATAATTAATTCGGAAAGGGGTAAGCAAGCGTTGTTCTGTGTGATCTTTTCCGTATAGTATTTTTCTTGATAGTTAATATACAGGCTATCCGAAATTAAAACATCGGTATCAACGGTATAGCTCTCGAGCAGTGATGAAAAACTTCTTGTTGTTTCATCTCGGTACAATATTTTTGTTTGAGGATCCCTCTTGTAATGCACATCCTCGATACCGTATTTGATCAGGGCATTGGCATCAGGGTCGGAATACAACCAATCGATGTATTGTACAGCTTGTTGCGGTTTTTCACAGTTTGAAGATACTGCAAACATAAATTGCCTACTTTGTCCTTTATAAACTGAACGATCATATTCGGTCAAAATATGAACATCATATCGATCACGATCAAAAACGCTACTATCAGCACTGAGAAAAGATCCGTAACTCATGACTCCGGCAACCAATCCGTTAAAATTGTCCTTCAGAGAATTTTGCACGGCATTTAACCCTGCCGATATCCTGTTTTCCTCAAATAAAAGTTTGTATTCGAAAGCCTTCTTTAAAAAATCAGTGTCATCCACCCGTAAGACATTGCACTCCGGATCCTTTATTTCGCAAAAATACATATACGGTATTGTAGGAAAGATGTTATAGTATCCTAAGCTATATAGAAGATGAGTCATCACATCGCTGTTATTGAATATGATTCGATCGTTTTCCACAAGTAATTTCTTATCGTTCAATTCAACACAAGCATTTATTGCATCTTGAACAGAGGTAAATACATTCGTGCTTAATTGTCCTACCAATCCTTTATCGATCACAAACACCGGATTGCTTGAAAACAAATCATGCATATAGATGCCATAGACTTTATCGTCGTATCCCATTAATGGTTTTACACTTGGATTGATTTCATACAGGGTGGAAAGATAAGGAGTTCTTGCGTTGATATATGAAGTGATCTCCTGTACATAACCGTTTTTTACATGGTGTGCCAAATCTGTAGGAACAGGTGTATTAGAGCTCATTTTGACCTCATGGTAACGGTTCATCAACAGATACAGATCCGGTCCCATTCCTGCTGCAATACTTTCGTACAAAGCGTTATAGTAATTCATCATATATAAGTCTTGGTATAAATCCGTCGTAAGAAGTTCAACGGTCACCCCCAAATAATCTTTGCTCAAGGAGTTCAATTGATCAAACACAGCAATGTAATCTTCTTTAAATAGACCATAGGGATAACAAAAAGTGATCACATCTTGTGGTGATTGTCTGCCGGGTATAGGGTTGGTTTGACTCTCTTTTATATGCCCTTCGGGCGTACATCCAAAAAAGAATAGTAAGCAAAGAAGAATGGCGATATAACCGGTCTTTTTCATTTTCACGGTATCTCCTTTCATGGTATGAAGAGTTCATTTCTTGATAAGGTATGTTTTTACTATATCACACCAATTGATTTGCCGTCAACATTATCTTCCATTTCTTGCATACCATTGGGATGCATCTTGCTTCGTTATCTCCCTCATTACGTGTAGGCTGTGTATTGTGTATCTGCTCCTTTGGGTATATAATAAAACAATAGTTCTGGTCTTTTGTTCAATTTGGAGTGGATATGGAGAAGGTTCAACACAATGTCAATGTAAAAACGCTAGTGGAGTTCGCCATACCGGTGCCCCTTGTCATACGCCCCGGTCTATTTAATGACGCCGCTATGGAAGGGATCCGGTTACACGGCGAATTGTCCGAGGAAATGGCTTCGTCGACAAGCCCGGATCTTTTTGAAAAGGAAGTTACCGTCTCTCACGTAATTGAAACCGAATTAATCGTACTTGAGATCTCCGGAAGAATCGATGCAATCCAATTCGATGACTCAGGAAATGCCACATTGTTTGAATACAAGACCGTTTTATACACTGTAGAGGAATGCCAACCGGAGCTCATACAAAGGTATCATGCCCAATTGAAATGTTATGCCTATTTTTATGCATTAGAAAATGACTTGACTTATGTTGATACAGAATTGGTTGTTAAAAGCAGAACGGATAAATCCAATCATAGCATACCTATAAGGTATGCAAAACAAGACCTGAAGATCTTTTTTGATGACTTGGTCCGTCCCTATTTTGAGGACCTTGAAAGTCACATCCTACGGGTGACCAAAAGAAATCTCGCCATAAAAAGCACCGATTTTCCTTTTGCCAAACATCGAAAAGGTCAGTACCACATGATGAAATACGTGTACAAAACAATACGAACCGGTACTCTGTCATTTATACAGGCCCCTACGGGAACCGGAAAAACCTTAGGTACTCTTTTCCCGGCCGTCAAAGCCTTAGCAGAAGATTTAACGGATAAAATCATTTACCTGACAGCCAAAACCACAACTGTTTCCGTCGCTAAGAAAACCGTGGAGTTGATCCTCTCCGGAAAGCGACACATCAAGACATGTATCATTACAGCCAAGGAAAAAAGCTGCCCTCAAACCGAATACAATTGTAATCCGAAATACTGCGAAAGAGCCGCTAACTTCGACTCTCATATGAAAACTGCATCTCGCCGTGCATTGGAGGATTATGATTTATTTGACAGGGATACGATCGATATGCTGGCCTCTAAGTATCGAGTATGCCCTTTTGAGCTTTCATTGGAATTAGCCTATCAAACGGATATCGTCATATGCGATTACAATTATGTATTTGATCCTTTGGTACAATTAAGGAAGTTTTGTAAGCCGCCATACCGGATTTCCCTGTTGATCGATGAAGCACACAACCTAGTGGAGCGGTCAAGGGACATGTATTCGTCCAAGCTGTCCAAAAAGCAAGTGCGCAGTGTTTATACCATGCTAAAAGATCATTTCCCGGAGGAAGCAAAGCACTTGAAAAATATCAATAAGCTTTTTTTAGTCTACAAAAAGCAATATCATTTGGATGAAAAGATCAAGCCGGCTGCTACCGACGACACATCTCCCATGGAAATGATATTGGAAATTGAAGAATTTTTGCGAAAAACCGAGAATCTTTTTGATGCTTTGAATACACCGGAAGAAAGAAAAGCTTTTTCCGAATTTTTCGGTGAACTATTTCGCTTTTACAAAATATCAAGCTATTTTGACGAAGATTTCAGGACGATTTATACCCTCGAGAAAAAAGATGTCACAGTTCATATTTATTGCATCAACCCCTCCAATCATTTGATGAATATATTAAAACACATGAAATCCACGGTCTTTTTTTCTGCCACCTTGTCCCCTTTTGAGTACTACAGCACCATGCTCACAGGCAACCCCGTACAAAACATAGCCAACCTTCCCTCGCCTTTTCCGAAGGAAAACTTATTGGTACTCATAGAAGCCGGTATCAAAACCACGTACCGGGCTCGAGGTGAATACATTCAATCCGTCGTGAATCTCATTCACGAATGCACATCTCAAAAGACTGGAAACTATATGATCTTTTTCCCCTCCTACACGTATATGAAAACGGTTACTGAAAGTTATAAAGAACAGTTTCCCCTAGATCAAATCATAATGCAGCAAAATGATATGAGCGAAGAACAAAGAGATGAATTCATATCAAGCTTTACCGAAAACCCCGAAACCACCTTGTTGGGATTCACTGTGACCGGAGGGATCTTTTCAGAAGGTTTGGACCTATATGGAGACCGGTTGTCCGGTGTCATTGTAATCGGTGTGGGTATGCCCGGCATATGCACTGAAAGGGACTTGATTAAACTATATTACAACGCAAGAGGAAAGCATGGGTTTGATTTTGCATACACCTATCCCGGGATCAACCGCATATTACAATCGGCAGGAAGAGTGATTCGAAGCGCAAGCGACTACGGCTTTATAGCCCTTGCTGACCATCGATATGCAACAAGCAAATACAAGGGCTTCTTCCCTGCTCATTGGCATCCGGAATTTATTCGGGACACTTCTTCCGGGCAAAGGATCCGTCAATTTTTCCATGAACATGAAGCAAATCTTGATTACAGTGCCAATACCTGATTCCAAATGCTCTCTACCACAGGTATTCCTTTTTCCATGTTTTCTTTTCTCATGTGGCTTGTTCCCTCTCCCGGGTATCGGACCCGGTCAAAACCATCCAAAAGCTCCGTGTCATGAAAATCGTCAAGGACCTGGTTAATTCTTTCAGACATTTCGCTATGTCCCGGTAGTCTGGATAAATCAAATGCGGTAAATACCTGGGATATACCATGTTCCGTTTCTTGTTTGCCAAGCTCGGAAACACAACGTCCTCCGGAGAGAACCATGGAAATCAAATCAATAACCAAAGCCAATCCGGCACCTTTCCAATATCCGATGGGCAAAGCCAACCTGGATTCAAGAATTTTCCCGGGATCATTCGTCAAATTTCCTTCGGTATCATAACCTCCATTCATTGGTAGCATCTCATTGTTCAATTGATATGTTCTCATTTTCCCATAAGAGAATTGAGAAATCGCAATGTCTAAAACCACATGTCCTCCCTCCCGAGGGATGGAAAACACAATCGGGTTGTTTCCCAACTTAGCCTCTTTTCCGCCCCAAGGTGGAATTGCAGGAAGCGCTGTGGTCCAGCATAATCCCACGCATCCTGAGTCTGCAGCCTGCCATCCGTATGTGGCACCTCGCATCCAATGATTGGAGTTTTTCAAAGCGACACAACCGATTCCGTTTTCTTTGGCCAATTCCACAGCACGATTCATGGCAAATGTTGCGTTGATCATACCGGGGCCATATTTAGCATCCCATCTTTCCATGGCACCAAATGCCTCCACTTTCACCGGTTGCGATGAAATATCGATAGTTCCTTTTTGCAACGATTGTATAAAAGAAGGGAAACTGTTTAATCCGTGTGAATAGACTCCGTCCCGACTGTTTTCAGTAAAAATCCGAGCACAAACTTGTGCTTTTTCCATTGAAAATCCGTTCTTTAACAAAACACGGTTAAATTCTTGAAACATTTGCTCATAGGTTACTCTCATCTTTTTTCTCCTCTTTTATTCCTCTTTACTTTTCAAATTTTCGATGAATTGACGGGCGATCCTGGGCGATCGTCCGCTTACCGCAAAACGTTCCGCTTGTTTTTCCAATTCATCGTCACTGATTTCAATTTGGTATTGTTCCTTCAATTCCCGTACGATTCTCAAGTAAGTCTCTTTGTTGGGTTTGAAAAAACCAACTGTTATACCGAATCGGGCTGACAAGGAGGTCAGCTCCTGTATGGTTTCATTTCGGTGGACATCGTCCCCTTCCCTGTCTGAGAAACGCTCTTTGATTAAATGTCGCCTGTTACCGGTTGCGTATATGACGATATTTTCCGATTTTGCATACACAGAGCCTTCTAGAACAGCTTTTAATGCATAGAAATCATCATTTTCTTGGGAAAAAGACAAATCATCGATGAACAGAATAAATTTCAAAGGATTTCCGTGGAGTTCTTCGATACATTCATGTAGGTATCCGACCTGTTTTTTCGGTACTTCAATTAATCGTAATCCCGACTCGTAATATTCGTTCACAACTGCTTTGACAGTAGATGATTTACCTGTACCGGCATCTCCGTATAGAAGAACATTAGAAGCAGGCTTTCCATTTAGCAACGCTAGAGTATTGTCAATGACAATTTTGCGTTGAGATTCATAACCTTTCAAATCGGACAGTTTGACTGGATCCGATGTTTTAACAGGAGTAATGGCTCGATCCCTTATAATGAACATCCGGTACTTGGAATAGATGCCTACACCCTTTTCCCGAATATGCCTCATTCGTTCTTCATAAATAACTTTAAAGTCCACAAGAGACGATTTCCATTCCGGCAAGTACCCTTGATACTTGATCCTCTCCTTGATGTCCTTTGCTGATAGTCGGGATAACTCCTCTAATAACGACAATTCTTGAGATAGACATTCAGTAAGAGACGGATCAATAATGATATGGTTGACCCGTTTGGTTACATAGTTATTATCGCTGGATAAAACAAGCTGCAATACATATTTAGTCCAATCGTCAGTAGATTTAAAAAGCTCATGGGCAAAAATTGCATATGTTTTTACCCCCTCAACAACATCATCATTGTTGAGTTTCAATAGCTCCATGGCCTTTTTCACGACAAAATCATTCAATATATCGTGAAAAAGGACCAAAGAGTTCATTTTTATGTGTAATTCTTCTATATAGTCCAATCGTTTGGTTATTCCTTTCACTTTGCATCGGTTTGGTTGCTCTTGTCTGCTAAAAGAAGATTTAATTGTTCTAGCAAGCTACCACCTCCGGTCAATGATACATTCCCTATTCTCTCACAAATCTTTTCGAGAAATTCCAGCTCTTTCAATCGGTACAGTGTTTTATTTTCCTCCATCAACCGAGCGGTATTTAAAAGACTTCGCGTAGAAGCTACTTCCTCTCGTCGGGTGATTACATTAGCTTGTGCCTTCTTTTCGGCCACAAGAACAGTATTCATTATGTCCTTTATATCACCAGGCAAAATGATGTCTTTGACTCCGGCAAATACAAATTCAACACCAAAACCATGACTTTTTTCCTTCAGTTTGTCAAGGACAAAAGCACCGATCTCTTGTTTTTTCACCAAAAGCTCGTCCAACTTCAAACAACCCACATATTCTCTTAAGATCAATTGCATGATAATATAGATCTGGTCTTCGAAGTTCTTTATTTCTATGGTCTTTAAAGGATCTATAATTTTGTAATGACAAACGAAATTGATTCTTAATGTCACTTTATCCTCTGTCATGATTTCCTGACCGGTCATATCCAATTGTTGTTGTCTCAAATCTATGATTCTGACCGAAACATTCACCGGACTGTTGAAAAAGTAGTATCTACCCGGCCCCAACACCTTTTTCAGTACATTGTCATAATACAAGATACCTTTTGTTTGATCCGGTACATCAATGCAAATGAATGTTTCATTCAAGCCTTGTACACCGTATCGGATCGGATCAAATGTATCCTTTATTTCGGGATCTCGAAGGTCATGTAGGATAAACTCATGCTTTTTCATAACATTCCAAAAAGCATATTTTCCGGTGTTCAAGACATCTGAAAATTTACCGTCTTCAAAATGAACAGCTGTTTCATGGTCTTGCACATCAATGATATCCAGCTCCTCCAAAAGCTTTTCATCATCAAGAAACAAGCTGAGATTTCTGCCTTGTGTGTCCAACATGTCATTTACATCGCATTTATGTACAGTGTATTTTGAAAAAGGATTAAAGTTATACTTTCCTGGTTTCAAACACTTGACATAATCACCGTCTTTAAACAAAAGACCTCTTTCATCTTTTCGAATGTTGACTTTCATTTTTGACCTTCCTTTCTTTGATGGATAAAATCATTAGATACCATCTTTTTCGGGTATCCTCCCGAACTTGAAAACGGAGTTTCGTTTAAGTGCCTTTTCTTCAAATCATTGAAACAGTTTAGCTCATTTATGAGCCACCGGTTCAAGGAATTAGATCGTCCGACACGGTATCCGCAAAGCTTCAAGGTTTTCATATCCGGTGCACTTACCCATGAAGGTAAATGCACGAGGATGCCCTACAAAGACTGTAATTGAATCTTGTTCCTAAGAACATCTTAAAACCAGCCATGGTTTCGGATTATTAATCCGACGAGGAATCGAACCTCATGGTCACAATCAGTGACTAGTGCTACATTTTTCGGTATACCTCATACAAAGATTGTACAAGGCACCGCAAGACTATTCAGAAATCTTAAGCTTACGAAAAACAGCAACACATACATTATAGCTCAAATACAATAAAAGGAACGTTAAGATTTTGCATAAATTTGTATACAATACCATTACAAACTCTTTTCATTTCTTTGTCATAAATCATTGTGTTTGTAGAAAAATAGAGGATGAGGATAATTATCTGGGAAACAAAAATATATGACAAAGGAGATTGATATGAGTTATTTATTGGACAAATATATTGAATGGCGTTCTTCCGGAAGAGGCGGCAATGAAGATGATTTTTTCGGTGATCGAGTCCGTTTTTCGAGATTTGCCAATTTGACCGAAACCATACCTGAATTTGAAATGAGAAAGCTCTCTCATGAATACGACCAGAGAATTTGAATAGAATATGTAGCCTCGAAATTAAAGACTGCACCGAGGGTAAAATCTTTAGTGCAGTCTTTATTCAACATAAACTAGCATCTGGAGTACTGAATTTGTCCCTCGTATTATAAAGTAGTAGTGTTTATAGTCCCTCTCCAAGGACTGTATGCTAT
>CALCRE010000061.1 GCA_937894465.1 uncultured Clostridia bacterium
AATGATTATTGGATTCAAGGTGCTTTTATGATGCTATCCATATCCATATCAGTTCTTACTCCGTAATTGCTCTTGTCTTTTTACCACTGCCATCGGTTTATCCGAAGAAATATATTTTAGAGGAATGATTCAAAGCAAATTATTGACTTGTTTCACAATGAAGCAATCCAATATGCTTTCTTCTTTATTATTTGCTTTGGTCCATGCTTAGCCTTATTCCCGTCATCCTCTGGCATGTGTTATTTGATTTATTCAAATGGATTTCTCAAGTTGATGAAAAAACCGAGATAATCTTAATTATCATACAATCTCTCATCATGGTTGCATATGCAATCTACTTGTGCATGAAGTTACCTTCGGACGAATACAAGAAAAGCTTGCTTTGAGCCTTTCTTGTATTCGAACTATTTGGTTTACCAAGTTTCTTTTTGTTCACCGTCTCGAATGCCAGGATAAAGTTGATCCAAAGCTTCTTCTCTGAAGGGGTTGATGACACCTACTTTTTCTCCTTCTCTTTCAACCGGTATATCCCATCCCTTCTTGCGATAAAAGGGATTTTTAAATTTGTTTTCAATCCGATTGGACTTTTCAAGAGAATCCATACATGCCCTGATACAACCCTTGGCTCCGCACAATGCAAAATAGCCGCAGTGATTGAGGATATATTTATAATACTTCACAATGGAACCTGCGTTTTCTTCATAGAAACAATTTGTCCATGCGCCTTGAGCAATAGGATAGGTAAGCCTGTATGCTTCTTCTTCCGTAGCATCGGATTTTGATACATCAAAATTCATATTGGGAAAATCTTTCTTCAAGAATGGAGAGACTGTGTTATTTAATCCGTGGTGTGTTAATGTGCATCTGCCCATGTGAACATCAGCCCAAGAAATTTTCTTCCCCCCTATTTCCACAGTAATCTTCTTCTCTTCCTCTTTTATATCAGGTATGGCGTTGGGAGGACAGTCTCTTGCGCATCTTCCACATTTGTTGCAAATGGTTCCCGGTTCTACGATGGGGTCCGGTTCCAATTCTGCATCGGTCAAGATGCAACCAAGTCGTACTCTAGGACCGAATTCCTTTGTCAAAAACACTTTGGAATGCCCCATCTCCCCTACACCAGCGCCAACAGCCATTAATCTGACACTGCAAACCACATCATGGGGAACCTTGTCATCTGCCACAGGCCTTGAAGCCGGACTTCTCTCCGGAACTGCAGGATAATGAGGAACCGCTTCCCAGCCGTGATCTTCTATAAAGCAAGCCATTTCATATGTAAGGCGCGGGCGAAATATCGTATTCAACTTGTTGTATGCATAAAACGAATAATTGTGCCAATGGGTTCCTTCTTCAATTCCTCTGTACGATCCCCTCGGTATCCTCATCCCTATGACAACCACGGACCTTGCATCCGGGAAATAGGTCTTCGGACTCATCAGAACAGGAGCATTGGTATATCGATCAATATCAGCAATACCTATAACATCAATTCCTAAACTTTTGGCTTTTTCCTTTATCATCTTGGAAGTTAGTTTCACAGTCTAACACCTCTTTACACCTGATTTTTTATTTTACTCATTGTTCGACCTTTACTTTTCTCTTTTTGTCATAGATATCAATAGACCATGCGTCATGTCTTCTGAAAGGTTTTTTAAAAGAGTTGGACACCTTTTTTTGAACATCCAATTCATGTACACAGGTTCTGACACATAAAGCCGCCAAGCGATCCGGTTTTGCCGACTTTAACAGTCGATTGGCAAAAGCTCCGTTTTGGCACTTCTTGCACAGGTTGAAATCAATGTTGCCAATCTCCATCTGCTTTCCGCATATTTTCACCGTTTTGCGTTCTGTGAAGGCTCCGAGAGGACAAACCTTAGCACATTTGTTACACTGTGTGCAAACCCGCTCTTCCAAAATTGGATCCTGTTCGATTTCCGCATCAGTGATGATCATTTGCCAGCGTTGCCTCGGACCGAATTCCGGGGTCAATATTTCACCGCAATAACCGATTTCTCCAAGTCCGCATGCCACTGCTGCATATTGAAAATCAGGTGTTACATTCGGAGCGGTTTTTCCTTCCCCTACCGGAACACCCATTTTCTTTGCCTCAACAGGATTAGGGAACATGGGAACCGCTTCATACCCTCTATCCTCCAGATACCTAGTCATTTCGTAGCACATAGAGGAGTTAAAGTTATCATCCAACCAAGAGGAACCGAACATACTGTAGTCACCAAAATTCGTTCCTTCTTCAATACCCCTTAAGGCACCTCTGGTGATTCTTTTACCGATTAAAATCACGGTTTTCCCTTCCGGGAAAATGACAAAGGGGTTTTCTTCCGGTACTACACCATTAAACCTCTCCTGTGATGCAAATCCGATCAGGTCCACTCCCATTGTTTTTGCATACTCTTTCAAGTCTTTTTTAAAATCACTCATCATAAAGCCCTCTCCTTATCATTTATTTCATCCGGTATGAACCGGTTTCACTTATAGTAGAAACGTTTCTATACATTATAAAAATCAAGTACAGCTTTCCTTGCATATTTTATATTTTCCTGTGTGATTTTCTCTCAACAACCTCGTTAGATAGCTTTTGTTTTATGATAGATGAATTTCCCTTTAACAGCTCAAATAATATACCCGCACTTGTCTCCCCTATTTCATAAATCGGTATTCTCACAGTGGTTAAAGCCGGTGTCAAATAATCGGCAGTGCTTTGGTCATTACAAGCAATTACCGAAATATCCTCCGGCACTTTTATTTGATTCTCTGCAAATGTTCTTAACAAAGAAGTAGCATATGCTGTTTTGTTCACAATTACTGCTGAGGGTTTACGGTCAGCTTTAAATAGATCGATATGTTTAACCAGTGATTCATTGTCAAAGAACAAATCCGATTCCGCCAACCCAAAATCATTGACGGCATCTTTGTATCCCTTCTTTCTTTGGATGGCTTGATTGGTAGAGACTTCATGCTTATCAGGAAGAACATAGCACATCCTTCTGTGGCCTAACCGGTAAAGAAAACGGACTGCCGTATAAGTTGAAGAATAATAATCTATATATACATAGTTCAACTCCAGATCTTCCGTGCGTCCATTGATGATTACCGCGGGAACATGATTCTGCTTTATATGCCGAATAAAATCGGCTTCATCGAAATTCTCCATTGGGTCTACATGTAGGAGAAGGATCACACCGTCTATTTGTCTTTGCTTGTATAGATCGATGATCTTTTGGCTTGTCGTATGATCTTTGATATTGCAATAAATTACCGAGTATTGATTTTCTTCGGCAATGTTGTCGACACCTTTTAACACATCGGTGAACACCGAATCCGACACATCCCAAAAGGTCGCAAGACAGATCATCATGGTTTTTTTAGTTCGCATACTTCTTGCGATACTGTTGGGTTTGTAGTTCAGCTTTTTTGCAGCATCTAAAACTTTAGACCGTGTTTTATCCGTTATGGATACATTCGGATTGTTATTTAACACATAAGAAACAACGGAAATACTGACTCCGGCTTCTTTCGCTACATCTTTTATCGTCACTAATTTCATAAAGCACCTGCCCTGTACAAACCTCAAAACCATGATACAGCAACTATAGAAACGTTTATATAATTATATTATTAAACCGTAACATAAATGTCAAACAAATCTTTTTAACTTAAATACCGGTACTTAACTTTGACATTGTTATCATCAAATATTAAAGTTATAACAAGGTAGTCCCATAACCTTTTGTTTTGTAAGAATAAAAACACGCCTTTTTGAATCTCTTGATTGAGATTTAATAGGCGTGTTTATTTATGTTGACCTATAATTTTTATTTTAGTTGTTTTCAGCGAAGATGATTGTGCAATTCTGATGATAATGCAATATGGAAGCAGGAATTTCAGGTGTACAAGATTCTTCTCTTAGCTTGTTGATAATGTCAGCCTTATCCGGGCCTGCAACCAAAACAATCTCCCTGGCCATCATGATGGTCTTTATTCCCATACTCAATGCAGTCTTAGGAACATCATCTGCACTTTCGAAAAAGCGTTTGTTGGCTTCAATGGTTGATTCAGTTAATTTAACCAGTCTGGTGTAATTGTGAAAAACATCATCCGGTTCGTTAAAACCTACGTGACCATTATGTCCTACCCCTAAAAGCTGCAGGTCTACACCGTTTGCATCTTTAATCTGTTCTTCGTAATTTTTACACTCTTCTTCTATATCGGCAGCTTTACCATTGGGGATATGAATGTTTTCTTTGGGTAGGTTAATGTGACCAAACAGGTTTTCCATCATAAAATAGTAATAGCTTTGTGAATTCTCACGGCTTAATCCGTAATATTCATCTAAGTTGAATGTGGTAACCTGAGAAAAGTCCACAAGACCTTTTTGACACATTTCTATAAGGTTTTTATATGTGCCCAAGGGGCTCGAACCGGTTGCAAACCCCAATACACTGTTTGGTTTTTTGTTGACTTGTGCCGCGATCATGTTTGCAGCCATTTTGCTTAACGTATCATAGTTTTTTACTGTAATAATGTTCATTTACACGTACTCCTTTTTCTAATGGTATTCAAACCATACAACGTATGTTTTAATATTTCACTATTGATATTATACAGCAAAAAACGTTAATATCAAACATAATGACTGTCATTTATGAACATTCCCATGATCATAAATGGCTTTTCCAGCGTTTTAATGTGGGTACTAAGTCAGATAAAACTTTTCTTGCTTGCTCTTCAGTCATAGAAGGAGACTTCATAAACGGAATCGTATAATCAATCACACCATGTGCTGTAAGGTCGGGGTCTACCCATGCACCGTCTTTGAAACAATAAATGCAATAATCCACATTCAGAGTTCCGTCTGAATTCGTTCCAAGTTCATCTATTTTTCTTAAAGGATAAGTACAACATTGGCAAATTCGATTCCGTTTCAATCCTAGAAGTTCATCCGCCGATACACCAAACTCTTGCGAAATCATTTTCAATGTATCAATGTTTGGTATGGCATCTCCTTTCTCCCAACGGGACACCGCTTGTCTTGTGACAAACAGTCTTTGTGCCATTTCTTCTTGTGTCAGCCGGTTTTTTGCCCTTATTTCCAATACCTTTTTACTTATATCCACTTTTCACGTCTCCTCCTTTGGCAACACTAATAACCCACATCCATTATATCTTTTCACCAAGAGGTAAAAAAGCAATTCTTTGTTGCTATGCAAAAAATTGTTTCCTTGTAAAGTGAGAATGGCTGTGTGATAATAATATCTAAATGAGTAATAATTATGTTGGAGACTTCATATATGGAAGACTATAATATCGTAAAAACAGATTTTAATGAAATATCCGAGCTTGAAGAAACAAAATGGAATCATAACAATTGTTATTTCACTCAACTGCTAAAGCACATACCGGATAATGCGGATACTTGTCTTGATATCGGCTGCGGCAAAGGTGAGCTTTCCTATATGTTATCTAAAAAGGCTCGGGAAGTCATTGCTGTTGACATTGCGGACCAAATGATTGAAAAGGCAAAAATTTTAAACCCTAATGGCAACATCCAATACATTTGCAGCAACATTCTGGAGTTGCAATTTGAGGATGAGAGTCTTGACGTGATCATCACAACAGCAACAGCACATCACCTACCCTATGAATGGCTCCTAAACTTTTCTAAAAATAAGCTAAAACAGGGTGGAAAATTGATGGTGTTGGATCTTGCTAAAGCAAGTACAATTTTTGATTATGTAATATGGGGATGTGCCTTCTTTCCAAACATAATCATGAACTTAATACATAATGGTAGGTTGCAAAAGGATGATGCCCATGCAAAGAGTGTTTGGGAAAGGCACGGCCAACATGATACATACATGACGATTAATGAAGTTAAAGCATTGACCAAAAAGCATTTATCGGGAAAGCCCAAAGTAAAACGCAAACTCTTTTGGCGATATACATTGATTTGGCAAAAGTAACAGATACCAATAAAGCAAATGGAGTAAGTATGGAAGTAAAGATTATACAAGAAAACAACAAAAATATAGCGATTGTTAATAGTGACAAACCATTGATTACGGATGTTCAATCTTCTTTGGATTTTATGGCGACCATCCATTATGAATATGGCTGTGACAATGTTATCATTGATAAAGAAGCTATAAGCGAAGAATTTTTTGACTTGAAGACAAGAATGGCAGGGGAAATTCTGCAGAAGTTTGTTACTTACCAAATGAGAATTGCCATCATAGGTGATTTCTCCGTGTATTCAAGTAAGAGCTTAAGGGATTTTATCTATGAGAGTAACAAAGGTCAACACATATTTTTCTTAAGTGATGAAAGACAAGCCATCGATCAATTAAAGAGAGGTAATAATGGAGATTAAATCATTTGAAGACAGATTCATTTCAGAGATCGCAGCATTATGGAACATCCATTTAAGCGGGCAAACACCGTACAAACCGCTTACGGAAGAGGAGTTTAAAGCAAAGTTTGTGCATGATCCGAACTTCTCGTATGATGGTACATTTCTAGCCATAGAAGAGGGGAAAGTGATCGGCTTTGCAAATGGTATTATGAAAAAAGATTTTCTGCCCGGAGAAACTCATGAAAATACTCCGGGGTATTTAACTATGGTGATTGTACATACCGATTACAGAGGAAAAGGCATCGGCTCATTATTACTTCAAAAGCTTGAAAATTACTTTCGCACAAACGGTAAGAAAAAAGCTCAATCCATATTTTTTAATCCCATTAAATTAGAGTGGTATATACCGGGTACAGATAAGCACGATCATAACAACTCCCCCGGTGTTGATATGGATTCCCCTGCATTTGCTTTCATGCAAAAGAACGGATACCGAAACCAAGCTCATCAAGTTTCCTTTCATTTGGACTTATCTGACTTTCAAATCAGTGAAAAAGCGCTAGCAAAGCAAAAGGAGTTAATAAACAAGGGTATTTTTGCAGGTTATTACGATCCTAGAAAACATCACGGCTTTAACGAACTATTTGATAACTTGGGTACAAAAGATTGGAATAAGGGGATCATGGATAACCTGGCGCAGGATAAACCGGATCCGGTAATTGTTGCAGCAGACAACGGTCAAATATGTGGTTTTACAGGGCCGATTCGTGTTCAAGAGAGCGGACGGGGATTTTTTATAGGCATCGGCACCCATTCCCAATACCGGGGTGAAG
The DNA here is from genome assembly GCA_937894465.1 of uncultured Clostridia bacterium. Taxonomy (GTDB): domain Bacteria; phylum Bacillota; class Clostridia; order JAAYHZ01; family JAAYHZ01; genus JAAYHZ01. Next base: position 7,204 of record CALCRE010000061.1, read on the forward strand.
GGATTATGTCTGTGCTTTTCGAGTTATTAATGGATGGATTCAAATCATCCGGTGCAAAATTCAGCACACTATTTACCGGTGCGGACAATCCTGCAAGAAAAACCTACGAGCGGACAGGATTTAAACCTGTCCGAAACTGGGCGGTTATGAGTAAGGAGATTTAAAAAATGAGTGAAACTAAAAAACACATTATGGCCATTGGCGCGCATACAGGTGATGTTCAGTTGACTTGCGGAAAGACACTGGCAAAGCATGCATTATTAGGAGACATGATTACCACTGTTGATGTGACAGCCGGGGAAAGAGGCGCTCCTTCCAACATGAGTGTTGAAGATTTCAAGCAAATGAACATTAATTCCGCTGCAGAATTTGCCAAGATGTTAAACGGACAATCCATTGTGCTCAATTATAGGGATGCAGAGGTGCCTGAGAACGAAGACATTAAGTTTGAAATAGCTGACCTGATCAGACAAGAGAAACCTGATGTCATATTGACTCATTGGGCAAAGAGTACCCATAAGGATCATTCCGCCGTTCACCGGGTAGTAAATGACGCCATATTCTATGGTGCACTTCGGACCATGGAGAGAGAACTTCCCTCCCATTGGGCGAGGGGACCGTATTTCGCTGAGAACTGGGAAGATGCCCAAGACTTTGTACCATATATTTATGTGGATGTTACAGAAGGGTACGATTTGTGGGTTGAAGCTATTAAAAAGTTATGGCTTACCAATAACTCACCATGGTTTCAATATCTTGAATATTATGATGCATTGAGCAGAGCTCGGGGAACATTGATCCACAAAAAAAGAGCCGAATGCTACATGGTCAACCCGCAAAATATGAAGCGAGTCATAGATTCCTTTTAAAAGACGAAAGATAATACTCTTCCATTCTTTTGTCATATGATATACTAGATTACAGATAAAATTACATATGAAAAAGTGAGGTACATAATGAAGTTTTACACCATCTTGGTTTGGCATGTAGGGGCGAATATCTTAACATATGCCCTAGCTTTTCTCATATCCATATCAATCGGCCTGTTTTTTGACGGATCTGCCTTTATACCATTCAGTATCACCTTATACATCATTTTTTTGGTGCTATCCTTCTTTTATATATCCGCCAAAGGCTTCAAGGATACAGAGGATGAAAACTTCTCAATCATCAAATGTTTGTTTTCTTGTATCATCGCTATGGCTGCGAATGCATTCTTCATTTCAAGGGATCTTTCAGGCGAAACATCCCTCAAGCTTTTATTGACCAGTGTACCCTACACTTTTGTTTGGTATGTAGACGCATTAAAACAAAACCTCGGTTTATGGATTGCAATTCTGCTTTTGATCAACATCCCTGTCTTCACAGTTTTTTATGGAATTGGATACATACAATACAAAAGACGGAGTGCAAAAAGACAAGTTACCGACAGTGATTATTTCAGGTCAGAGAGCACTTAATCTATTGACAAGTTCATCGATCTGTGTTTCCCGTGTTGTTGCGGACCAGTGGATCATACCACTTGACTTCATATCCGTTCCTTTTTCTTTGCATGCCGAGGTAATTTGCTTTATGGCATGATTGCCGCCCATCCATGCCTTTTTCAAATGTTGTGTAACAAAGCAATATACCTTTTTGTTCGTCAAATCGGATATTTGGGATAAGTATACCTTCATGACCGGTGCCAAAGAAAAAGCTTGTACCGGAGAAGCAAAAATAATTGCATCATAAGAGCTGACATCAGGTGCTGTTTTCAATTGAACCGGGCCGCCTGAATTCGGGTTTGAATTGACAGGTACCACTTTTTCCATGTTCACCGAATGTCCTGCTTTCTTCAAGGCATCCTCCAACTTTTGTGCCACTGACCAAGTGTTTCCAGTGTGGGAGTATACAATAATTCCTACTTTCATATAGTTCACCTCTAACAAAATATATTTTTCTTTTCTTATATATTTCACAATAAATCCACTGTCACTGTACTACGATGAAATGTCTCTGTCAAGAAGATAATGCAAACAGATCCTATAAAAGGTAAGATTGAAGTATGGAATGTCATACACCCTCATTGATCACCTGCCACTCCCCTTTTGTTTCCTTGGTCAACACTATCACTCTTTTTGCCCGGTCATCCATAGTGACATAAAAGGCAATCACCTTATCCTTTACTTTGTTTGGTATTACAGAGGATTGATAAATCGTCACATCCGTTATATACGCAACATCCTTGACCCGATCCTTGAATACAGAGCTTTCATAGTATTTCATGACAGTGTCTTTGGCTTGTTCTATCTCTTCTTCGGTCAATTCATAAAGTTCTTCTTTTTCAAGCTTTTGAATTTCTAAAACATGATCCCTATATTTTCTCAACCGGTCCGTCAAACTGTCATTGTCGGAATACAGCTTCGGATAGGTGTCCAACCATGAATATCTCTCATAGAACTTTTCAGATGAGGACAATCCAAATGTAAATTCACCGCCTTCACTACTAAACAGAAGAACACTTTTGCTTAACAAATCATTGATCTCATCTGCAAAAGCCGTCATTTCAGTTACATCCAACGGCGTTAAGCCGAGGATATCAAAATCAATGGTTTTTGATTGAAAGACTTTCTCCTTACCGTTTTGCAATGTGAAAACAGAGTAGGTGTACGAGGCATATCCTTGGCTGATATAGGGATTGTAGCGTAACAAGTACTGCTGACCGTCTGTTTCATATAAAAACAATGAACTCCAACCTGCATGTGCCTTGAAAAAATCCTGTTTCCATATTTCGTCACCTTTTTGATTCAAGACTAGCAATACCACTCGGGTAGTCGAGGGGGCCTCTTCTTGGAATTTTTCAAGATACAGGCTCTCCTGCCCGGTTCCCGGTTCCACATCAGCCTTTGTTAAAAATCTTTTTGAATTTGTTGAAGGTGGATTGGATTCTAGGAATTCATCAATATCGTCATAACGGATATCAATACCTGTTCCGCTTCCACGCCATATACTTTCAAGGTCTGCGCATCTAGGCTTTCCACCTTCCACCCCGGCTTGCACAATCAATCGATATCCTTCTTCCACAGAGTACACCATGATATATATGTCAAAGCTTGAACTCACGTTTGCACCTTTGAATCCCTTGAAGTCTTCAAAAACCAAATTATCGCCTTTTTTAGCCAGCTGCTTTACATCATCGATTGTCATAGGATTGCCTTCTAAAAATCCGGGGCGATCAAAGCTGCCGATTCGTTCTACGCGATTGTCTGAATCATAATATATCCCGGTGACAGTTTGGCCGTTCATGATATAAATGTCACCTTTTAGACCAGATAGTCCGCCATGGAGCTGACCGAGAATTTCATGAACCTCATTGATATGCATACCGATATTGATCCGATTTAGCAGTTCATTGACTTGCGCATTGTCTTGAATGCGAGCGCTGCATACGGCATTAATATAATTTGCCTTACCTTTGGCGCGATATGTGCCCGTATCAACATCCATTAGATAGTTGTCATCGGTTTTATAAAAGTACAAGGTTCTTTGCTCATTGGTAAGATTGAAGCGAACCATTACATAATCATCATTAGGCATTTCCGTCTTCGCCGATATTTGAACAGCATCGGATATGGCATACAATATATCATTGATTTCTACTTGGTCAGTTATAACGACGGATCCTTTACTTTCTCCATCTACGACTTGTTCAAGCTCCATGGATAATATCGAATCAGCTTGGGGCAGTTCAATCTTTTTTAATCCGTTTGTGGCAAGCCCTATACTCAATACCACAACCAATATTACCGAAACACCAATAATCCATATCCTTGGCTTCTTAAAATTCATTATGTTCTTGATGCGTCCTTTAATATCCCCTTCTCCGAAAGCCAAGGGACTACCGTTGATGATACGTCTGCCGGTGGCCAAGGATAATAAAGATGTGGAATAGGCTCTTTTAATACTTACTCCGGTTATCCTTAGAACTTTTTCATCACAAGTCATTTCCATATCCTTGACGAAACATACAAATGCCACCCAAACAAGAGGATTGAACCAATGCACCGTCAACACAAGAAAACCGATCATCTTAAAGATATGATCAAGTCCCCTGATATGGGTTTTCTCATGCAAAATAATGTATTCTTGTTCTTTCTCCGTCAAAGAAGAAGGTAAAAAGATTTTAGGACGTATTACACCATAGACAAAAGGCGTTTCAATGTGATCCACAAGATAAATATTTTCCCTCATGTGTACTGCCCCAATTAAATTCTTGCGCAGCTTCATTAAAGATATGCCACTATATACCCACATGGCAATCATACCCATGATCCACACGCCGGTTGCAAGAGCCATAGGTGCTTCAAGAGGGTCTGCCACAAGCTGCTCTTCCCCTTGAGGTAAAGCATCATTGATGATTTCATTTGCAATGGATATAGGTAAATCCACTTTAGGATTCTCCATATGAACAATATCTTTCGGGATATAGGTGATCCTATGATCAATAGTCTCATGAGTATGAAATATACCGGTCAAAGAGAATTGTGATGAAAATGATACGGAGCAAACAAGCCGGAATAATACCACAGCCCATAATACATAAGAAAATATCTTAGGTGCTTTTTTCAATAAAAGGCGAGCCACCAATACAAATAATATGACCATACTTGCTGTAAGGCTCATGTTTAAGATGATCGGCAACAATGTGTACACCCACATTATGAATCACCCCGTTCTTGGTCTATGAAGCGTTGTAGTTCATCGATATCTTTTTCGGATAATTTTTTCCTTGTGGCAAATGCAGTTAAAAATCGAGGTAGAGATCCGTTAAAGGTTTCTTCTACAAACATTTCACTTTGCAAGCCGTCAAACTCCTGCTTGCTCATTAAGGAAGTAACCATGCTGTTGTTATTCTGAAATAGACCTTTCTCGCAAAGGCGACGCAGCATGGTGTATGTGGTGGATTTTTTCCAATAAAACTCCGTTTCGCATAGCTTCACCAGCTCTCCGGAAGATAAAGGCTCATTATTCCATATCAACTCGGCAAATCTGGTTTCCATCGTCCCCAGCTTATATTCCATCATCACTATCTCCTTTTAGTCTAACGCTATTAAACCTATATATTGAGTTTAATAGATTAAACCAATTTGTCAAGCAAGAATAAAATAAAATTTTATTGCTTTGAATATAAAAAACGGAGACCTAAGTCTCCGTCGTTTTTATTTCATTTTTTAGTTGTCATACAACTGTGGTGGTTGATACTGCGGGAATTCCTCATTGTTGAAGTATTTTTCAACCAGAGTTTCTAATCCTGCAGAGTATAATTGATTGATGTATTGTTCCCACTCAGCATTAATATTGGCGATTTCACCGTTCCATGAACGATTTGCAAAGTCAGCAACCGCTGCGTTTACAGATGCTGAAACTTCAGCCCAGTCCTTGGCGTATTGATCATACAGCTCGGTTCCCATGTACATTGCGTTCATGTATTTATAAGGTTCTATACAGTATTTTTCAACCCATTTTGATTCCTTCATATGTGTTACATATTGGAAGTAAGCTTCATATTCGTAACCACTGAATTCGGTGTTGAACATACCGTTCCACCATCCGCCTCTTCTGTACTGAGGAGGAATCTTGGTAACGTCATTAACAACTCTTGCACTCTTATAGGGTTCGCCCATCCAAGTAAAGTGAACACCTTCGATTCCTAAGAATACTTTCTCATTAAATTCACTGGTAGGATCGGTTTTATAATCGTTCCAAATGGTTAACATTCTTGCAAGTTTACCGTCTGTTACGGTGCTTGCAACTGTCCAAGTTCTCCATTTTCCGTCTGCAAAAGCATCCAATTGATATCTTCTGCTTCCGTAAACATCACCAACACCTTTGAGTGCTGGCATAGCTACAAAGGTAGCATCTTCAAGTCCGTTATACCAAATGCTCTGAGGTACGTTACGATCGGAATTTGCAGGAAGATCCGGTCGGCAGAAATATCCGCTGTCGGCATTAAAGTAACCGACTTTACCGGTAGCCCAAGTCGCAAGCAAAAGGTCAACCCATGTGCCTTCACCTTCCACGGTTCTCATGTACCCTTTGTTACGCATATCGTTTGCCCATACCATATAGTCTCTGTAGCCTGTATATGCATAATAAGGAACAACATCACCTGTAGCGTCATCCAAGTACAGGAAGTTAGCATCAGATGAGTTCACTCCGAATTGCCCCCAGTATACATCCACCCAAGGAGATCTGAAAGTATGAGGGTAGATCACAGCTGCAAATGTGTCATCTTCTCCGTTTCCATCCGGGTCATCCTCGGTGAAAGCTCTGAAAATATCATTCAATTCTTCATGTTCAAACATAAAGTCCGTCATAAAGACTTGTCCGTTATACTTGCCTAATTTTTCGTCTGACATTGTAACAGGAATCAGGTCACTTTCACTAATTTCATAACCAACGTTCTCCAACCAATCCAATCTGATGATAGGTAGATTGTAGTACCTTTGATATGCGTTCATGATGAAAGAGATTCCATAGTACTCTTCAGTACCCGGTATGTTGTTATACTTGAAACTTGAAGGTGCACTTTTTTCCATTTGCTCGTAATAGAAGGGGAAATATTGTTTGTACATTGACAAAGGAATGGATCTTGTAAACCCTTCATCATACAATTGCCACGGTTGATACGGTGCATATGGATAGTTACCGAAATCGGGGATATCCCCTGCAGCCAACATCATGGAAAGACCTTCAGCGTCATAATAACTGATATTCCATACTTGAAAATCGATGTTGTACTTTTCTTCTAACATCACCTCATCATACGCGCCTTCATCATATGTATCGCATGCCCCGTAAATCCAACTGATTTCATAAAACTCCGCAAAGGGGTTTTCTTCCACAATTGGTGCGGTTGTTTCACCGGATCCACCCGTTGTTTCGGATGTGCCGGTTGAGTTTGACGTACCGGCGGTTGTTACATCAGGTTCGTCTTGAGTCAGCGTACATGCAGCAAAAGAAAAAATGATTGCTAAAATAATGAATAAGCTCATGAAACGCATTGACTTTTTCCTCATAACTTTTCCTCCAAAATAAAATTTATATGCATAATTTTCATGCACATAACATACATTTTATACTCTCTTTACATTTTGTCAATATTAGCTATTGTGTATCAGTTGTGAAGAATCAAATTAAATAAAATCGACACTATTTCCGTTAATATGT
>CALCRE010000062.1 GCA_937894465.1 uncultured Clostridia bacterium
CATTATAAAGATGATCTGCGTGGGCAATAAGGTAAGGATTTAATTGACTTCCATCGCCTCCGGCAAACTCAGCCACAATTATAGTACCTACCTCCCGAAAGTCCGGGTCTTCATAAATTAGGTAGTCTTTTATTAAAGAATGTTTATGAGAACCATTTATAAAAGCAAGTGTTTTGCTTCCGATTTTTACATACTTCGGCGCGTCTATAACCCCGTTAATAGTTATCATAGAAGGGGTCTCCCCGTCTTCCGACCATATATATGCGCCGATCTCGTTAGATCGCACATCCCCCCCAATGATGATTTCACTAAGATTTGTGGCGGTCACACCATAAGTGTTTACTCCGGAACCGGTAGATTGGACATCTCCTGTAACATCAACATCAGATCCGGAAGCATCAATGCCGCCATATTCGCCGGCTACATTCCCACCGACAGTAATATTAGAATCAATGGTCTGTACACCTATACTCCCGGTGCCACTTGCAGTAATATCTTTTTCTACATTTATAACGATGTCATTTCCTACGGCAGCTTTTCCGTCATGGTAGGCATATATGCCTCTGCTGTTATAACCGGTTACGGTCACGCTGCCTTTTACGGTTACTTTACCTAGTTCTTCTGCGTAGACACCTTGGCTATTGTTCCCGTTTGCGTATACATTGCCCTCAACAATGACTTCTGCATTTTCATAAGAAGCCCAAACACCACGGCAACCCTCACCGTTAGAGGTTGCATTTCCTTTTACCGTAACCTTTGAACGTTGAGCTGCCACAGCATCGCGACCATTATTACCGGTAGCATTATTAACGGTAACTTGGGCGTTTTCTCCCTTGTCGCATTCAACAAAAACCCCGTACCATGAGCCGGTTACGTTGAATTCACCTAAACCATCCAATGAAACAGCAGAATTGCCTTCTACATAGAGCCCGCAGTTTTCCGCATAGGTATCTCCTATTGCAGTGCTGACCACGTCAAGGTTAAACCCGTTTAAATTAAAAGTGATGCTCTTGTCCACAATTGAAATACCGCTGCTATAATTAATATCCTTCAGCAGCCGGATGGTTTGACCGTTTTGAACAGTCGTCAACGCAGCATCTAGTGTGGGGTAGCCAACCGTGGTTTCAACGATTTCACAGACATCTCCTTCTGCTGCCAAGACGTAAAAAGGCATGAATGTCGACATAACGCATAACACCAGTAACATCGACAATGTTTTCTTCAGAACACCTTTCATAAAAATCCCTCACTTTCTTCTTGTTTTTCATGCAAATACATTACTGCATACATCATGATGCAGTCCGTCTACCTGTAATACCTACCTTGTCCTGTCTGTTCATGGCATAAACACAATCACACCATGGGTGATTTCACCATCATCGGCCGAAACGGGGAAAATAACGACCCGATTGTTACGGTCAGACTCCGCCGTGTTTTGCTGCTTCTTTCCTAAAAACATGAAATATGGGTTCTTTACGTCCTCTAAAAAGAAGGTGTCTCCGGCAAAGACTCCCAAGACGGCAGCAGCTAGCCGCAGATCGCTGATCTTGTGTTGAAGAATGCATGCTGCTCCTTTTTTCGGATCAATGCCCCGCTTTTTTGTTTCCGCCTCAAAAGCCTTATTTGTCATAGCCAGTGTATATTGTGGCGTAAATATAGCCAGGGGATAGGGGAGAAAGTTGACGATCTGAGAAAACAGACCCTCATTTTCAATAAGCGTCTGAAATCTTTTAATCATTTGACGTGGAGCATCTGTTCTTTTCTCCTGCATTTTCTGCCCTTCCGACAGTTCCTCCGGCAGTTGCTCTTTGGTTTTTTCACCCATAAGCACCCTCCTCATATCCCGGCTGCCAATCTATTCATATCTTATGCAGTGATTAATTATAAAGATAGGTAGAATATACTTTTAATTAGTAAGAAAAATGCTATCTTGAAAATAAGCGTATTATCTGTAAACCAACCGGGGAAATATCCGAACAATGGAAAAGGCAGACGGCTTAATTTGCTGTCTGCCTTACATAATACTCATAGTTCAAAAAGTCCCTATAGAATGCTCCTAGTGATTATTACTTGTTTTTTAATTACTCCAGTTCTTTCAAACCGGTATGCAATTTGTAGTATCTTCCTTGTTGTTGGAGCAGGTCATCGTGAGTACCTCGCTCCATGATTTCACCTTTTTCCAAAACCATAATGGCATGAGCATTACGAACGGTGGACAATCTGTGGGCAATGACAAAAGTCGTACGATCTTTCATCAAATAGTCCATACCCTCCTCAATTTGTTTTTCTGTTCGGGTGTCCACCGAAGAGGTGGCTTCGTCCAATACCAGAATGGGCGCCTTGCTTAATGCCGCCCGTGCAATATTCAACAGCTGTCGTTGTCCTTGGGAGAGGTTCGCACCGTCTCCTTCGATGATGGTATCATAACCATTCTCCAACCGGACAATAAAGCTGTCTGCATTAGCAGTTTTGGCAGCTTCAATCACTTCTTGGTCGGTTGCATCTAAACGGCCGTATCGGATATTTTCCATAATGGTACCGGTGAACAAGTGAGTATCTTGTAACACCATAGCTATATTCTTACGCAGCTCATCTCTTACCATGTCTTTTATGTTAATTCCATCAATGGTGATGGTGCCTTGGGAAATATCATAGAAGCGGTTTAGTAAGTTGGTGACTGTGGTTTTTCCCGCTCCTGTGGAACCGACAAATGCAATTTTCTGACCCGGTTTGGCGTAAAGGTTAATATTTTTTAATACGACTTTATCCGGTACATATCCAAAAGTAACATCTTTCATGATGACATGACCTTTCATGTGTTTCATTGGATTTGCCTTGGGCATATCCGCTTCTTCCGGAGATTGGTCCATCACATCAAAGACTCGTTCGGCACCGGCTAAAGCTGAAAATATGGTAGCCATTTGTTGGGAAATGGTGTTGATGGGTTGTGAAAAGTGCCGTGAGTAATCGGCAAACACCGTTAATGCTCCGGGGGTCAAGCCGGAGGTCACCATAAGTATTCCACCGACACCTACTGTAACGGCATAGGATACTTGTGAGGTATTTCCCATGATAGGCCCCATAACACCTCCCCAAAACTGTGCCATGAATTGTTTGTCTCGCATATCATCATTGAGTACTCCGAATTCATCTATACAAGTTTCTTCATGGTTAAACGTTTTTATAACTTTTTGACCGGTAATCGTTTCTTCCATATAACCGTTGAGCGCACCGAGTGCAGCTTGTTGCCCCCTATAATATTTAGAGGACATTTTGGCGATCATGGTTCCTCCTTTGAGAAATAAAGGTGCAAAAAACACAGTTACCAAAGTCAAGATCCAGTTTGTTGTGATCATAAAGAACAATGTTCCGATTAGTGTAACGGTTCCGGAAACCAGTGAGGTCAATGAGTTAAACAAGGCCATATCGATATTATCTATGTCATTGGTAAATCGTGACATAATCTCACCTGTGGGTTTTGAATCGAAATATCGGACAGGTAACCGCTGGAGTTTTTCAAATAAATCGTTACGAATGTTTTCGATGGCTCCTTGTGAAATGGATAACATCAACCGGTTCTGCAGGTAGGTTGTTATAATACCCATCAAATAGATGATTCCTAATAAAATAATGGCGGTTATGACATAAGTAAGCACTTCGTCGCCTAGATCAAACCATTTAGTAAAGTTCAAGATAGTCTCGTCGGCAATTTGTTGCACACGAGAAACCCGTATATTTGCATTAGGAAGAACGGCTAATGTAAGTTTATCGATGATGGGTGCCAAAAGATAGGCTCCTAACAATGATGTAACAGAACTAACCAACATGCAAAACAGTACAATGATAAATCGCCCTTTATATGGATCTAAATAATGCATGATGCGAAGGAGGGTTTTTTTCGCCTCCTTGGGTTTACCTCCCATGCCTCCTGCATGTGGTCCGCCACCACGAGGTCCGCCGGGACCACGGCCACCTTGTTGTTGCGTAGCAGAGGCGCTGCTATATTGCTTTTGAAGTTGTTCAAGATTTCTTGCCATATGCTATGCTCCTTTTTGTCCGTTTTGAGAATAAACAATTTCTTGATATTCTTTGTTTTCTGCTAGTAATTGCTTGTGTGTTCCGATTCCGGTGATTTTCCCGTCGTCCATCACTATAATTTCATCAGCATCCATAACCGAGGAAATACGTTGAGCAATAATGATTTTTACCGAATCTTTCAGTTCATACTTGAAGGCCTTGCGGATCATCCTTTCGGTTGCTGTATCCACTGCTGATGTTGAATCATCCAATATGATGATTTTTGATTTTTTCAGTAATGCGCGGGCAATACACAAACGTTGCTTTTGTCCTCCTGACAAGTTGGCACCACCGTGTTCTACCATGGTATCAAACTGATCTTTCATTTCATAAATGAACTTATCTGCTTGTGCATGAGCGACAGCATTTTTAAGTTCTTTATCTGTTGCATCGGGATCACCCCAGCGGAGGTTTTCTGCAATGCTTCCGGAGAACAATGTATTCTTTTGAAGCACCATAGCGATTCCATCCCGTAAGTGATTCATAGAATAATCCTTGACGTTGATTCCGTCCACCAAAACTTCACCTTCGTCAACATCATAAAGTCGAGGAATCATTGAAACCAATGTGGTTTTTCCGCAACCGGTAGATCCGATGATTCCTACAGTTGTTCCCGGTTTTATGGTAACGTTGATATTCTCTAAGACAGGCTTTTGGGAAGTTTTGTAGTACCGGAAGGAAACATTTTTAAATTCTATTTGTCCATTCGTAATTTGTTTGTCAGTGTGCGCCGCATTGATATCGGTCATATCCACTTCTTCGTCAAGTAACTCACGGACACGACGGGCGGAGGCTAGTGCTCGGGACGAGAACATCAGCATCATGGTGATCATCATTAGAGAAAACAGGATTTGAGTGACGTATGTGAGGTATGCGGATAAATCCCCAATCTCCATGCCGTTGCTCAAAACAGTTTTACCACCGAACCAAACCACAGCCAATGTGGTGATGTTAATGAATATGGTAATGGTGGGATGCATAAAGATCATCACTTTTCGAGCTGACATACCGGCATTTTTCAAATTTCTATTGGAGACATGAAATTTTTTTATTTCATGATCTTCCCTGACAAATGATTTGACAACACGAACGTTGGTAACATTTTCTCGAACGTTATTGTTCAATTCATCAAGTTTAGTTTGCATGATACCAAAGCGAGGAAACCCGTTTTTGATGATCAGGGTAATCGCAATCAACATCATGGGAATGGTTACCGCTAATACAACGGATAAAGAAGGTTGAAGTGAAATTGCCATAATTAAAGCGGCGATTAACATACCCGGTGCCCGTAAAGCCAAACGCAATGTCATGTTAACGAAATTCTGCAACTGCGTGATGTCGTTGGTCAATCGAGTAACCAATGATCCGGTGGAGAACTTATCGATGTTTGAAAAAGAGAATTTTTGGATCTTTGAATAAGCATCCGCTCTCAAATCAGTGGCAAAATACACAGAGGCTTTTGCACCGAAATATGCGCCGCCCACGCCACCTACCATCATGACCAAAGCGGTAAGGATCATCAGGAGCATGGTGGTTAAGCTCGATCCGACTGTTAGTGTGCCGGCAGTTCCCGAATTGATTACCATAGATAATAGCTTGGGCATAATAACAGCGCCAATGACCTCTATGATCATACACAGGGGCCCGATGATAAAATACAACAAATGGGGTTTTATATATTTAAACCATTTTTTCATATGATTTCTATGGCCTTCCTTACTTTTACTACTATTCTCTCAATATCCAGTTTTTGAATATTGTTCTGCATTCGTTCTAGGTAATTCATAAAGCTTTCTAATTCTGCTTGGTTAAAACCTTCAAATGTCGCTAGATCCAAAGATTTAAAAATTTGTCTTGTGGCCTGAATAATTTGTTTTCCATACTCGGTCATATTAATCTGATGAACTCGGTTGTCATCCTCCCACACAGTCCTTTCGATTAAGCCGCTTTTCTCCATTTTTTTTAATGTTACGGCAGCTGCCGCCGGGCTGATATTAAAAAACTTAGCGATTTGCTTTTGAGATGGGGCATCAAGGTTGTCATTTAAATACAACAAGATTCGGTGCTGTGTATGCTTGCATCCTAGCTTACTAACAATATTTTCAACACTTTTTCGGTGCATTCGAGTTGTATTGATAAACAGATGAATTGCTTTTTTGTATAGGTTAAATTCATCCATCAATTTTTTCACCTCCTACAATTAGTTAAACGGTTAACAGTTAACAAGCTAATTATAATGAATTATTGATTAATGTCAATCATCTACGAGGATTTTTAATAATTCGGCAATTAATATGCTATAATTTTCATATTGCAATTTAAGAAAATAAAACCATAGAAAGGATAATGCCCCGGCTAGTGAGATAAGTCAGGGGTTGGGATAACATCATATGAATTGTTGTCATGAACATGAGCATGATAATGCAAGCTGTATTCACAGTGTACCGATTTTCGGTAACTTAACCCATGAGGAAATGATGGAAATTGCTCATATTACATCTGCACGAACCTATGAAAAAGGTGAGATAGTGTATATGGCCGGGGATCGTGGTGGAACTTTATTTGTTTTACATACAGGTACCGTGAAGATCTTCCGCTTGACTGCAGACGGAAAAGAGCAGGTTATTCGAGTAGTGGGACCGGGAGAATTCATTGGGGAGCTCTCTCTTCTGAGCTCATTACCTTTGACTGATCATGCACAAGTGATCGAAACATCGGTGATGTGTGTTGTGGAAGGATCAAAGCTTAAAGAACTCATGATGAAATACACCTCCATTGCATTTAAAGTTATGGAGGAGCTGAGCAAGAGGTTAGAAACGGCTGAATCTCAAATCGAAGCCATCTCATTAAGCTCAGTTGAACAGCGGGTGGCCCAAGCGTTACTCTCCATGTCAAAAGGCAAGAAGGAAGTGATTCTCCCTATGTCAAAAGGTGACCTTGCTTCTCAATTGGGTATGAGTCAAGAAACACTCAGCAGGAAGCTGACGAATTTTGCAGATCAAGGTTTTATTAAGCTTTCAGGGAATCGTAAAATTATCTTACTAGATATAAATGCTTTGGAGGAATTGTAGATGAAAGCAGTAACAATAAAAACAAAAAAAAAGATCCGTTTTATATAACGAATCTTTTTTTGTCGCTAGCTTAATAATAGTTACTGAATATAGCAGTGACAATCGCGGTAATCGCACTACTTAACAAAATGGATAGAACTATTCCGATTGCAAACAGGATAAGATAGGCGATTGCAAAGTTTTTCTTGTTCCTATTTTTGTCACTACCAAATGCCCAAATAAATATCAGAATAATATTGGCTATAGGAATGAGCATTAATAAAAACATGCCGAGATACTGTCCGATTGTCAAGGGCGGATCATATGCCGGTGCAATCGGGGCAGATGCCGCTACCGGAGCTACTGCAGGTCGGGACGGTTGTGTATAAGTTTGTTGTATTGTTTGTGGTGCAGGTTGCACCATTTGCTCTTCCGGTTTTATCTCCGGTTTCTGAGCTACCCCAGATTGCGATGTTTCTACGCGTGCTCCGCAACCATCACAAAATTTAACTCCATCTTCCAATTTTTTACCACAACTTTTACAGAACATAGAATCTCTCCATTCCTATATATTTTTTAAGAGCAGAAAATGCTCTAATGAACCTTTTTACAAAGCTATAAATAACCTATTTAAAGTTAATTGAATTATGTGACTGCAGGATATCCTGTCACAAAGTAAAGATTCAAGAGTGGATGAAGACAATTTTTCCTCTATACAGTCTTCAAAAATTCGCCCCCTTATGGTCACAACTTTCCATTAAAGTATATCAGTTTTTTATAGGAATAGAATACCTTTTCGTACAGTTGTGAAGAATCAAATT
>CALCRE010000063.1 GCA_937894465.1 uncultured Clostridia bacterium
ACCAGTTGTCAAGACTAATTTACCAGAATCGCATGTTAATATTTAGTCAGCTCTAAGGAGAAAGTAAAGGAGATTTATCCTGTAAAAGGTGCTAAAAATATTGTTTCCATCAAGTGGTACAACGATTTGATTTACGGGTTGACCGGTGAAGGTTATCTGTTTGTTTATGATTATACTAACAATGTTGTAACTACTGTTAAGAAACTCCCCGTTAATCATACCATTTGGCCCGCTATGGATATAACCGACAAAGGGATTATATATGGGGCAGGGGACGACAAACTGTTCCGCTATGATTTGGATAAAGATCGATTTGATGTTGTGGCAGAAACATCCGGTTGGGTATTGGGTTTTTATATGGACAAGAAAAATAACAAGATATACGGGACACCCGGGGCAAGGCTGGTGTGCTACGATATAGAGGATTAAATACAAGACCGTTCTCCCCCGACAATAGCGGGGGAGAACGGAATAAACAACAGTGTAAAAGACGTAATAAAACCCATACAGAACATTTGATTTATCGGTAATATTTGCATGCGAATCCGATTTGCGTTTAGACGATCTTTCGAACCCGCTCAAGACAATTGATCTCCAGAATGGAGCGGACAAGCTCCTCAAAGGGCGACCCTGTGTATTATAAATATTACAGGTGGGGTTTATATTCTGCACCATGATATTCGTGTCTTAGAACATCTTTCGTATGTTCTAAGTTGATCACAATAATCCATAACGATCTTAAACTGCACTGGGCGAGATAACAATTTAAAAAAATAATATTATGCAACGTGCTCTTTTGGCGCGGGATTATGTTAACCAATCTGTATATCACTCATATACTATATTAACATTTCTCATAAGAAAGGATGTAAATATTATGACAGAAAACTTAGAGGTGAATCAAGTAGCTGTGACATGTGGATCTGGTCTCAACCCAAATTGTGGAGAGTGTTGTGCTATTTTCACAGATCCTGCTAGAAGAGCAGCATTTGGATATCAAGCAGAATCCGTAACTTGCGAATGCCACGATATTTGTGTTGAAGATGTAAGAGATATTTGTGTAAGACAAAGAACGGCAACACATTGTGTTCCCTGCAATCCCGATGGACGCGCAGGTTGCCGTGGAGGCTTTTTGCCTGACGGAGCGCCTGGTATTCAAAGCTGGAGGGTCTTATGTGCAGAAGAGCGCTTGAGTCCGTCCACTGGTTGTGATCGTATCATCAACGAATTAGAATTTGAAGTAGTACTCAGATATGGAACAGGCACATTAGCAGTTGTAACTCCAAGAGACACATTCAATTGTTTCTGGTATGAGTTTGCCAGGTTCCCAAGCGGTGTGCATTTCCAAAACAATCTTGCAGGACTAAATCAATTCAGAAGTGAATTAGCTGCAATTGATGGTTCTTGTAAAGTGATTATTATTGAAAACGTAAGAGTTGTAACTATCGGTAATGATTGTGTTTTGGAAATAGACTATAAAGTTATCGACAAATTGTGGAAACATGAGAATCTGCTCGTGTCAGCCCTAAAACCTTATCCTGGCGTCGGTGAGGTAGGTAATATTACTGTTTCGCAGGAATTTGAGCAAGGTCATAGGATCGTTCCCTGTGTGAATAGTGGACTTTGTGGCAATGGCGTCAGCTAATTGTCTATCGACTTAATTTAGGGGATTACCTCAAATGTTTGAGGTATATCCCCTTTTTTGTACACAAGCGCAGCAAAACAAAAGGTGTATTAAAAAAGTAACCATGAAAAGCAGGGCAGTTCGTTACTTTAATGGTAAAACTATAGAATCCCCCCCAACCATAACGATATGAACATCTATTCCCTATTCGCCAATGAACTTTCGATTTTTGTCAACTTTGTCTCTATCCTTATAAGTTGTTCCGTTATATCTTTTAAACGAGCGTCAATATTGGAATTCTCTATTGCCGAATGTTGATTCCAATAAGTGGATTTTTTGAATGTTTTGTATTCCGGATTAGCTGCCATATGGTTTATTTCTTTAACTAGTTCTATGATATTCACTTCTTTTTGGGTATCGATGGAATCTTGTTCAAGAGGACATTCTTCTAACCCAACTTTGTTTTTCTCTTTGTCCATTTTTATCTCCTTTACATATTTGAGTTTCCGCTTTATTCTATTATATGATAAGAGTGAAAAATAGTTTCGACATCAAGCACGTAGTTGGAAAGATGAGTATAATGGCTTGCCCCCTAATGCCGGCATTATTGCACATATAGCGTTTTATCAGATTTATGCAAGGTGCCTAGAGGAGGTGCATGATATGGTGACAATATTTAGTAGGAATCATTTAACGCGACGGTTATAAGATGGTTTATAATCGAAAGAATGGCAATGTATGTGAAGGCGGTTGAACCAGATGTTCGCAAGTCGGCATGTGCCTGGCTAAAACAGGACAGAAAGAAACGGGTATAATAAAACAGGGCGTCTAAGCCCTGTTTTTATAATATCGGTTTTATATATTTCACCGTAACATGTCGATGAGCTCTTTCACGGTATCTTTTGCATCTCCAAGCTTCATGGTTACATTTCTCATTTTATACAGAGGATTATCCACTCCTGCATAACCCGGTTTTAAATCGAAGTTACATATGACGATATGTTTTGCTTTGTCAACATCAAGAACCGGCATACCGTAAATAGGAGTACCTTCCGCAGTGTTAGCCGCAGGATTAATGACATCGTTTGCACCGATGACAATAGCTAAATCACAATTAGGAAATTCCGGGTTAATGTCATCCATCTCCCTTAATTTCTCATATGAAATATTGGCTTCGGCTAACAAAACATTCATATGACCGGGCATTCTGCCTGCTACCGGATGAATGGCGAAATCAAGCAAAGCACCGTTTTGCTCCAAGGAATCCGAAAGTTGTGAAACAAGATGCTGAGCTTGGGCTAATGCCATACCGTAACCGGGAACGATAATAACCCGCTTAGCGGATTTTATGATGCTTGCCAGATCGGAGACAATGTCTTCTTCCGAATCGCTTGCTGTTACTACAGTGGAAGCCTCAACGGCGACCCCTTTGGAATGTCCTGTTGAAGTGGTTTTTCCCAATAAAATGTCCAATAAATGACGATTCATGGAACGACACATAATTTGGGTCAATAGCAAACCGGATGCACCGACGATACCTCCGATGGCAACAGTAAGAGGGTTATTGGACGCCATACCGGCAATGGATCCTGCAACACCTGACAAGGAGTTCAAAAGGGAAATGGTGATGGGCATATCCGCACCGCCCACACGAATAGTAAAGGCTACACCGAAAAATCCACCCATCACCCATCCGATGATGATGCTTATGGGTAGAAACTTTGTATCAATGGCTACCATCACAATTGAAAGAATGGATAGTACCAAAGAAATGCCGGTAATCCATTGATGGTTTTTCCAAATCACCGGTTTTTGTGATATTACTTTTTGTAATTTTCCTGCAGCAATCATGCTTCCTGTGAATGTGACCACACCAACTACTAACGCTAATGATGCAGTTACTAAGATAAACATTAATTGGTCTTGGTTTTGTTGTTCAGGTTCGATCATAATGACTGTTGCAGCCAAAGCAGAGGCAATGCCGCCGAATCCATTTAGTAACGCCACTACTTGGGGCATCTCGATCATTTTAATCTTGAATCCCCAGATGACACCTAAGATCAAACCGATGGCCATAAAAATCCATAAAGAAGTAACAGATATGATATCATAGTAGACTAGAGTCAGTAATATGGCACCTGCCATGGCGATGGTACTGAGGAAATTCCCTTTGACTGCCTTTTCCACTTTGCTCATCATGGATATGCCAACTAGAACAAGTACCGATAACAGACCACATAATAGGTAGAATAAAATATCACTCATTTGTTATCTACCTCCTTATGCTTAAACATTTTTAACATTTTCGAGGTGACAGTAAAGCCTCCTGCTACGTTAATCATGGCTAAAACGATTGCTATATATCCGAGAATCTTGCTTCCCGTACCAAGTGCAAATGCTGTAGCGGTCAAAGCACCTAACACTGTGATACCGGATAAGGCGTTCATACCGGACATTAAAGGGGTATGTAAAAGACTGGGTACATTTTTTATGATCATATACCCGACTACGGTACTGACAATAAATATCAGAATCAATAACAATGGACTCATGAAAAACTCCTTTCTACCGCCTACCTTTGATCAAGGCGGACAGCAAACCGGTTTGTTGTTTTATTATTTTATTTTCATAGCTTCTTTCGCACCTTCATGAACGACTTTTCCGTCAATGGTGGTTAGAATGGATGAAACGATTTCATCTTTTTTATCTAATACAATCTTCCCTTTCTTAGTGATATAGTTTACTAAATTGTATACGTTATTAGCAAACATCCAAGTCGAGCTTGTCGGCAGCATGCCCGGGATATTTTTAATGCCGATGATAGTCACATGATGTTTTACTGCAACTTCTCCCGGTACGGTTGAAAAGCAGTTTCCGCCTTGGTCAATGGATATGTCCACGATCACCGAGCCGGGTGCCATGGAAGCAACCATATCATCGGTTAACAAGACAGGGGCAAGCTTTCCCGGAACCAGAGCGCTGCAGAAGATGATGTCCATCTTTGATACCGTTTCACGCAGAACATTCTGTTCTTTTTCCAACCATTCAGCCGGAAGGGTTTTTGCATATCCGCCTTTGCCCACTGCAACTTCATCGGGAACACCGAGATCCACGACTTTGGCACCTAAGCTTTTTGCATGCTCCGCAGCGTCTTTACGGATATCGGCTGCAGAAACGATGGCACCTAACCTTTTTGCTGTTGCAATTGCTTGCAATCCGCCTACACCGGTTCCGATGACCAGAACATTGACGGGTTTGATCATTCCGGTAGCAGTGAATATTTGAGGAACAAATTTGGGCAGGTAATTGGCTGCCATAAGCATGCCTTTGTAACCTGCACAAGTACTCATGGAAGTCAATGCGTCCATGTTTTGTGCTCTAGATATGCGGGGGACACCGTCTAAGGTAAGCCCTACAATACCTTTTTCAGCCATCTGTTTGATCATTTCATGATTTACCGGTGCTGCAGGATGTAAAAAGGTGATCAAATATTGACCTTTGTGCATCATGTCCACCTCATGGATCTTCAAGGCTTCATTGTACTGAGGTTCCTTGACTTTTAAAATCAAGTCCGACTTTTGATACAGCTCGGCGGCATCGTCCAAAATTCGGGCACCTGCCGTTATGTACTCATCGTCGTGGTAGAAAGCGCCTTCTCCGGCTGATTTCTCCACTAAGACCACAGCTCCGTCTGCAACCAACTTGGAAACAGTCTCCGGAATGGCTGCCACACGGTTTTCCCCATGCATAATCTCTCTTGGAACTCCTATAATCATTTAGAAATACCTCCTGAAAACATTTAGTATTCATATTTTTATAAAGAATAGGTGTTATCGTTATATGACGGTAGCGTCACTCTTTATATCCAATAATAATTTTTCAAAAATCCTCTCATATAATTTCTGTATATATAATATCACATCGGATATAGAAAAGGTGTAAATACAACAATTAAAAACCACTTCTTTTTAAATTATTCCTTCAATATAAAATTTAAAATGATCAGGTCGGTTATTATTGATTGAGGAAATATTCCTAAAAATCATATCTTTACAACAAAAGCGCATGTTGATATAATTACTCTGGATTCAATTCAAAATATGTAGGCGAATTACATAATCATGCATCATCAAGATTATTTCGTAGAATGAAACATTCTATTATAAAAGGAGATATATATGAACAAGATTAATCCGTATACGGAAATAACTCCGGAAATTATTAAGTTATCTAAATTGTGTGTAACAAATGGGGCAATTGACTCGGCTTTGTATCAAAAGTACGATGTTAAAAGAGGATTACGGGATTTAAATGGTAAAGGTGTCTTAACAGGATTAACCGAAATTTCAGAAATAGTCGCTTCGGTAGAAAATGAAAATGGAGAAAGCATTCCAAGTGATGGTGAATTGTTTTATAGAGGTGTTAATGTCAAGGATTTGGTGAAAGGTTTTGTAGACGGAAATCGATTCGGATTCGAAGAAACCACCTATTTACTTTTGTTCGGATCTTTGCCGACAGAACAGGAATTACATGGCTTTAATAATTTGTTGACCGGTTATCGTTCTTTACCGACCAGCTTTGTGCGGGACATTATCATGAAGGCACCTAGCCCGGATATGATGAACACACTAGCAAGAAGCGTTCTTACTCTATATTCTTATGACGATAAAGCCGATGATACTTCCATACCCAATGTCTTAAGGCAGTGCCTGCAACTGATTGCATTGTTTCCTTTGTTATCTGTTTATGGATACCATACTTACAGACATTATCACAAAGGGAAAAGTTTTTATATCCATTCTCCGTTACCGGAGTTATCCACCTCGGAAAACATACTAAGGCTCTTGCGACCGGATAAAAAATACACTGAACTAGAAGCGCGTGTATTAGATGTGGCATTGGTGTTGCATGCCGAACACGGAGGCGGAAACAACTCTACATTTACCACTCATGTGGTATCGTCATCGGGGACAGACACATACTCCGCCGTAGCAGCTGCGATTGGTTCCTTGAAAGGTCCAAAGCACGGAGGAGCCAATATAAAGGTCAATCAAATGTTTGATGATATGAAAGCGAAAGTGTCCGATTGGGAAGATGAGGACCAAATTACCGAATATTTAACTAAGATCTTGCATAAAGAAGAGTTTGATAAATCCGGTTTGATCTATGGTATGGGCCACGCAGTATACTCACTTTCAGATCCGAGAGCGGAAATCTTTAAAAACTATGTGAGAAGTCTTTCCATGGAAAAAGGTCAGGAAGACGAGTATAATCTATATGCCCTCGTAGAAAAAATTGCACCGAAGGTCATAGCAAAAGAACGTAAAATCTATAAAGGGGTTTCGGCTAATGTGGATTTTTACAGCGGATTTGTATATAGGATGTTGGGATTACCCATTGAATTGTACACTCCGATCTTTGCAATATCACGTATTTCCGGTTGGAGTGCTCACCGATTGGAGGAGCTGTGCAATGCGAGTAAAATCATACGTCCGTCATACAAAAGCGTGGCTGCTCGCAAAGAATATGTTCCTATACAACAGCGATAAAGGAAGTAGCGGATCATTACACTGTTATGATCTAGACAATTCCTAAAACCTATGTTAATATAATTATGATATCTTTTCTGAGAAAGTTTGATGACATTCAATAAGATACAGAAGACAGAATCGGATCTAATGCCAATGCCAATGCCAGCACCGATGACAGTGACAATGACAAAGAAAACGGTCTGTCTTTATTTATATAAACGTTATGAACCATGAAACACCGGATGGAAATATCGTGGGTAGCGTTTTGGCATATCTGATACGATCGGCTTTATATATTTATATATAGAAAAATAAAAGTTGCCAGGAGGAAAACAAAATGGAAAGAAGGAGTTTTAGTGTTTCGTTACCTAAAAACCCGTTGATTACGATGAAGGTTATTCCCGGTCATTTTACAACCAGTCATTCCCATCTGAACTATTATCTTGACCTAAGCGATTTAAAAACCAATGCGAAGATGGCGATGGATGTAGCGCGGGAATTAGTGGTACCCTATATAACCACAACGCTTTTGGATGCGATCGTTTGCATAGAGGGAACCGAAGTCATCGGGGCGTTTATGGCAGAAGAACTAATTAAGGAAGGTACATCGATTATAAACAGTAACAGAGAGATCCATGTTGTGACACCCTTGAATAATATCAATAGAAAATTGATGTTTCAAGGTAATATTCAAGAACTGATTTATAACAAGAATGTTCTGCTGCTTGTACCGTCAATATCCACCGGAGCGACGATCAGCAGTATATTGGAATGCATGTCCTACTATGGTGGCAAATTGGCAGGTGTATCCGCTTTGTTTCATGCCCATCCTGAAAAGCTCGATCAGGAAGTACATGCATTGTTTACTTATGAAGACATTCCCGGGTACGAGATTTACAATCCTCGGGATTGCGTTTTATGCAAAGATGGCCTGAAGCTCGATGCTATTATCATACACGACGGATACACAAAGATATAAAAAAAAATTAAGGAGTTTATTATTATATGCAAATGAATTTATCTCAGATAATCATGGTGTTGATTGCTTTGTTTTTAACCTATCTAGCTATTGTAAAAAAATATGAACCGTTGTTGCTTCTCCCATTGGCCTTTGGCATGATGATTGCCAATGTTCCTATGGCAAGACTATCGGCATATGATGAAGGAGGTCTGCTCTTTTTTCTCTACAAAGGGATTGATTTGGGGATATATCCACCGATGATTTTCTTATGTATTGGTGCTATGACGGATTTCGGTCCGTTGATTGCCAACCCTAAAAGTGCACTGATCGGATTAGGCGGTCAACTCGGTATTTTTACCGCTATGGGTGGCGCCTTGTTACTTGGCAAGATCATTCCGGGGATGGAACCGTTTACGGTACAAGAAGCAGCAGCTATCGGTATCATCGGTAGCTCGGACGGACCAACATCAATTTATACGGCAGGTGTACTAGCGTCCCACTTGTTACCGGTTATTACCATTGCAGCTTATTCCTACATGGCTTTGGTTCCGATCATTCAACCGCCCATCATGAGAGCTCTTACCACAAAAAAGGAAAGAGTTGTAGAAATGAAAGAACTTAAAAAAGTTACACGTACACAAAAAATCATATTTTCAATTGCCATCACATTAGCCACTTTGATTTTTGTCCCGGAAGCAGGTACTTTGATCTCCATGTTGATGTTAGGGAATTTAATCAGAGAAAGTGGCGCTACCGACAGATATGTCCGCACATTGACAAACCATCTGTTAAACATATTAACACTATTGATCGGCATTTCGGTAGGAGCTACAGCCACCGCTGATCGGATCTTAAGTCCGGAAACTCTTTTAATCATCGGTTTGGGATTGTTTGCGTTTGCTTTTGGAACTGTAGGTGGTGTTGTAATAGCGAAAATATTATGTAAAATAACCCGAGGAAAGGTCAATCCTTTGATCGGGAACTCCGGGGTTTCTGCTATGCCAATGGCCGCACGTGTTTCACAAAAGCTCGGGCAGGAATACAATCCTCATAATCACCTGTTGATGCATGCTATGGGACCCATCGTTTCTAGCACCATTGCTTCGGCGATCATTGCAGGTGTTTTTATTCGAGCCTTCGGATAATGATCCTTCATTTATAACAAAGTAATCAAACACAACTCCTTGCTTGATCAGATTAAAAAATGTAAGGAGTTTTTTTATTAAAATTTATTGTAATATATAGAACATTTTTTATCCAACGTTAGAATCTGTTGTTATTTAAGAACATAATGATATAATAGTTTTAAGTAATATTGCAACAGCGAGGTACGCTATGGAGAATAAACAATTCAAGAAGAAGACATTCATCTCTTTTCTTTCGTTCATTGTCATTGCAATTTCCTTTTTTATACTTGACAAGTATTTATTGGTAGATGAACTGTCATCCGGAATTACACCGTTTCGTATGATTATGAACATTGCTTTGATAATGGCAGCAACTTTCCTTTTCACCTTATTGACGGTTCAACTTATGCAAGCAAGGAATAAACCCATTTCGGAAGGTGTCATGTTATCGAAAGTCTATAAACTGATTGCATTTTTTGCAATCGTTTTAAGCATTGGTTTTGCATTTGGGAAGTTAAAAGCATTTAGTGACTTTTTTGCAATGTTCGGTGGGATGTTGCTCGGTTGGTCTTTGCAAGCCCCTGTTAGCGGATTTGCAGCGTGGATTCTCGTTTCTGTGAAGAGACCTTTTCGGCCGGGGGATAGAATACAGTTTCCTTCTTTAGGATTAGTCGGTGACGTGAAGGATATCGGTGCAATGTATACCCGATTAGATCAGGTAGGGGGAACCATCGGTAGTGAAGAAGCGGTGGGACGGTATATTTTGGTTCCAAATGCCATGCTGTTTACCCAAGTTGTCATTAATTATACTGTAAAGCAAGAAGCGGCATACATGTTGGATGAGGTTGTCATTCGCATTACATATGACTCCGACTGGAAAACCGCAGAACGCATTTTACTTGAGGCAGCCAAGCAAGTAACAAAGGACATCATTGAGAAAACCGGAAGTGAACCTTATATACGAAGCGACCTTTATGACTACGGAGTATACATGCGATTGAGATACCAGACCCATGTTCAAAGAAGGGCGGAGATCTCATACAATATTAATAAGACCATCTTCCAGGAATTCCAGAAAAACAACTCGGTGGACATGGCTATTCCATACATTTATTCATCTAAAGCCGGAGCAGAGAAGAAAGAAGCAGACGCCACCAAGCATAAGAACCTACAACAAATACAAGATATTGATATGTCACATATTCAAGAACCTGAGTTGAAGGTGGATTACGGTGATATTGAACCTGTTATGGAAAGTATCGCTGCACAAGGTCTTCTACAACCTATTGTATTGAATAAGAATCCAACAAAAGGTACTTATGAAATATTAGCAGGTCATTTGCGTTATGAAGCATGCAAACGTCTTGGTTGGAAAGCCATACCCGCTATTGTCCAAGAGTCAAAATCAGCGGAGTCCGACCACTAAAGACTACATTAAAAAGAAAATATGTTACATATAAAAACCGGTTGATGATCAGCCGGTTTATTTAATTTTAACCCGGGTCGTTTCGCCGCTCCTTGATACACACTATTCTTCTGACGCTCATATAATGTTAAAAAGGAGGTGATTATTATAGCTCATATAAATAATTTCTCGAGTAATACATGTAAGTTGGTTGAGGTTAGGAACGGCATGAATATATGGAGATGTTTGGAACCTTGTAAAGAAAAATGTCAATGTGTTTGCTGTTGTCCTCCCGGCCCTACAGGCCCTTCGGGTCCACAAGGTCCTCCCGGCCCGACTGGCCCAAGAGGTCCTAGCGGTCCAAGCGGACCGAGAGGTGCAACAGGAGCAACCGGACCTAGCGGAGCGGTAGGCGCAACAGGAGCAACCGGACCTAGCGGAGCAGCAGGCGCAGCAGGCGCAACCGGACCTAGCGGAGCAGCAGGCGCAGCAGGAGCAACCGGACCTAGCGGAGCAGCAGGCGCAACAGGCGCAACCGGACCTAGCGGAGCAGCAGGCGCAGTAGGCGCAACCGGACCTAGCGGAGCAGCAGGCGCAGTAGGAGCAACCGGACCTAGCGGAGCAGCAGGCGCAGTAGGCGCAACCGGACCTAGCGGAGCAGCAGGCGCAGTAGGAGCAACCGGACCTAGCGGAGCAGCAGGCGCAGTAGGCGCAACCGGACCTAGCGGAG
>CALCRE010000064.1 GCA_937894465.1 uncultured Clostridia bacterium
AGGATTGTTTATGATTTAGTGGATGTGATTGAGGGAACCTGTAGATTGAAACAAAGCATTGGTAAAGGACAAGCGTTTCGAAGGAGAATATTTACTTCCGGCTGCGCAAACCAGAGACAAGACCGCTGTAAATCCGGAGCAAATGATTCAATTGACCAATACCTTGAGAGAAGAATTTGATTACATATTGATTGATTGTCCTGCCGGTATAGAACATGGATTCAGAAATGCCATTGCCGGGGCAGACGATGCCATTGTTGTAACCACTCCGCAAATCGCTGCAGTCAGAGATGCAGACCGTATCATCGGTTTGTTGGAAGCAAATGATGTTGACAACCCGAAACTCATTATCAACCGCCTAGAACCTGATATGGTTCGAAAAGGGGATATGATGACGATTGAGGACATAGTCAGTATTTTATCTATTGAGTTGTTAGGCGTGGTGCCGGATGATCAGACCATTGTTATTTCCACTAACAAGGGAGAACCTGCAGTTACGGACAAAAAATCCGTAGCGGGAAAAGCATATAACAATATTGCAAAAAGAATCATTGGTGAAGATCTACCCATGATGGATATTATGGGCGAGACAAGCTGGTTTGGAAAATTGAAAAAGATGTTTAATCGCAATGGCGACTAGTGGGGGATGAGTCAATATGGGATTATTTAATAGAAGAAGAAATAAAAAAACAGCGGATATCGTAGCACAAAGGTTGGTTTCTGTTTTAGTAGAAGACAGAACAGGTGTATCCCACGACACGATGTTGAAAATCAAGAAGGAAATATCCGATGTATTAAAAAAATATATGGATTGTGATCCTGATGATATGGCGGTTGAAGTGATTACACGTCCTTCAGCGCACGGGGCGAGAGCTTCGGCATTGGTAGCGGATATTCCGATCAAACGTATGAAGAAAAAATAACACGTTCTTGATGTGTCCTTTGAGTCTTTAAAACGCACAAAACCGTATGTTGATTTCGTAACACACGGTCTTTTGTATTGGTTTAAAGTGTAAGATGCATAATCGAACAAGTAAAGGAAGATGATAGAGACGTTAGGGTATCTCATGAAAGATGTACTAGGATCTAAAATTATATTAGGAGAAAAATGACCAGAAAAAGAAAGAAAACCGGAAACAATAGTGGACGAAACATGTTCATAGCGTTAATTTTAATGGTACTTGTCATCGGGTTGGTTACCTATCTTTTTGATATCACATTTCCTGAGATATCCGATGATCCCATTATAGGCGGTACGGATCCAAAGGAAACCAAGGAATCTGTGACCACACCGCATATTACAACAAACGAAACGATAACAACGACTACGACAAAAGCCGAATCCACATCGAAAGAGACTGTGACTACAAAGCAAGAGACAACGACAACAAAGGTTACCGAAACAACCAAGGTTACAACAAGTGAGACAGTACCGGCGACGACAAAAGAGGGGGAAAATCCTTTGTTTGAGGATCGTTCCGTTTTGAACAATGTAGGGGATGTATCCAACAAAACTTATTCATGGTGGTATTACCCTAACAGTGATCACGAACCTTCCAAAATTGACCCGGGAATCGCAAGAATCATCGAACCGTATAACGGGATCCATTTGATGGATACGAGTGAAAAGGTTATATACCTGACTTTTGACGAAGGATATGAAATGGGCTATACCGCCTCTATATTAGACACTCTTAAAAAACATGATGTAAAAGCGGTGTTTTTCATTACCGGCTATTACTTGGATAAAAATCCGGAGCTTGTGGATCGTATGGTCAACGAAGGACATATAGTAGGAAATCATTCGGTGACTCATCCTAATTTCCCGGATATTGAAAATGACAAAGTTTATGATGAATTATATGGTTTGGATAAAAAGCTTTATGAAAAATATGGGATACGCTGTTATTTGTTTCGTCCGCCTGCGGGGGAATACAGTGAGAGGACTTTGAAAATTACCGATATGTTAGGGTACAAGACGGTGTTTTGGAGTTTTGCGTATGACGATTGGTACACCGATAAAATCCGCGGAGCACAGTACGCTTACGACAAAGTTATGGGAAGCTTGCATAACGGAGGTATTTTCTTGCTTCATGCCGTTTCAAAGGACAATACCGAGGCATTGGATTCCATCATCACCGCTTGCAAAGAGCAAGGATACACATTTAAATTGGTTCATTAAGAAATAAATATTGCATTTATATTGCACCGGTTATGTGCATATACATTAACATAACCGGTGCATTTTTATGTAAAGACGGATTTACATATTCCCTTTAGGGTTGATGCATCAAATTTAATGTCAGCTTAGGGAGGTTGTATGAAAATCAGGGAAGAAGCGTTAGTCGATCTTAGGTACAACATAACGATTGTTATTCTTGCTGTTATACTTTTTATCCTGCTTGCTTCAAACGGCTTGGTAGTGGACAAGGTTACCGAAATTAACAGGAAAATATTCCATATGGATGACGAGATCCGGTACGATATCGTCTCACATGAATTACCCATTGTGGTTTCTTACACAAAACCCGGAACCCAAAGGGATTCCGTGATAAAAGACGCTTTTCAATATATATTAGGTCTGTTCGGTTGCGCTGATGATAACCCGGTTTCTATTCTTGTAGCAGAACATCCCATGTTTTTGCCATATGATCAAATGATGGTGTATCGGCCTAAAACCGATGAGTTCGACTTGAACCTGCAGGTGGAAGAAAAAACCGGTGAAGTTGATGAAATTATTATTCCGGCAAAGCATCCGATTCCGACACAATTGTCTAAGGATCACGAATTGACAAACAGTGATTCGTCTGATGAAAATCCAAGCCATATAACCTATGATTTCAACAACATAAAATTCATCAATGAAACCGGATACAATATAAAGCAAATTGTTCAAGAGCTGTATGACAATCCATATTCTTTCGAATTTAATCGGGAATCGGACAGTATCCTCATATACCATACCCATACTACTGAGAGCTTTGTTACCCAAGTTTCGGATATTTATGACAGTGAAATCTTCACAAGAAGCAATGACCCTTCTGAGAACATATGCAAGGTGGGAAACGCGTTGTATCGCAGCTTAACCGGTGATTATGGATTGAAAGCCATACACGATACAACGGTTCATGATTACCCGGTGTTTAACAATGCTTATTCCAACTCCTTTAAAACTATATCCGGTCTGATCAAAAGCAATCAAAACACCGGTATTGTAATAGATGTTCACCGGAATGCATTAGACCGTGATGTCAAGTTGAGATTACCTTACGAAACTAATGAGGGGACTGTGGCAAAGATATCATTTGTAGTAGCAACAGGAGAAATCGGATTACCTCATCCGAATTGGAAGCAAAATTTACAGATAGCATTACGATTAACCAATATACTAGAAGAAATGTATCCCGGGATTACCGATCCGGTATATATCAGTAAATACAGATACAATCAACAAGTGAGCGACGGTGCACTTCTTGTTGAGATAGGAGCGGAAGGTAACCTACTTGAAGAATGCGTAAGATCAAGCAAGATCCTGGCTAAAGCCATCCATATCATGCTGTCAGGTAACTAAACTGTATTCGTGCAAAATATAGTTCGACCTTAGTGTTTGGTATGATATAGTATTGCATATATCATTTGTGGAGGTTTAGAAAATTGAATCAGATGTTTGACTTGACAGGTAAAAAGGCATTGGTGACCGGTGGCAGCAGGGGATTGGGTAAGGCCATGGCTGAGGCTTTGATTGAGTTTGGTGCAAAGGTCGTTATAACCGGTACAAGGGAAAAGATTATGGATGTTGCAAAGGAAATTGGCGCCATCGCAGGGATACAAGGTGACTTTTTACTCGATGGCCAGGTCGAAAAGGTCTATATTGCCGCTAAGAATGTTTTAAAAGGATCTCCTGATATCCTTGTTAACAATGCCGCTATTCAAAGGCGCGCGCTTTGTGAGGATTTCCCAGACCGGGATTGGAATGATGTCTTATCGGTAAGCCTTTCTGCAGTATTTAAAATGTGTAAACTGGCTGCTAAAGACATGATACCAAATCGATCCGGAAAAATTATTAATGTTGCTTCGATGATTAGTTTTTTTGGTGGATTAAACATACCGGCATATGCCGCATCGAAAGGCGGTGTAGCACAAATCACAAAATCCTTTTCCAATGCATGGGCCAAATACGGTTTAAATGTCAACGCTATAGCTCCGGGCTATATGGCAACCGATATGAATGAAGCCCTCATAGCAGACAGCACAAGGAACAAGCAAATACTTGACCGTATTCCTGCAGCTAGGTGGGGTACCCCGAAGGATGTCAAAGGCTTGACCATATTTTTATCATCAAATGCTTCGGACTATGTTAACAGTGCCGTTATACCTGTGGATGGCGGTTATTTAGGATCATAGTTTTAGCTGTTTTAATGTCGCTTTTAGTCTACTCATTATCAATGGATCGCTGTATCAATTATGCACAATTCAGAACTTTGTGTTGAATTATATAATTATTAGCAATTATGTTGACTATGCCCATAAAAGCTTGTACAATGTTTATATAGACTACCAATGGGAGATATTGCTATGCTATTAGCTCATAGAGAGGTGGATTGCGAGGGAAATATCTTATCACAATCTTTAGAAGACCACCTACATGAAGTTGGTAAAAAAGCCGCTAAAATGGGTTCTTCTATTGGTTTGGGATCGTTTACAAGACTAGCTGGCTACTTACACGATTGTGGGAAAGCAGATCGCCTTTTCCAAGATTTAATTTATGGAAGAAGAGTTCAAAATGTAAATCATTCATCAGCCGGGGGTAGGGTCTTAAATGATTTCATTCACAATGATCCGGAACTGGCTTATCTTCAACAAACAAAAGGTAAGTTTGCATATTTTCAAGAGGTTATGACGTATATCATCCTATCACATCATGGAATTTTTGACCTCATATCATATGGTGGTACTGAATATATAATATCACGTAGACTTAAGTATGATGAAGATGGTGGTTATCATTATAATAATGATGTAGTTCCCTTCGTGCAAAAATTTGACTTCAATCTTCAAGAACAAGCAGAAAAATCAATAACAGTGTTAATAAAAGAAGCGTATAAGGAATTTGAAATACTTTACAATAAGTTAATCAAAATATCAGATAAGAATCTAGATAAAAAACAAAGGAAAGAAGAGAAAGAGTACTATATTTCCTGCTTAACACGTCTTTGTTTATCTATTTTGAAGGATGCTGATATATATGATTCAGCCAACGTATTTCACCATCCCAAACAATATATTTGGGCGGATCATGACCGAAAACAGGCTTGGGAAGATGCGTCAGCAAAAGTAGAAAATATGTATTTTTGTTATGAAAGTAGCCATGAGATATCAGAAATCAATAAAAAAAGAAATGAATTTGCAAGATTAGCAAAAGATGCAGCATATAAAAACGGAGATGGTATTTATAAATTAGAACTGCCTACAGGAGCAGGAAAAACTAAGATAGGACTAAGATATGCTCTTATAAGTGCTATCGAATATAATAGAAGTCGAATTTTTTACATTACTGCCTATCTCTCCGTTTTAGAACAGAATGCGTCAGAAATACGAAGTATCATAGACAAGGATGATATAATCCTAGAGCATCATAGCAATTTTATGGAAGATATGGTTATTGATAAAACTCATGTAGGCGAAGATGATTCACTAGAATATAATCATACGTCATATTTAAGAGAAAGTTGGGAAAGCCCAATTATACTCACGACAATGGTTCAGTTTTTTAACACGTTATTTAAAGAAATGCCAAGTAGTATTCGAAGATTTTGCAAACTTATAAATTCAGTTATTATAATTGATGAAGTTCAAAGTCTTCCGTTAAAGGTTCTATCAAACTTTAATCTTATGATGAACTTTATGAAAGAGATCATGAATTGCAATATAGTACATTGCACCGCTACACAACCGGTATTAGATAGCGAAGCAATGAACCACCCGATATACTACGGAAATGTGGACAATGAACATGCAGAAATTGTGAATATGGATACAAGAATAAAATTATCGGGGTGTTTTCAACGGGTAGACTTTTTCAATCTGACTGGAAATGATGCGTGCAAAATAATGTCAACGGAAGATTTATCAAATCACATAAGTGAACAGCTACTACAGCTTGATAGTTGTTTGGTAGTTCTAAATACAAAATCTTCTGTATTAAAACTGTATGAATATTTGGAAAAAGCTATGGTAGGTGTGGAAGTCGTTTATTTGACAACAAACTTATGTGCTGCTCACCGCTTAGATATTATAACAACACTAAATAATAAACTGAAACAAAACCGGATTATTGCATCTAAAAACAAATTAGTTTGTATTAGCACTCAGTTAATCGAAGCAGGTGTTGATGTAGATTTTGATGTTGTATACAGATCATTAGCCGGAATAGATAGCTTGATTCAGTGTGCAGGTAGGTGTAATAGAGAAGGAAAATTGATTTTAGATGGCGAGAAAACTCACGGTAGGCTGTATATAATTCGATATAGCGAAGAAAATCTTACTATGTTACATGACATCAAATCATCATCAGATGCATCAGAATATGCCATTCGATCTATCGGATATCGGCGAGAAAGCAACGAAAAGATTGAGTTAGAGAAATTACAAATACTATACTATAACAAGTACTATGTATCTAACCGAAATAAGTTAGATTATATCGATAAAGAAAAAAGTTGTACAATGATAGAAGAGTTGGGAAGAAACGATCAAGACAGAAGTAATTACTATATAACAAATCCTTCTAATAAGAAACCGATGATGTATCAAGCTTTTAAAACTGCAGCTGAAAATTTTAAATTTATTGAAGAAGGTACAACAGGAGTAATAGTACAGTATAAAAATCAGGATTTGCTAGAAAGACTTGAACAAGCTATGAATGACAAAGATTATGACAGCGTCAAGGTTTTATTACGAAAACTACAAAGATATAGCGTCAATGTTTATTTATCTAAGAGTATAGAACCGTACATCTATAAGCATAACGATTTTGATGTATGGTTTTTATTAAATGAGTATTATGATAAAAAGAAAGGCATCATTACAACGGGATTAGTTGATTTGTTTGTATGATGGGAAAGGAAGATATGATGAAAGATAAATTTAGGTCAAAGCCCTTTTTTTATCGGTTGTTTGGTGATTATGCACTTTTCACTGATCCTGTGACGAAAGGTGGTGGTGAAAAATATACCTATCAAATTCCAACATACCAGGCACTAAAAGGTATCACAGAGCAAATATGCTGGAAGCCAACTATTATTCATTTTGTTGATTCGGTAAAGGTAATTAAAAAGATACAAACGGAAACAAAAGGGATTCGCACACCGCTAAAGAACGGCAAGAATGATTTGAATTATTATACTTATTTGCGTGATGTGGAATATCTTGTTCAATTCCATTTCGAATGGAATCTTAATCGTACAGATTTATCAGAAGACAGGAATGAAATTAAACATGAACAGATTATACTTCGATCTTTGTCTAAGGGAGGAAAACGAGATATCTTTTTAGGAACCAGAGAATGCACAGGGTATATTGAAAAGTTAACCGAAGAGCAATTTTTATCTGCTAAATCATATTATGAAGGAGAAAAGATATCATTCGGGATCATGTTTCACTCTTTTATTTACCCAGATGAAATGGTACAGAATAGTCAGAATCGAAAGCTTATATCTAATTTTACTAACATTAGTATGGATAGTGGACAAATTGATTTTATTAGACCGGAAGATTGTAAGATAAACCATGCATTAAGTGACTACGGTTTTAAGATATTTACAAAAGAGGATGTTAAGTTTGCTGATGATGAAATTGGAACTCTTGGAGGTGAAATAGTATGAGTGTATTAGATGCTCTCTATAGAACTTACAATTATGCGCTCAACAATAATATGGCCGATCAGGCTAAAATGCTCAATCAGAATGCCGTTTTATTGCCTGTTTTTCACACGAATAAAAGATCAAATGGATCGAATGACATTATTGAGATCACTCTCTCGGAAACTGGCGAATTTATCAAAGCAGAATGGATGCCGAAGGATCAAATTATAATATTCCCTGTAACAGAGAATTCGATAACCCGTTCCGGAAAAGTTATTGCTCCTCATCCGTTATGCGATGAATTATCATATTTGGCAAGTGAAATTGATTCCGACAAGCATTTGGAGTACTTAAAAGTTTTAAACAATTGGTTTTCCTATATGGAAAAAGAGAATGAGAACAGATTACTGAGGATTCTTCATGGTTACATTCTTCAAGATACAATATTTGAAGATTGCATTAAATCCTTGTTCGCCGGTAGCAATTATATTGTAAATAATGATTTTTCCATTTTATTAAATTCAGGAGATCATGCTGAAAAGATTATTAGGATGGAAAAGGTATTTGTTACATTTCAGATCGAAGTTAAAGCGTCGACGGAAGCTAATCTGTCGGTTAGTACAGATCGAGATATACACATCAATTACATCGATTATATTCGGGGTAAGAATTCCGAACAACCTCAAGAGCAGTGTGATATATCCGGCGAAAGGACATATTGTGTGTCAAGACATCGTGGCTTAATGGGGAATTCAAAGCTTATATCTATAAGCAATCATAATGAAACTTATTATGGACGTTTTGTTAATGGAGAAGAAATTGTACACATTGGTTATGAAACATCACAAAAAGTACATCTGATGCTAAAGTATTTAATGGAAAACAGCCAAAACAGAAAAAGATTCGACGATAGTTGTATTCTTATTAACTGGTTTTCAGACGATATTAATAATGATGAGCACATAAGCTTAACAAGTAATATTTCTCCTTATGATGATTTGCTTGACGAGGACATGGAAGATGATGAGGGTTATGCAACATTAGGGGATAGCGCATCCTCTGCTGTAAATGATTATATTTTAGGAAAAAGAATTGATATAAATATCGATGGAAAGTTCTATGTCATGATTTTAGATAAGATATCAAATGGTCGTATATCCGTTAAGTATTTTAGGGAGCTACCTAAATCCGATTTATTCGAAAGGGTAGATGATTGGTACCATTCAACAAATTGGATGTACTACAGTAAAGAAAAAGGAAGATATATTATACAAACACCTTCACTTTTCAGATTAACAGATACAATATTTGGCATAGAAAATGAGAAAGGATTTGTAGAATGTAAAGAATCAAAATTAAGGACGAAAACAATAGAACGTTTGATTCCGTGCATCATAGACCACAAAAAGTTACCTCAAGACCTGAAAAACAGAATGCTACATAACATATGTAACAGAAGCTCATACGATAAGTCGTGGAATTCTGTGCTAGCTGTAGCATGTTCAATATTTAAAAAATATCAATTAGATTATCTGAATAAAAGGAAGGTGAGTGAGATGCTGGATACAAGTACATTAAACATTAGTTACTTGTACGGAAGATTATTGGCTGTCTATGAAAAGTTGGAACAAGACGCACTTAAGAGTGGTGCATCTGGAAATGATGAAAAGCGAACTACAAACGCAGAACGTCTCTGGACCGCATATACAAAGATGCCTGGTAGAACCTTGCGGATTTTGGAAGAAAAAATTAGGCCATATAAAGACCGGCTGAAAAAAAACAGGTATGGTACCGCAATTTACTATGACAAGCTATTAACAGAGATTCTAAATCAATTAAATGGGACAGAGAGTTTTGGACAGAAGAAAAACAGAGCATTGGATGAAAATTTTGTTTTTGGTTATTATGCTCAAAAACAAGATTTGTATAGGAAGCAAGAGAATAAAAAAGAAGATGATAATGAAGATCAGAATGATGGAGGTAATGAATAATGGCAACACTTGAGAACAAAATTGATTTTGTAATGTTTTTCGAAGCGATTGGTGCTAATGTAAATGGAGATCCGTTAAATGGTAATATGCCGAGAACAGATTATGACGGTTATGGTGAAGTAAGTGATGTATGTATAAAACGCAAGATGCGCAATCGGATGCAAGACTTAGGATACCCAATTTTTGTACAGGCTAATGATCGAATTGTTGACAACTTAAAATCTCTTGAGGAAAGATTTGGTGCTACATTTGATAAAAAAGTAAGTGATGATAAAGTATATAGTATGTCCTGTGAAAAATGGATGGATGTCCGTAGCTTTGGTCAAGTAATGACATTTCAAAGCCGTTCCATCGGTATTCGTGGACCGGTTTCGATTGCTATTGCCAAAAGCCTAAGTCCAATTGATGTTATAAGTATGCAGATTACCAGAAGTACGAATGGAATGAAGGCAAAGGAAGGAGCATCACGATCTTCTGACACAATGGGCACAAAGCATTTTGTAGAATTCGGTGTATACAAAATTAAAGGAAGCATTAATCCTTATTTTGCTGAAAAAACAGGATTCACTACGGAAGACGCTGATGTTATTAAAAATGCTCTTAAATCACTTTTTGTCAACGATGCTTCTTCTGCAAGACCGGATGGAAGTATGGATGTCAAGCAACTTTATTGGTTTACACATCCCTCAAAGCTAGGAGTAGCCTCAAGTGCAAAAGTACATGATTTAGTTGAAATTAGTATGATAGATGAGAATAATAAACCGGTTAAATATAATGATTATCTTATTAAGCTAAAGGAAGAGAAATTGGCAATATTAAAACAAAAAGGCTTGCAGGTTGAGATAATTGAAGGGGTATAACGAAGAGGATTTTCTCATGATTTCCGGAATTCAACACTTTGTGTTTTGCCGAAGGCAATGGGCATTAATTCATGTTGAACAACAATGGGAAGAAAACTACTTCACAATTGACGGAGAGATAAAACATGAGAGAGTGGATCATCCTGAGCATGAAAAACGAAAGAATACGATAATAATTCGTGCTTTACCGGTAAAATCAAGAACTCGGGGCATAACGGGTAAATGCGATGTTGTTGAATATAAAAAGGATAAGAGTGGAATATTTATACCGCTATATAATGACAATTTTATTGTCACACCGATCGAGTATAAGCGTGGAAAACCTAAGGAGGATAATTCAGATAAACTTCAGCTACTAGCACAGGCTTTATGTCTGGAAGAAATGCTGTTCACAAGGATTGAAAGGGGTTACCTTTACTATTTTGAAACACGTAGGAGAGAAGAAGTTCAATTTACAGATGAACTTCGCCAAAAGGTTTTTGACATTCTAGAGGAAATGCATTCCTATATGAATCGTGGGTTTACTCCTAAAGTTCGGACGAGTAAAAAGTGTGTGGCTTGTTCTCTTCGTAATATATGCTTACCCGTTCTAAACAAAAACAAAGATGTGAAGCAATACATTCAAAGGAGAATCATGGAGTGAGACAGCTACTAAACACGTTATTCATTACCAAACCAAATGTGTACATAGGGTTGGACGGTGAGAACGTAACAATTCGCGAGGATGAAAATATAATTGCCAGATATCCTCTACATAATCTTGAAGGTATAGTTTGCTTTTCAAATTTAGGTATGAGCCCAGCTTTGATGGGGAAATGTGTTGAAAAAAATATATCAGTTTGTTTTCTTACTCCTTCAGGAAGGTTTAGAGCAAGGGTAGTTGGTGAAGTTAGAGGTAATGTATTACTGCGCAAAAAGCAATATCGTTTAGCAGAAAATGAAAATGAATGCCTAATGATAGCTCGTAATTTTATACTTGGAAAAGTATATAATGAAAAATGGCAGTTGGAACGGTATATTCGGCAATATCAGCTTAGAATACCTGTTGAAGAGATGGAAGAGGCATCTTCTAGACTCAGTGATTTATTGGAAGAGATCATGATGTGTGAGAATCTAGACCAGCTAAGGGGATATGAAGGAAGTTCACAGGCGATATACTTTGGTAAATGGGATCACATGATTTTAAATCAAAAGGAGGCTTTTTATTTTCACGGTAGAAACAAAAGACCCCCGGAGGATCGCGTGAATAGCTTATTGTCATTTGCTTACACTCTTTTATCTAATGATATCACAGCTGCGCTTGAAACAGTTGGATTGGATCCTTATGTAGGATTTATGCATCAAGATCGGCCGGGAAGGGTTTCGCTATCAAATGATTTAATAGAAGAGTTGAGAACACCAATTGCAGACCGCTTTGTTCTTTCGTTGATTAACTTGCAACAGATTCATGAAGATGATTTTGAGATAAACGAAAATAAATCTGTCCTCATAAAAGATAATGCACGGAGGACATTCATTAGTGAATGGCAAAAAAACAAACAAGTAGAAATTATGCATCCATACTTGGATGAAAAGATATCTTGGGGATTAGTTCCATATGCCCAAGCTATATTGCTTGCGAGATATCTCCGGGGTGATATTGATCAGTATCCAACCTTTTTCTGGAAGTAAGGAGTCGGTTGAATGTTTATTTTAATAACATATGATATTAATGTGACCTCGAATTTAGGTCAGAGGAGATTGAGGAAAGTAGCTAAAATATGCTTAAATTATGGACAAAGAGTTCAAAACTCTGTGTTTGAATGTAAAGTAACAGAAGCAGAATTGTTGGTAATAAAAAAGCAATTAACAGACGTTATTGACATAGAAAAAGATAGCCTTCGTTTTTACAGGCTTGGTGATAGTTATGATAAAAAGGTTCAGCATATCGGAGCAAAACAAAGTTATAATTTTAATGATGCACTGATTGTTGATTAGTGCGAACCTGAAGCAACCATGAAAATACGGAACCTTCGCACTAAAAAAGGCTGTTATTCCTTAATTTTCATGGTATAAAAATTGACTTTTATTTTTTAAACCAGATATTTTGTGAGTTAAAATTATAGATCCACAAGATATAGCTGTCGCACCCTACATGGGTGCGTGGATTGAAATATCTTGACCGCATGTGATGAGGTTAAGATGTATAGGTCGCACCCTACATGGGTGCGTGGATTGAAATCCTGTGCCTGTCGGCAAGACTAGTAATGTCTTTTTGTCGCACCCTACATGGGTGCGTGGATTGAAATAAGGTGGTATTGGGATGGTATCTCCTTGATTTTGGTCGCACCCTACATGGGTGCGTGGATTGAAATTATCGTGTCATAAAGCAACAAAAATGCCCGAAACGTCGCACCCTACATGGGTGCGTGGATTGAAATTTTTGTATGGGAGTTGATCTAATGGCTAAGATGAGTCGCACCCTACATGGGTGCGTGGATTGAAATCCGGATGCACCGGAAGAGTTAATCTCGGCATCAGGTCGCACCCTACATGGGTGCGTGGATTGAAATCGATTTGGCTAAGGTTATTAAAACATACAACATTAAGTCGCACCCTACATGGGTGCGTGGATTGAAATCAAAACATTGGCCACCTTTATCCGTCTTCCTCCAGTCGCACCCTACATGGGTGCGTG
>CALCRE010000065.1 GCA_937894465.1 uncultured Clostridia bacterium
TCTTAACATAGAAAGCGATATGATGACGGGATATGGATTTGCAGCCTTGCGTGATGGAGCAAAGTATAGCAACGGTGTTAACACACAGCGTGACTTTTCCGTGTATTTCGGCATAGGAAACAGTCATGGTCACCAAGACGCATTGAATTTGGGTATTGATGCATTCGGTCTCAACATGGCACCGGACTTGGGTTATCCCGAGGACACCGGAACGCAACCAAACCGTGTACAATGGGTATCGAAACCTTTATCCCATAACACAGCCATGGTGGACGGAAAAGCACAAAATGCACTGACAACGGCCGGAACTCCACATCATTTTGATGTGTCTGAAAGAGTAAAAGTCATTGATGTGGATGCCAATAAGGCATATCTTCAAACTCAAGAATATAGACGAACTGTGGTTATGGTGGAAGCCGGGGATGATATTTCATATGGTGTGGACTTCTTCCGCATCTTAGGCGGTGACGATCATGTCTACAGTTTTCACTCTCAATCCGATGAGATCTTTGAAACTCAAGG
The DNA here is from genome assembly GCA_937894465.1 of uncultured Clostridia bacterium. Taxonomy (GTDB): domain Bacteria; phylum Bacillota; class Clostridia; order JAAYHZ01; family JAAYHZ01; genus JAAYHZ01. The sequence goes on from CALCRE010000065.1 coordinate 523, forward strand.
GTTGAACCTTGTTCCGCAAACAGATGCACTTGGTAACTACATAGGTACCTATGCAAGCCCTGATGTACCTTGGGGGAAAGATCCGAATACGGTGGACACATCATGGTCCGTTGATATGCTAAAGTATCCTCCGGGGGCTACATGGCTCGATTGTGTCCGTCGTGACAGTTCACCGTCAGAATCATTTGCAGTGGACTTTAAGGTAAAGGATTTTAGAAACGTCTTGCCGCAGCAAGATCAGAATCTACATTTAAGGATGACCATGTTGAATGATTTTGCTCTTGATGAGGTAGCGATCGCTCATGGAACTCCACCCCAGATCAATACGCAATATGTTCCGTACTTGGAATATGTCCTTGCACGAAGAACCGGAAAGGATCTGGATTCACTGTTTACTACTGTGTTCGAACCATACAACGAAAGCCGGACTATTGATTTCGGAATGGAAAGTGTTCCGGTAGAAGTGATCAGCGGTACTCAGAAACCCGGTGATGCGGTAAAAGCGGTTCGCATTCCGTTGAAAAGCGGACGGGTCGATTATATCGTCTATGCAACCAATAACTCCGTTTTGTATCGAGTGGACGGTTTGTTCGATTTTAGAGGATTTGTGGGTGTCTACTCCGTGAAGGACGGCAAACCGGTATATCTTTATGTAAATGACGGAGATATCATAGGGGAAAGCACCGGAAATCTCGCCGCATGTACAGGTACTGTTGCGGGTTTTACCCGTCAATTGCAGTTGGACAATGAGATTACAATAAATGTAGAGCAGCAGTTGATAGGGCAGGATGTTTCCCGGCTTGTCGGTCAAACCATTTATGTTCAAAATGACGGAGTCAGAAATGCAGCCTACAAGATAGAGGGAATAAAGAGCCAAGACGGTAACCTTGTGACTCTGGATATCGGTAATGTAACATTTATCAGACAGTATATTGACTCCACCGATTTTACAAAAGGATATGTGTATGACATTGCAGAAGGTGCAACTTTCGTTATACCGTTGTCCACTGAAAGGTTTATGGGAATTGACATTCTAAGGGAGCTTCTCTCGAAGTATGTTCGCTTGGATCAAGTAACCGGACCGATGATTCCGCAGCTTGAAAACAGAATTGAACAAGCGAAACACCAATATGAAAAAGGATTTGTGATTCAAGGGATAAAACACCTTACAGACTTTCTGAATAGCTTAAATAATGATGCTTTAAAAGAACATGTATCCGATGAAGCACAGGTGAAATTGAACCGTTTTACGAATGACATAATCAATACATGGCAAGAACGGATTGATAACGGATAAACTGATTGTCAATAGAAAAACCGGTGAGGAACAGCTCTCCGGTTTTTTTGATGAAAATTCATCAATAGCTAAATGCCGGATAATACAATTAGCAATACTTACCAAAGTTATTGTTCGGTATTACAATGGAATTAAAATAACTGTATGGCTTTTATCTGCATTGAGGCGAAAAAGGAAACGAAAGGAAAGATTTTATAGTGGGAATGATATATTTTGACTCTAACATGTGCGTTGGCAAACAAGGTTTAAAGCATCCGATGGAGTTATGGAAAACCGAGGATGTATTATCTGTCATGGAGCAATGCGCGGTCTCTGCTGCTCTTGTGTACAGCGGTTGGTCCAAAGATTATGCACCTCGTTACGGTAACGAACGATTAATGAAGGAATTACAGAAAAACGACCGTCTCTATGGGTGCTATACGATCTTGCCGAATTTGTACGGAGATTTTTTTGATCCGGATGAAATGGTACGGGACATCAAGGAAAAAGGCTTTGTAGCGACAAAAATGTTCCCCGGTTCACACAAGTTTACCCCTGACGAGAGAACCATGGGTTACTATTACTCAGCACTGGAAAAAGAGAATATCCCGCTTTTAGTGGATTCATCGGAAATTGGTTTTTCCTATGCGGAACACATATTGGAACGTCATCCGGACTTGAAGTTATTGCTACTTGGTGTGGGTTGGGGTGAAGAACGCAAAATATTCCCGCTCTTGCGGGAGTATCAAAACTTATACTTGGACTTTTCGTTGCTTCAGACAAATTATGTTATAGAGAGAATGTTACAAAACTATGGTGCCGATCGATTTGTTTTTGGCAGCGGAATGCCGAAGATGAGCCTCGGAGCCGCTCGCTCCCTTATCGATTATGCACAAATATCCCAAGGAGACAAACAAAAGATAGCAGGTGGTAATCTCGCAAGGTTGTGCGGGTTGCCAATACCAAAGCTTCAAAAAATGAAAAATGATGACATTGCAAAAGGAGCTGCGGAAGGAAAGCCCATTTCGGCTTTCGTGTTTGACTCTCACACCCACATTTTGGAGGAAGGAGGTCATTGCGGTGGCGGATATGCTATGCCCAACGGTGACTTGGAGCATATGGACGCATTGTTTACCCGGATGGGCGTTGACCAATATTGTGTTGCTCCTTGGCTTGGTATATGGACGGATTCGGAAGCCGGAAATGAAGTCATGCTGGATATGGTTCATAAAAAGCCCGAAAAAGCGGTTGGCTATGTGTTGATTGATCCGAATTATGTAGATGACATTGAATTAGAAGCTTCCAAATATCATTTGGATCACAAAGTACCGGGTATCAAAATGTTTTATGGGCGTACCCATGTAAGATACAATGATCCCGTTTTTGATCCCTGGTGGAAGATTGCCAATGGAAATTCCTTGTTTGCTTTATTGGATTATGGTAGTTATCCTGGATATTTGCAAGATGTCGAAGAGCTTGCTCTACGTTATCCGAATGTATCTTTTTTCTTGGATCATGCCGGAAGAGATTTTAACGGGGCGATCAGCAATGCCCGTTATGCTAAAAAGTATCCAAACATCTATTTACAGATAACATATACGACGGTAACCCAAGGGGTCATGGAGTATTTTGTGAAGGAAGGGCTTGCAGATAAAGTGCTTTACGGCACGGATGCACCTATGCGAGACCCTAGGCCCCAGTTAGGTTGGGTTGTTTATGCCGATATTCCCACGGAAGATAAGAAAAAGATCTTAGGTGGGAACATGAAGAAAATTCTTGAACGTTGTTTTCGTGATACGCAAATAGAAGGATGATAAAAATTTAAGATATAGATTTTTGTTACAGGGAGGAATGCTGTATGGTGAAATGTTACGAATGAGAAATCAACAAAATACGACGTGTATCGGTTTATAAGCAAAGTTAAAAATGATGAGAATTTGGAGGGAAAAGATAATGAAAAGAATTGTTGTGTTAATGTTGGTTTTATCCATGCTGTTTTCTTTTGTCGCATGTGTAAATAAAACCGAAGACGGTGATCCTAACGGCAGTTCACAAGGAACGACAACCGCGAAAGGAACGACAACGGCTAAGGTAACCACAACCACTGCAGTGGTAGAGGAAGATCCTTTTAAGGAGTTCTTTGAGATCAGTTGGTTGACCGAGATGAACAAAGACTGGGTAGAAGGCAGATGGGACGAATTGGAGCTTGAAGAAAGATTCAATGTGGACATCGATATGTGGCCGATGGACTCCTATAACGACAGGGAAGCCATGGCCGCTCTTGTCGCCGCAGGAGATATCCCCGATTTTATGTTCATGCCTGCAGGACCGAGACAACCTGCAGATATGTATAAAGAAGATCTGATCCGTTCCATTCCTTTGGATATGATTAGAAAACATCTTCCCGGTATGTACGGATTGCTTGAAATGATGCCCATTGGTTACAAGTATAACCTGGTGGAAGGTACAACCGATGAGTATTACGGTATCACTCATATCGGTTTTGCTTCCGCACAGTACTTCTATGATGGAACTTGTATCAATATGGATTGGCTCGAAGCAATCGGATACGGCTTGGATGAAAGTACACTAAAGCAAGTGAAGATCCCCACGGCAGGTTATGAAAAGTTTAACGACAATGTATATTTCGGTGAAGGAACTTTTACTTTTGAAGAGACAAACGACATTTTAAGAAAGTTTACTGAAGACGATCCCGACGGTAACGGAGAAGACGATACATACGGAATGGTCTACATACCGGAATGCGCAAACGTTAACATGACTCAAGAAGGGCTTTTTGGATTTGTTCACCATCCGGATTATCTTTACAAGGATCCGGTGACCGGTGACGTGGTTCCAAAGATTGCTTACACACCGTACAGAGATTATTTGGCTTGGATTTCTGAAAATCTGCAAAAAGGATATATGCGCCCCTTGCCGGGAGCAACCAGTTGGGTAACGGAGTTTCACCAGATTGCTGCAACAAATAAGGTAGGTGTTATGCAAATACACAGGGACAGCTACTTGCAACCTACCAGTGACCTGTTCATCGGTTATCCGCCCCAAAGTATTTACTTAGGAGTGGATGAAGACGCTCGCTTTGTCATCGGCCCCATGTTCCACGGTCCCGAAGGAAAAGCGGTGGATATGACATATAGCATCGATACTTTTGGAGTGGGATTAAGCAGAACCGAAATGATCGGCAAAGAAGTATCCGATGAAAAGTTGGCAAGAATTCTGGAAATATTAAACTATATAATGTATACCGATGAAGCAACATACAACAGGTATGTTTACGGTATTGAAGGAATCCATTGGAAATGGGCAGGGGAGCCTTTCAAGAGTTCTAAAATCATTACCCCTGCAGCACAACTTCCTCAAGAATACAGAAGAAGCAACACTTGTCCCTTTGCCGGTTGGATGCTACGTTGGCCTACATCCGGTCTTGAATCGGAAGCTGCTTTAAAAGACGGTTATTGGTCATTGCCGGCATATATGTACGCTTACGACTTGTATGAAAAGTATGCATGTGTTCCGGAAAAATATGTTTCTTCAATTTATATGGGAGAAACGCTATACAAGAAATATATCGATTTAAAAGCTGAATTGGATCCTCAAATGAATCCGATCATCTCTGATTTCAAAGCCCGTGCTTTGAACGGTGAAATTGCCAACTTCAATACGGAATGGACCCAATACATCGATCAACTGTATGCTGCAGGAATGCAAAAATTAGTAGACGAAGTGTATAACCTGGATGAATATGAAAAGTACAGCACGGGTGACAAGTTCAAGATCAAGGGACCGTTGTATTAAAAAACATTTAATCAAAAAACCAATATTAAGCTTATATGCATAAGAAAGGCTGTCGTATAGTTGTTGGTACGGCAGCCCTTTTTATGTGCATCTACGATAGAAAATAGAGGCTTAATATGTTTTTATCCTTTATATCGTCCTTATTTATAGGATTCCTTTTTCCAGTATGCTACGAACAAAGCAAGCATAACGCCGATCATTGCCCCGAGGACACCTCCGATGGCAACATTTCTTACGTTGTGAGGGCTTGATTTTTGGGTGGGTGCCACAGGTGGCGAAGGAAGGTATACATATGTATCCACCATCCCTATTACACTCGAATTGAGCTTGTCAGCTTGTCCGGTACTGTAATATTCTTTGATGGCTGACATTTCAACATCCAACTCCTGTATATAATCGTTGTATTTTCTCATTGTGTTTTCAATGCCATTGATGGATTGCTTGTTAGAGATAATATCGCTTTCAATTTTTATATAGTTAGGATTAACAGTTTCAATAGGTACCACATAATCGCCTGTATTACCCAACGGGGATTGTATTTCCAAGTTGGAATTTGTTTCAATGATTTGCGGTGTTTGAGCTAACAACTCTTCATTTCTTCTTAATGTTTCTTTTACGCTGTCCAAAGAGTTTTCCAGCTTTTCTTTCTGCACTTTAAAGTGATTTATGTAAAAATTGACGGCTCTCTCTTTTGTCATTGCATCGATAAAATTTGTATAATTCCCATACAATGACTGCGCTAATTGTAATGATTCTATCGGGTTATTGGCAGAAACAGTTACTTCAAAAATATTGGATTCCTTTTCCTTGTTTTCAGCTATGGAGATTCTCTTTTTCATGTTTTCCACGGAGGCTTCTTCATAAGCCATATTATCGATGGTAGCTAATAAGACGTCATTGCTTGTTATAAGATTCAGGTACTGTTGATTGGTTGTGATGGGTAACGTGTAATCGCCATATTTGGTTGAATATTGAGCCGGCATATTGATGACAAGGTTTAATTTGGTTTCATAACTAGGTGACAAAATAAAAAAACTAAAAATTCCGGCTAATATTGCTCCTATTAATGTAAGGGCTATGATCATTATTTTTCTCTTCCACAAAGCCATAATGATTTCTCGTAGTTCGATTTCATCGTCGTATTGTTGCACGTTTTGACTTTCGTTCATGCTGCCTCCCCCTGATGTAAACATCGTATTCTTTCAAAAAATTCACAATCAATAATTTACCTTGTTCTATGATCATTCAACTTTTCAAACGTTGTCAACAGACAGTGTGCTCCGGGTCCCCCCCCTTATGTACGAAACAGATTGATTGATCCCAAGTTTATACGTAGCTACGATGCTTTAATTTGTTAAACTTAATTTAACAAATTGATTATACCATAATCTACTGGCATGTCCATACCATTTTATAACCTGTATTGAGCCGGAAGGAGAGTGTGCAGGCAGTGTGAATAATTGGTGATTTTTTCTAATTATTATTTGTTTGCTACAATTTGCTGATATATAAGATTACCACAGCCTGCAAATAAAAAGTCAAGAGGTAATTGATAATATTTATAAAAATGTTTTAGCAAATGTTTTATCAGTTAATGGGCATACAAAATTAGATCATGCATTACGCTGACCCCAAAAAAATGTATGTAGTTGTAAATTACTTTACTATGAAAGTGAAGCCAAATATTCTTTCACACGACCATAGTAAATACGCAAAAACTTATTAGATCCTGCTGTCATATAGACATAATAAGGTTTACCCTCGGAACGTTTTTTAGACATAAAAGCATAAACCGGATCATCTACCGGAGATGTCTTGATCAACACATCCATAACTAAAAATAAAGTTTTACGAAGTTGGGCAGAACCACGTTTTGATGTGCGAACACTATGTTGTTCGTAAGTCCCTGATTGATTAGCACCGGGATCCACTCCGGCAAATGCTGTAAGGGCTCCTCTATGAGTGAAACGAGTAACATCACCTATCTCGGCTATGAGTTGAGGACCAAGGGATGTACCGACACCTTTCATGGCCATTACAACAGGGTATTCAGGTAGTTGTGCTGCAACTTGATTCATTTGACTGCGAAGCTCTTCAACTGTTTTAGAAACCAGGTTTGATTGCCCAACAGCCTGCATAACAAGCATTTTTGTCATGGTATCTTTCGGAAGAATTGTTATCAAGTCTTTTGAAACTGAGTATATTTCTTTCGGTTTATTAGGTTGAAAGTTATATCCTTTGCGTTTACACCATTTCCGATAATGCTCTGTAAATCCAGAAAGAGACTTCTTTCGCACACAGTCGACATGCCAATAGGTAGATGCAAAATCAATCCACTTTTGGTTCCCGTCACTACGGGCAGGGCTGTCAAAGAAGGTATTAGCGCCTGGATATGTTTGGTCAAGGATACCGATAAGATTGTTTTTTAAAGCGGTTTTCTGCTTCGTATAGAAGTTAAACTGTCGGTTCATAGTTTTTAATTGATTACGCAATTCATCCATAATGCTATACTGTCGCAGATCACTCCAGTTGTCAAGAGCATATCGGGCGATCTTTACAGAATCCGCCTTGTCTGTTTTGACTTTGCGAAGTGAATTGGTTCCAAAATCCTTAATAAGTTTTGGATTAACTGCACTGACATGAAGACCGGCTTTAGTAAGACAACGAGCCATTGGTTCATAATAACGGCCGGTGTGCTCTATAACGATTTTAGTATCACCTTCGAGAGTTTGGATGTGTTCCACCAAATCATTGATTTCGGTAGAAGTATGACAAATCTCAAATGGATTAGCTACTATTTCACCGCAAGGACGAAGGATGGCGATCATACTTTTACCTTTGGAAATATCAATACCTACTGCGTTCATATACGTCACTCCTTAAAATTATTTTAGCAATGGAATTCAGCTTTACTCATTGCCTATTCAATCTACTGTGGTGTGACACGAACGTGCTGGTAAAAAGCAGTTCAACCTGCATAAAACGAATGCTGCGAATGAGGAGCTGGTTGGCAGTCTGTGGTACGGACGCGGAGTCCAAGAAAAAAGGGGCCTGACCAATTACTACCTACATTCTAACAGCTTAAGCAACAAGAAGGATAATAACATGACTGGCTTGTCATATTTACTAACCATATATACATTGTAGTAGAAAAAAGTACTCGTTTTTCTGTGGAGAAGTGGGCTTATAAGATTATCACAAAAAAATGTACTCATTTTTTAGTGAGGAAGTTAGTATATAATGGTGTAAAGAAAAGTGCCAAAGTTTGGAGGAATGAAGATGAATCACAAAAAGATCTATATGGAGATACTAGAGCACATCAACAAGGTGCCGGTAATTGATACCCATGAACACCTGGAAAGTGAAGATGTTCGATTGAATCGGACAGTGGATCTATTTAACACCTACCTAATCCATTATGCCTCCAGTGACCTTGTATCTTCCGGTATGGGAGATAATGAACTTGCCTTTTTAACCGGTGATTCTACCGACATGGAAAAGAAGTGGTCGGTTTTTAAGCCCTACTGGGAAAGAGCAAGGAATACAACTTATTGTAAATCCTTAATCTCAGCTACGAAAGGCATCTACGGTATTGATGACATCAACGAGGATACCTATCTTTTGATTGATGCCAAGATGAAAGAATGCAACAAAAAAGGTTTCTACAAACATGTATTGAAAGACTTATGCAATATAGAGGTCAGTATACTGGACAGTGACATCCGGTGTGACAAGGAATTTTTCCGTTCGGCAATCCGAATGGATCGGTACATCAAGTTCGAGTCCGTGGATGTGATTGCAGAGGTGGAAAAACAAAACAATATCACCGTCACCGGCCTCTCGGACTGGGTGGAATATATAAACCGTGCCGTTGCGCGTTACAAGAAAGTATACGGTATTGTTTGTATCAAGACTGCAATGGCATATGAACGGATCTTAAAATATGACAAGACAAGCTTTTTTGATGCGGAGCGGATATTTGACAGTGTGTTGGCGATCAGGGCAAAATACGGGTGGAACCGGCTATGTGATGCAAACCTTGAACTAAAGCCTCTTGAAGACTACTTGATGCACATACTTGTACAATGTGCCGCCGAGCAGAATCTCCCGGTTCAAATCCATACAGGTCTACAGGAAAGAAACGGCAATTATATAACAAATGCCAACCCGACTCATTTAATCAATTTGTTTATGGAATATCCCACTGTAAGGTTTGATTTATTTCACGGTGGATATCCCTATAGCGGGGAACTGTGCGCTATTGCCAAGAACTTTCGAAATGTTTTTGTGGACCTTTGCTGGACACATATCATATCAAGGGAATTTACCGTCCGATTGATTGAAGAATTGATTGACACTATACCTATGAACAAGATATTCGGATTTGGCGGGGACTATTGCTTTGTCGAAGGTGTATGCGGGCATTTGTATATGGCGAAAGAGAATATAGCACTAGCCTTGGCCAACAAGGTTTATAAAGGATATATCGGTATGGATGAAGCTTTGCACATTGGAAAAAGGATGCTTTATGACAATCCGAAGGAGTTTTTTAATCTGTAGCTTTAAGGAGACCAACTATGAAAGGTAATAAGAGGATACTGATCAGCTTTGTATTAGTGACAGCGATGGTTATGGGATTTGTATTTACTGCTTGTCAAAGCCAAACAGGTGGTGAAGATGTAGTGACTGAAACCGGAACAACAGCCGGAAGTACAAGCCAAACTGCGAAAGAGACTGATAAACCGAAAGAAATGGAAATTATTGAAAAAGAAGGAAAACCCTTTTCCAATTTGGGGTTAGTGACGGCAAGGAGCTTTCAAATTCAACCTTTTGAGTTATTGAGAACGATAGAAATTCTTAATTACAATTTTAATACCGGATCTATTGATGAAGAAGGTTTTACTGATCGGTTGAATATGGTCTTGTCTGAGATGGAAGGTGTGGGCAAGTATTATGATTACATACCTTACCTGAATGTTTCTTTGAATGATGAGTTGTGTGGGGCCCTTCCCGTTGAAAACCCAATTGGAGGTGGAAAAGGAATCAAGGATTCTGTCAAAAAAGGAACATTTACCGTTAGAACTTCCGACGAGCTTGTTTTGGCTGTAAGCCAAGCAAAGAATAAAGATGTAATCTTTATTGCAAGTGATGCAAAAATCGATATGACGGAATTTGTTATAGCGGAAAATTATATAATCCGATTAAATGACGGTGTCACTTTGGCTTCGGACCGGGGATCCGGGGAATCCTCAGGGGGTATGATAATTTCAACTGCTTTTACTTCAATGCCTTTGATTGAAGTCGGTGAAAATTGCCGTATCACCGGCCTTACGATTCAAGGACCGGAAACACAAATGAGGGATTGGAGAGGCATATCATTTTTGACGACAGGCATTTCCGTCCTGTCTGACGGTGTCACGGTGGACAATTGCGAAATAGCAGGATTCAAT